>JASFRZ010000097.1:0-12877 GCA_050114655.1 Acidobacteriota bacterium
GCCAACAGCAGGTACAGCGGAGCGCGAAAGTCGCGCACCAGGTCATCCTGCCAGCTGAGCACCACAGAGTGGAAGCCGGCCGCGGCGAGCGACTGGCGCGCCTCCGGCGGATAGCCTGCTGCCACCTCGGCGTTGAGCGCGTCGAGCTGCTGCTGCGCCTGCTGCACCGTCGCGCCCGGCTTCAGGCGACCGATCATGCGGTAGTTGTTGCGGTGGTAGGCGGTGCGCATCTGCTCCGGCCAGGCGAAGGAGAACCACACCTGCGCGTTCCAGGTGACGAACTCGAAGTCCTCCGGCATCACGCCGATGACCGTGAACGTGCTGTCCTCGATCTCGACGGTGCGGCCGAGGACGTCGTCGGCACCGCCCAGGTAGCTCTGCCAGAACGCGTGGCTGACGACGATGTTGTGGTTTTGCCCGACGACGCCGTCATCGGCGTCGAACGTCCGGCCCATCACCGGCGCTACGCCCAGCACGTCGAAGAACGGCGGGCTGACATGCGAGATGAAGACGTTGGCGGACGCCGCCCCCTCGCCGATCGTTGCCGATACCTGGTCGTACAGCGCCACGCCGGCGAGCGCCTCGAGATTCTGCCGGTCGAAGTAGTCGGGCACGCTGTTGTTGGTGCGCTCGATGCCGGAGCCCGGGTAGCCGTTGTAGAAGGTCACCAGCCGGTCGGCGTCGGGGAAGGGCAGCGGCCGCAGGACGACGTCATTGACCACTGTGAAGACCGCTACGTTGGCGCCGATGCACAAACCCAGGGTGAGGATCGCGGTCAGCGCGAAGGTGGGTTCCTTGAGCAGACCGCGGAGCGCCTGGCGAACGTCGCGCAGCAACGAGGCGATCCACTCGGCGCGATGCTCGCGCTGGACTGCGGGGCCGCTGATGGCGCGGGTGCGATCCTCGATCCGCGCCCGGTCACCGAAAGCCTGCCGCGCCGCGCGCTGTGCGTCCGCAGGCTCCATGCCCTGCTCGACGAGCTCCGCGGCGCGCATCTCGAGGTGGAACTCGACCTCGTCGGTGACGTCGCGCGCCACGTCGGGAGCATGCCGGGTGACGCGCAGCGAGCGTCCGGGCCCACGGCGCGTTTCATCGGCGCCGTCCGGCCGCTGCCGATCTCGGTCGTCGTGACCGTCGCGGCGGTTCACGCCCCACGCTCCGCGCTCAGCACCGCGGCGACCGCGTCGGCGTGCTCGTTCCAGCGCGCCGTCTCGGCGGCGAGCTGCTCCCTGCCGGCGGCGGTGAGCTCGTAGAACTTGGCCTGCCTTCCGGTCTCGGTCTGCCCCCAGTCGGCCGACAGCAGGCGGGCCTTCTGCAGCCGGTGCAGTGCCGGGTAGAGTGCGCCCTCCTCGACCTGCAGCGGGCCGCCGCCGGTGTCCCGGATCCAGCGACCGATGGCGTAGCCGTGCAGGGGCCCCTTCTCGAGGGCTTTGAGGATCAACAGGTCGAGAGTGCCGGTGAAGAGGTTGCTGCCCGCCATCGCTTGAAATCCCCCGCGGTAAGAGAAGCCCGCCGGGTGATCCGGCGGGCTTCATCCCTAAATGACTTAGGCATTATGGCGGAACATACCTAAGTCGTCAAGGGGTAGCGGCGCGTGGTCAGAGTCAGCCTCCCGGACTCTCCACCGCGCGCCGCCGGCAGGGCGTGACTTCAGTCCCCCAGCGCCAACCAGTCGATCGTGGCGCTGCGCACCTGCTCCTCATGGTGTGCGGTGAACTCGACCTCGAAGCCGGCGGTATCGACGGCCACGACGTCGCTTTCCACCGCGACGCGGCTGTCGACGGTGACGACGTCGAGCCCGCTGAGACTGACGCTCACGACGGGGACCTTGTCGAACTTCTCCTTGAAATCCGCACGGTAGGTGCAGGTGCGGATCCCGCGGCCCCGGTCGAGGTCCCAGTTGGGCATCTCGTGGTCGGCGGTCAGCGTTCCGTGCTCAATACGCATGGGTCGCTCCTTTCGCTGCGACGTGCTCGAGTTTTCGTTCTTCTTCTTCTTCGTCTTCTTCGCGCCGCGTCGGATGCTCGAGGTAGTCCGGCGTCACGGTGAGCGTGGCGCAGTGCGCGCGCCGCACGATCTCCTCCGCGGTGCTGCCGAGCAGAATCCGGTCCAGGCCGCTACTGCCGCGGGTGCCGCTGATGATGAGGTCGGCCTTTTCCTTTTCGGCGAAGGCGACGATCTCCTTGCCCGCGTCGCCGCTCTCCAGGACCTTGACGGAGGTCCTGCCGCCGTTGCCGACGAGGCGCGCACGCGCCGCCAGGTGTTCGTGGGCGGACTCGCGCCAGCTCTCGCGCCACTCGCGCGTCAGGATCGGTGGCGTGCCTGCCTGGGAAAGAATCGCGGGGTTGCGATACGCGGGCAGCACGTGCGCCAAGGTGATCTCGGGGTCGTAGACGTCGGCGATGAAGCGGACCACCGGCAGCGCTTCATCGGAAAACGGCGAGAAGTCGGTAGCGACAACGACGCGCCGCGGCTCCAGCTCGCCAGCCTCCGGAGGAACCGTCAGCACCGGACAGTTGACCAGGCGGACGATGCGCTCCGCGGTGCTGCCGAGCAGTCTCTCCTGCAAGCCGTGGCGGCCGTGGGTGGACATCACGATGAGGTCGGCGGCCACCTCTTCGGCGTAGCGCACGATCTCCTTGTAGTGGATGCCGACAACGATCTCGAGCGCGGCGTCGACGCCGTAGCGCTCGGAGTACTCGGCGAGCAGGCTCTCGAGGCTATCCTCGGCGGCTCCGCGCGCATCCCTCCATTGCTGGTCGAGGTCGGGCAGGGGGAACTCCCCCGGCTGAACCGGCGGTGGTACAGGGCTGTGGAGGACGTACACGACGCGCAGCTCGGCGTCGAGACGCTCGGCAAGCGCGAAGGCGGCCTGCAAACCGGTGTGGTGCTCATCGGCGAGGTCGAATGGGCAGACGATTCGTCGGGGTCGATAGGGCAGCGCTGCAAGTGCTTTCAGGTCGGTAGGTTCCATATCACCACTCCACCATGACCAAGGTGACCTCGAGCCGGGCCTTGTGCATGGAGCTTTTCCTGCGCGGCGAGTTGTTCATGTCTCCAGGGTAGGAGCAGGGAGCATGCGCTCACTATCGGCAGGCATCCGAGACGGTGGTAGGGAAGTCTCCGACAGCGACCGCCGGGGCGCCGGTAGCGCGGCTGGGCGCAGCGGGCGTAGGAGAGCCTCTGACAGCGCCATGCGTCTGATACTTACGTAGACAGGGGGCCTGGTCTCATGGCCGCCGACCGCTGCGGGCCCCCACAATGATCAGGGAGCGGCGTGCGTCCGCGGCATTCATCGATATACCAGGAGGGCATCGCATGGCCGGCAAGCAGACGGGCGAGAAGGTGAGCGCAACCGAGGTCGGGGGCTTTGACGTCTTCGACTGCGCCGCCATTACCATCGCCACCGGCCGCAAGGTCTGGACCATCCGCGAGCTGCGTGACGCGCTCGTCGCCATCCCACCGAGCAGCATCTACCACCACTTCTGGGGCGGGTTCCTGGCGCCCAAGTTCCGCGAGCGCGAGTTCAACAACGATTTCGCTTCCTGGGTGTGGCACGAGGTCGGTGCCAACGCTCTGGCCGAGCGCCTCGCCATCGTCGACCCGACCATCCTGGACGATCTCGAAGCACTGCGCGCCGAGCTTATCGACATCATCGACGACCACCTCGACCTGCACGAGCAGCTTGCCTGGCTGCCGGCCCGAACGCCCTTTCACTTCGTTCGCTCTCAGCTCGTCGTCTTCGATACCGGCGTGCGTGCCGAGAACCCGGCGGAGATGGCACGCATCGTTCCCGAGCTCTCCGACGGCAGCGTCTTCTACCACGTTATCGACGCCCGCCATCGGCCACCCGACCACGTCGACGATCTGCGCGCCTGGCTCAGTTGTCTGCCCGGCGACTACGACGCAGCGTGCCGCCGCCTCGCCGACGTCGATCCGTATTTCACCAACCTCACCGAGCTGCGGGCGCGGCTCGCGACGATCATGCGGGAAGAAACGGGAGCCGAGCAATGATGGCCACGACGGCAACCGACACGCTGCAGGCGAGCCTCGACACCTACGCGGAGATCGCCGGGGAGGCCGCCGTTATGGAGCTTCGACAGCTCGCCGCGGAGCTCGCTGGCGCCACCGTGGTGCACGTCAACTCGACCGCCTCCGGCGGCGGCGTCGCCGAAATCCTCACCAAGCTCGTCCCCCTCACCCGCGAGCTCGGCATCGACGCCCACTGGGAGGTCATCCGCGGCGAGGAGGACTTCTTTCGCTGCACCAAGAAAATGCACAACACGCTCCAAGGCGACGGCGTGGAGATCAACGACGACGAGTGGGAAGTCTGGCGCCGCACCAACGAGCGCAATGCGACCGAGATGCGCGAGCTGCTCGAGGAAGCGGATTTCGTCTTCATCCACGATCCCCAGCCGGCGGCGCTTGCGGACTACTGCCCGGATCGTACAGGCGTATGGGTGTGGCGCTGCCACATCGACGTCAGCCGGCCGCAACGGGCCGTCTGGCGCCGGCTGCGCAAGCACGTCTCCGGTTACCACGCGAGTATCTTCTCGCTGGTCGACTTCGCCCGCGAGCTGCCCCATCCGCAGTACATCGTTCCCCCCAGCATCGACCCGTTGAGCGAGAAGAACGTCGAGTTGGAGGCGGGCGAGATCGACGAGGTGCGCGACCGGTTCGGGATCGACCCCGACAGCCCGCTGCTGGTCCAGGTGTCGCGCTTCGATCGCTTCAAGGACCCTGTCGGCGTCATCCAGGCCTACCGCATGGCGAGCCGTCATCACCCGTCACTGCAACTCGTCCTCGCCGGCGGTGGAGCCCCCGACGACCCGGAGGGGGAGATGGTGCTGCGCGAGGTGAACGAGGCGGCGCGCGGCTACGACGCCGTTCATGTGCTGATGCTGCCGGCCGATGCCCACCGCACCATCAACGCGTTGCAGCGTGCCGCCGATATCGTGCTGCAGAAATCGACCCGCGAGGGCTTCGGGCTGACCGTCACCGAGGCTCTGTGGAAGCGCAAGCCGGTGATCGGCGGCAACTCCGGCGGCATCCGCATCCAGGTTGCGAACCACCACACCGGCTTCCTGGTCGACACGCCCGAAGGTGCCGCACTGCGCATCCGCTACCTGTTGCAGGCCCCGGCCCGGCGCGAGGCGATGGGGCGCAATGGTCGCGAGCTGGTGCGCAGTCGCTTCCTGCTCACCCGGCAACTGCGCGAATACCTCACCCTGCTCGTCGCGCTGAAGCACCGAACTGATGAACGCATCGAGCTTCGATCCGATTGACGCCCTGGGGGCCGTGCCGCTGGCCGACGGGCGCTGTCGCTTCACCGTATGGGCGCCGCGGGCGGAGCGGGTGGAGGTGCGGACTCTCGGCGACGAGCGGCGCGTGGCGCTGGAGCCCGGCGAGCGCGGCTACTTCCGCGCCACCGTGCCGGACGTCGCGACCGGTGCGCGCTACCTGTATCGCCTCGACGGCGCAGAGGAGAGCCCCGATCCCGCCTCGCGCCTGCAGCCCGACGGCGTGCACGGTCCTTCGCAGGTGGTCGACACGACGGAAGCGGTAGCGGACGACGGCTGGCGCGGCGTTCCGCGGGACGAGCTGGTGTTCTACGAGCTGCACGTCGGTGCCTACAGCCCGTCGGGCAGCTTCGCGGGCATCCTTCCGCACCTCGACGGGCTGAGCGATCTTGGCGTCACCGCGCTGCAGCTCATGCCGGTGGCGCAGTTTCCCGGCGCCCGCAACTGGGGCTACGACGGGGTGTTCCCGTTCGCGGTGCACAACACCTACGGCGGCCCGAGCGGCCTCGCCGAGCTGGTGCGGGCGGCGCACAGCAGCGGCCTGGCGGTGGTGCTCGACGTCGTCTATAACCACCTCGGCCCCGAGGGCAACGTGCTCGGCCGCTTCGGTCCCTATTTCACCGATCGCTATCGCACGCCCTGGGGAGACGCGGTGAACTTCGACGGGCCCGGCAGTGACGAGGTGCGCAGATTTTTCCTGGAGAGCGCGCGTCAGTGGATCGTCGACTTCGGGGTCGACGGCCTGCGCGTCGATGCCATCCACGGCATCTTCGATCACAGCCCGATCACCTTTCTGCGGGAGCTGACCGAGATGGTCCACCGGGCGGGGCGTGCCGCGGGCAGGGAGGTGCACGTCATCGCCGAAGACGACCGCAACGACGACGCGGTCGTGCGACCCGCGGACTGCGGCGGTGAGGGATTCGACGCGCAGTGGAGCGACGATTTTCACCACGCTCTGCATGCCCTGCTGACCGGTGAGCGCGCCGGCTACTACGGCGACTTCGGTTCCTTCGAGCAGCTTGTCGACGCCTACAGCGATGGCTTCGTCTACACCGGGCAGTACTCGAGCTTCCGCCGCCGTCGCCACGGCAGTCCGGCGGGCTCCGTACCGGCGCAGCGGCTGGTGGTCTTCGGGCAGAACCACGACCAGGTGGGCAACCGCCCGGCGGGCGATCGTCTCGCGGCGCACCTTCTGCCCGCCGATCTGCGTCTCGCCGCCGCGGTGGTGCTGCTGTCACCCTTCCTGCCGCTGCTGTTCATGGGCGAGGAATACGGTGAGACCAGCCCGTTTCCGTACTTCGTCGATCACGCCGACGAAGATCTGCTCGAGGCGGTGCGCCGCGGACGGCGCGCCGAGCTCGCCGATTTCGGCTGGAGCAACGAGGCCCTCGATCCGGCCGACCCACAGACCTTTGTTCGTGCTGCACTGCACCACGAGCTCGGCGACAACGGAGCTCACCGCCACCTGCGTGACTACTATCGCGAGCTGCTGCACCTGCGGCGAACAATCGCCGCCCTCGCCAGGCCGTCGAAGCAAGCGATGCGCATCGAGCGCGACGACGAGCAACCCGACTTCTTCGCCGTCTACCGCTGGTGCGGCGAACGTATCGCCGTGCTGGGCTTCAACTTTTCGCGCTCAGCGGCGTCGGTCACGATTCCTCTGCTTGCCGGCACCTGGATGCGGCGGCTCGATTCCGCCGCCGCCCGCTGGGGAGGCGAAGGAGAGCACACCCCGTCGCAGCTGGACGGCGGAGCAGCGCGGCTCGAGATGGCCGGCCGCTCGGCGGTTATCTACGAGCGCCAGGAGAGCGGCTTATGAGCCGCATCTGCGTCCACGGCCACTTCTATCAGCCGCCGCGCGAGAACCCCTGGCTCGAGGCGATCGAGGTGCAGGACAGTGCCTACCCCTATCACGACTGGAACGAGCGCATCACCGACGAGTGCTACGCCCCCAACTCCACCGCGCGCATCCTCGACGGGGAGCGACGCATCGAGCGCATCGTCAACAACTATCGCCACATCAGCTTCGACTTCGGCCCGACCCTGCTGAGCTGGCTGCAACGCAAGCGCCCGGAGCTGTACCGGCGCATCATTGCGGCTGATGGTGACAGCGCGACACGCTTCTCCGGTCATGGCTCCGCCATGGCGCAGGCGTACCACCACCTGATCATGCCGCTGGCTTGCCCGCGGGACCGGCGCACGGAGGTGATCTGGGGGCTGCGCGACTTCCGCCATCGCTTTGGCCGCGAGCCCGAGGGCATGTGGCTGCCCGAGTGCGCCGTCGACACCGATTGCCTGGAGATCCTCGCGGCGCACGGCATCGCCTTCACCGTCCTGTCGCCACGCCAGGCGCGGCGGGTGCGCGGCCTGGACGAGGAGCAATGGCACGACGTCGACGCCGACAGTCTCGATACCACCCGTCCGTATCGCGTCGAGCTACCCTCGGGCGCCGCCATCGTGGTCTTCTTCTTCGACGATCGGATCGCCCGCGAAGTCTCCTTCGGTGGCCTGCTGCACGACGGTGCGCGGCTCGCCCGTCGCCTGTGCGAGGGCACCGATGGCGACCGGCTGGTTCACCTCGCCACCGACGGCGAGACCTTCGGGCATCACCATCGTCACGGCGAGATGGCGCTGGCCTGGGCGCTGCAGGAAATTGGACGGCGCGACGGCGTGCGGCTGACCAACTACGCCGAGTTCCTCGACGGGTACGAGGTGACCGATGAGGCGGAGATCGTCGAGGCGAGCTCCTGGAGCTGTGCGCATGGCGTCGAGCGCTGGCGCTCAGACTGCGGCTGCGTCACCGGTCGCGAAGACTGGGGACAGGAATGGCGGGCGCCGCTGCGCGCAGCGCTCGACTGGCTGCGCGACGCCCTTGCGCAGCGCTACGAGGAGCGCATGGGCGAGCTGTTCGACGACCCATGGAAGGCGCGTAACGACTATATCGACGTCGTTCTCGATCGCTCCGACGAGTCGCTCGCGCACTTTTTCGAGCAACACGCCACGCGGCGCCCGACACGCGATGAGCGCGTCACGGCGCTGCGCTTGTTCGAGATGCAGCGCCGCGCCCTGCAGATGTACACCAGCTGCGGCTGGTTCTTCGACGACATCTCACGCATCGAGACGGTGCAGATCCTCGGCTACGCGGCGCGCGCCGTTCAGCTCGGGTGCGAGGTGTTTGACGAAGACCTCGAGAGCGGGCTGGTCGCGCGCCTGAAGAAGGCGCCGAGCAACGTCGAGACGTTCGGTGATGGTGAGGGAGTCTGGCGGCAGCTCGTCGCGCCCACGCGGGTGGACCTGTCGCGCGTCGCGGCGCACTTCGCGGTGGGCAACCTGTTCGGCGAGTACCAACGAGAGGACGACGTTTACGTGTACCGGGTCGAAGGGACCGAGCAGCAGCGGCGTGAGAACGGCCCGCGAAAGCTGGCCATCGGCCGGGCGCGGGTCACATCGCGCATCACCCACTATGAGCTCACCTCCGCTTATGCGGTGATCCACTTCGGCGGCCACGACCTCGCCGGCTGGGTCGGCCCCGCGGAGGTCGCCACCGAGGCGCTCGCGCAGAGCGCCGAGCAATCGTTCGAGTCCGATCTCGCCGGCCTGATTCGTGATCTCGACAGCGCCTTCGGCGACCGGCGATTCTCGTTGCACAGCTTGTTCCGTGACGAGCAACGGCGCATCGCCGACCGCTTGCTGCGTCCGACGGTCAGGAAAGCGGAAGAGACCTATCACGAGCTCTTCGACGCCGACGATCCCAAGATCGAGTTCCTCGAGGAGCACCGCCTGCCGCTCCCCGACGCGCTCAAGACGGCTGCACGGCACCTGCTCAACATGGAACTACGGGAGCTGCTCGAAGCGCGTCCGTTCGATCTCGATCGCACGCGCCGGCTCATCGACCTGGCGCGCACTTTCGATATCAGCCTCGATTCTCCCGGCCTCGCCCTGCAGCTGCAGCACACCCTCGCCAATCTGACCCGCCGGCTGGCGGCCGACCCGGATCGACGGGAGATCCTCGACAAGCTGCGCGCCGCCGTCACCCTGGTGGACTCCTTGCCCTTCGAGGTCGACCTTTGGGAGCCGCAGAACATCCTCTACGGCGTGATCTGCTCCGAATGGCCCGCGCACGCCGAGCGCGCCGCCGCCGGCGGCGCACGGGGCCAACGCGCCGGCGACTGGCTCGACGGCGTCGGGGCGGTCGCCGCCAAGCTCTCCTTGAGGGTGGAGTGATGCCGTCGCAGGAACGTCGTGCGGCTGCAACCAGAATCCCGTGCGCAACTTATCGCCTCCAGCTTCGTACCGGCGTGGACCTCGGCGACGCGTGCGAGCTCGTTCCCTATCTGCACGACCTGGGCGTCAGTGACCTGTACCTGTCGCCGTTCTGGAAGGCGCGTCGCGGCAGCGAGCACGGCTATGACGTCATCGACCCGGGGCACGTCGATCCCGCTGTGGGCGGTGACGAGGGGCTCGATCGCCTCGCCGACACGCTGCACAGCGAGGCCATGGGGCTGCTCGCCGACGTGATTCCCAACCACATGGCGGCGGATCCCGCCAACCCGTGGTGGCGGGACGTGCTCGAGTACGGGCGCGCCTCGCCCTATGCAGGGTTCTTCGATATCGACTGGAGCGGGGGGCCGACCAAGGCTGGCCGCGACGCGCGCATCCTGTTGCCGGTGCTCGAGGACACCTACGACAACGTCGTCGAGGCGGGGTTGATCGGCATTGAGCGGCACGAGGGCGAGTTCCGCTTCAGCTACCGGGAGTCACGCTATCCGGTACGTCCCGGCTCCTATCACTTGATCCTGCGTGCTTGCCTGTGGCGCGCCGAGCATCTCGCGCGCGGCGAGCGCGCCCGGCTGGCGCGCGCGTGCGAGCGCATCGCTCCCGCAGCCACGCCGCGCGCAAAGAACGACGCTCGCGTACGCGGCGAGAAGATCAAGGCTTTCCTGGCTGCCCTCTGCCGGGAGTCCCCGCGGCTCGCCGGGCATATCGACGTCGTCCTCGGGGAGTTGGGCGACGAGCTGCGAGATGCCGGCACGGCGGCAATGCTGCACGAGATCCTCGAGGCGCAGCCCTACCGGCTGTGTCACTGGCGCCTGGCGACGCAGGAGATCAACTACCGGCGCTTCTTCGACATCAACGACCTGGTCGGCATCCGCATCGAACGCGCACCGGTGTTCAATGCGGTGCACTCCCGTCTCAAGGAGCTGCTCGCCGAGCACAAGGTCACCGGGGTGCGGGTCGACCACATCGACGGCCTGTGCCACCCGCGCGACTACCTGGAGCGTCTACACGAGGGCCTCGCGCCGCCGTACGTGGTGGTGGAGAAGATCCTCGCCGGCGACGAGCGCATTCCGGGCGATTGGGCGGTGGACGGCACCACCGGCTACGAGTTCCTCGCCGCGCTCAACCGGCTGTTCGTCGAGCCTGAGGGTTATCGCATCCTGCGCCGCCGCTATCGCGACATCGTCGGCGTGCGCGGCCGGCTCGCCGATGTCACCTACGCGCGCAAGAAGAAGATCCTCATCGAGCTGTTCGCCGCCGAGTTGCGTTCTTTGGGGGAAGGGCTTGCCGACCTCGCGGCCGAGGATCCGCACGGGCGCGACATCCCCGTTTGCGACCTCGAGCGGGCGCTGGTCGAGCTGACCGCCTGTCTGCCGGTGTACCGCACCTACATCGAGGGCGGCGCTCCCGACGACGACGACCGCCGCCACCTGGAGGACGCGCTCGCCGCGGCAGGTCAGCGTAACCGCGCCTGGACCGGCGCCGAGCGAGCCTTCCGTTTTTTGCGGCGGCTGCTCGATCTCGATGCGGAGGAGTCCGACGGGCTCACCGGAGGTGAGCTCGAGAACCGCCGTCTCGCCTTCATCCTGGAGTGGCAGAAGCTCTCCGGTCCGGTGATGGCCAAGGGCTTCGAGGACACCGCGCTGTACGTCTTCAATGCCCTGGTTTCACTCAACGAGGTCGGCGGGGACGCCGATCGCTCGCAGATCGAGTCCGCCCTCGATGGTTTCCACAGCCTCAACCAGCGGCGTGTCCGGCGCGGCTCGCACGGTCTCAGCGCCACCACCACGCACGACACCAAGCGCAGCGAGGACGTCCGTGCGCGCATCAACGTGCTGTCCGAGATGCCCGATCGGTGGTACCGGCACCTGGAATCCTGGCGGCACTGGAACCGGAGACACCAGCGGCGCGTCGGCGACGCGATGGTGCCGCGGCCCAACGAGGAGGTCCTGCTGTACCAGACATTGCTCGGCGCCTGGCCCTTGCAGGACGACGAGCTCGAAGGCTTCGCCGATCGTCTGGAGGGTTACCTGATCAAGGCCGCCCGCGAAGCCAAGGCGTTTACCCGTTGGCGCATGCCGGACGCGGAGCACGAGCGGGCGCTGGTCGAGTTCGCCAAGGCCATCCTGACCGATACCCGAGACCATCGCTTCCGCGACGATTTTCTCGCCTTCCAGCGCGAGATCGCCTACCACGGGGCACTCAACTCGCTCAGCCAGGTGGCGCTCAAGGTCTGCAGTCCGGGGGTGCCCGACTTCTACCAGGGCACCGAGGTATGGAACTTCAGCCTCGTCGATCCGGACAACCGGCGGCCGGTCGACTTCGATCGCCGCCAGCAGCTACTGCAGGCCATCCCCACGGCCGCCGAGGTCACGCCGGAAGCCCTCGGCGACCTGTTGCGGCGCTGGCGGGACGGCAGGGTGAAGCTCTTCCTCACTCATCGCGGCCTGGAGTTTCGCGCCCGGCGCGACGAGCTGTTCCGCAGCGGCGCCTATCTGCCCCTCGCCGCTCGCGGGCCGCGCGGCTCGCGCGTGTGCGCCTTCGCACGCCATTTCGAGCATCGCTGGGTGGTGGTGGTGGTGCCGCGCTGGACCGTGGCGTTCGGCACGCGCCAGGTCCTGCTGCCGGCGCGGTATAGCTGGCGTGGAACCGAGCTGCTCCTGCCGCGAGGCGTTCCGGAGCGCTGGCGCGACGTGCTGACCGGCCGCAGCCTGGCGGCGCGCCACGCCGACAACGGTCGCACCAAGCTGGCGCTCGGGGACGTGCTGGCGGAGTTCCCCGTCGCCATCCTCGATGGAGACGCCGGCTAGCTAGTCGCGCCACCCGACGTCGTCGAGCGCGCGGTCGAGGTTCCAGGCGGCGCTGATCAGGCCGAGGTGGGTGAGTGCCTGGGGAAAGTTGCCGAGGTGCTCTCCGCGCGGCCCGAGTTGCTCGGAGTACAGCCCCAGGTGGTTGGCGAATCCGAGCACCTTCTCGAACACCAAGCGGGCCCGGTCGAGCTGGCCGGCCCGCGCCAGGCACTCGACGTACCAGAATGTACACACACTGAAGGTGCCTTCGCCCCCGGGGATTCCGTCGGGGTCGCGATACCGGTAGACCAGGGAGTCCGCCACCAGCTCGCGCTGGATCGCCTCGAGGGTGGAGGTCCAGCGCGGGTCGGTGGGCCCGATGAACTGCACCAGCGGCATCCTGAGCGCCGCGGCGTCCAGGTTGGTGCTGCCCTTGGACTGGGTGAAGGCGCCGACATCGTCGTTCCAGAAGCTCTCGAAGATGTCGCGGTAGATCTCGTCGCGCGAAAG
>JASFRZ010000098.1:0-12873 GCA_050114655.1 Acidobacteriota bacterium
GCGCGTGCCTCGCCTCGAGGAGCTCTTCGATCTGGCGCGTGGGCGCGCGGAGGTGTTCGTCGAGATCAAGCCCGAGGCGCTCGCTGACAGCGACGGCCGTATCGAGGCCGGGGTGGTGGAGGCGGCGCGTAGCACCGGCATGATGGACGCGGTCGGGGTGCTGTCGTTCGCGCCACGCGCGCTGCAGCGCGTGCGCGCCCTGGCGCCGGATTCTCCGCTCGGCCTGGTGTTCCGCTGGTGGCGCCGCCGGCGCCTGGTCGAAGAGACCCTGCGCGCCAGCGCCGACTACTTGGTGGCCTACACACCGCGGCTGTTCGACCGCCCCGAGACGGTGGTGCAGGCGCACGCTGCGGGGCTGCGCGTCGGTGCCTACGTTGCTGACAGCCCCGAGCTGGTGCAGGGGTTGCTGCAGCTGGGGGTGGACGGCATCGCCACCAACCGTGTCGGCGACGTGATGCCGGGGTTCCCGAGCCCGGCGGCCCCGTGAGCGGGCAGCGCGTCGCCATCACCGGTGCGTCCGGCTACCTCGGCGTCGAGCTGGCGCGCCGCTGCGTCGACGCCGGCACCGAAGTGCTTGGCCTCGACATCCGCAATGCGCCGCAACGATGGCCCGCGGGCGCCGCCTTCGCGCTGCAGGACGTCACCGATCCGTCGCTGCAGAAACGACTCGCCGACTTTCGCCCGGGGGTGCTGGTTCACCTCGCCTGGGTGTTCGACCCGGTGCATGACCTGCAGCGTGAGCAGCGCGTCGACGTCGACGGCACGCGCAACGCCTTCGCCGCCGCCGCCGCCGCCGGAGCACGGCGCATCGTCTATCCGAGCAGCACGACGTCGTACGGCATCGACCCACAGCGAACGCAGCCGCTTACCGAGGAAGCTCCGCCGACCCCCAACCCTGCTTACCCGTATGGCCGATTCAAGGCCGAGGTGGAGCGGTGGCTGCCGTCCTTTCGCGCCGCGCACCCGGAGGTGGAGCTGGTGGTAACACGTGCCTGCATCGTCCTCGGCCCGCACGCGCGCAACATTGTCACCCACGTCACCGAGTGGCCGTTGATGTTTCGCGTTGCCGGCGCCAATCCGCCGATGCAGTTCCTGCACGAGGACGATGTCGCCGAGCTGCTGTGGTGGATGATCCGGGAAGCCCCGCCCGGCACCTTCAACGCCGCGGGTGCCGGCGTGGTGTCGTTCAAGGAGATCTGCCGCATGGCCGGCAAGCCGAGCATCGCTCTCCCCGGGCCGTTACTGTACGCTCTCGTCGCCCTCGGTTGGCGCCTGCGCCTGCTGCGCTTTCCGCCCGGCTTGCTCGACTACATTCGCTACACCTGGGTCGCCGACACCACCCACCTCACGCAGGAGCTCGGCTTCCAGCCCCGCTACTCCACCCGCGACGCCCTCGCCGACTACTTTTCAGCGAGACAACGTCGTCGTCGAGATTGAGGGCGGGTGATCCGCCGCAGGCCGCGCGTCGCGCTGATCAGCCGATTACCGATAAAACGAAAGCCCGACAATGATCGAATGCACGTTGATTCCCGGGTTCCGATATCCGGTGTTGGCGTTCGACACGTGGTGGAAGCGATAGCCGACGAACAGCGCGCTGCGTTCGCTGACCATGAAATCAACCCCGAGCGCGGTCAGCAGGCTGAAGTTGCGGCGCGTCTCGCCCTCAGGGACCGCGTGGTTGGTGTAGAGAATACCGGCTCCCAGCTTCCAGACCGGCAGCACGCGGCCCTTGACGGCGAAGTGATGCTCGTAGATCAGATTGGCGCCGACGCCCCAGACGGTACCGCCGGTCTCCAGGAAGGCCATCACCGGGAGGAACTCGAGCGCCACCGTGGGATGTCCGCGCAGAAAGCTGCCGAAGTGCTCGGCCCACATGTGGCTCCAGCGCACGCCGCTGGTGGCGATGTCGATGCCTCGGGCGGAGTGGTTGATATTCTGGTTGATCCCCAGGCCGGAAAACACGCTCCACTGGGTGCCGCCCTCGCGCTTGAGCGGCGAGACGAACAGCGGCGCCGCCGCGGTGCCGCCCTGCGCATGTGCCGCGCCGGGGGCTCCCAGGCTCACCAGCGCAGCGAAGATCGCGCAGGCGGGCAGACGGCGTCGGGAGTCTTGGATCATCGTGTTCATCGTCGAGGCGATCAGCGAAACCAGGAGAGTCCGAAGAGTATCAGATGCGAGTTGATCCCGGGGTTCGTCTCCGTGGCTCCCTTGTTGGAGATGTGATGGAAGCGATATTCGCCGCCCACCGCGATGTGCTCGCCGACCAGATACTGTAGCCCGATGCCCGCCTGGGGCATGAAATTGCGCTTTGTCTCTCCCGGAGGGATCTGCTCGTCGGCGTACAGGACGCCCGCGCCGCCGAGCAGCATCGGGCGCCAGCGGCCGGCTGCCCACGTGTAGCGCACCAGGAGGTTCAAGCCGCCGCCCGCGGCGGCGGGGTCCTGGTCCATCCACAGGCCGACGCCCTCGGCGACGATGGAAAGGTTGCCGCGCATCGCGCCGCCGCCGGTGGGGCCGAAGTGGAAGGCGAAGCGCGCCAGTGCCTCGGTGAACGAGGTCGGCGTGCGTTGCGGGTCGTACACCTTGCCGCGCGCGTAGCCTGCCAGCCCGCCGATCTCGATGGTGGCCAGCGGCCAGGCGTCGGGTGCGACGGCGACCGCAGGACGGGCGGCGGAGTCCTGGACGGCGGCGGGGTCCTGGACGGCGGCCGGGTCCTGGACGGCGGCGGGATTCTGCGCGACCGTCGCGCCGGCGGCGCAGGCGGCCCAGGCGATGAGCAAAGATGCAACCACGTCGTCTCCGGGAAGTCAGGGAGCTTCACGCGGCTATACTGAGCCCGTGAAAGATCCACACGTTGTTGACGGCGACCGCCGCCGTTCCGAGCAGGGGGACGACGACGAAGTCGCCGCACAGCTTAGCCCATCGCCACGCGGCTCGGCGTTTGCGCACGTGGAACTGCCGATTCCGCGCGATCGGCTGCTGCACCTCGGCGTGGCCTGCACGTTGCTGTTCTTCGGTCTCGCCGCCACACTCTCGCACGCCGTGTCGCGGCCCGGTGGCCCGCCCGCCCTTCGCACGCTCGCCTGGGTGCCCCTGGCCTACAGCGTGGTGGCAGCTTTGAGCAGCTTCGTGTTGGCATTGCGCCGTCGCCCGGGACGCTGGGCCTACCGGCTGCACGCGACGGCGATGGCCGCCGGCTGGATGGTCGGTCTCGCCGGCGCCCTGGTGCACGCCGCCGCCGTCGGTCGCGCTGGGCGCGGCGTGGCTGCGCTATTCGGCTCGGCCTCGCTCGCACCGCTGGCGTTCCTCGCCGTGGCGATGGTTGGCTGGATTGCCGCATGGAGCGACGAGACCCTGGGCGTTGGCCGGGTACCCGACGCCATCGCGCGTGGGGTGGCGCCCGCCGTGCCGGGGCGACGCGCCCTCCTGCTGGTTACCGCGGCCGGCTTCACCGCGCTGCTGGTGACCACCTCGGTGGAGCACGCGGCGCAGGGATGGCGGCTGGCCGAGATGATCGGGCCGACGGCCGCGTTGGTGAGCCTGGCGATCGTGCTTACGATGTTGCCGGGACGCGGTAGCGAACGCCGCAAGACGGCCTACGTCGGCATCATGCTGGTCGACGTACTGGCGGGGTTCGCCGGCCTGGCGTTGCATCTGTCGAGCAACATGCAGGGAGCACCCGAGGAGCTCATCGCGCGCATGGTGCTGCACGCCCCGTTGATGGCCCCGCTGCTGTTCGGCCTACTGGGTCTGCTCGGGCTTCTCGCCGTCGCCGAGCCGGCGGTCGACCCCATCGCCCTCGAGGCGCTCTGGCCACCGCGGCGCCGCACCCGGGACGGGCGTAGCCGTCGGCGCGCGCGCCTCTGAATCGGCGCAGTCGGTGCCGACGAGCGGTGGATCGCGATCGGGAAAGCGTGGCACCGTGGGGCTCAGGCGCAGGTAGGCGTACAGCATGAGCGCCAGCAGCGCGAGCGAGACCACCAAAGTCAGCCCGAGATAGCGCTCATAGGTAGCCTCGTCGATGAGGTAGGGAAGGCCGAACAGCGCCAGACCGTTGTTGAGCGCGTGCGCGGCGATCGCCGGATACAACGATCCGGAACGCCACACCAGCAGGCCGAGATAGAGGCCGACCAGTGTCACCGGTAGCAGCACCACCGGATTGAGGTGGTAGATCGCGAACAGCGTGGCGCTCCACACGATCGCCGAGACCCACCCGGCGCGTCGCGCCAGCAGGCCGAGGATGAGGCCGCGAAAGAGGAACTCCTCGCAGATGGCGGCGGTAACAACGGCGGCGGCGAACAGCATTAGCAGGTCGACGCCGTTGTCGACCGCTACGAACTGGTTGAGCGTCTCCTCCATCAGCTGCCGCATCGCTGAATCGGGCGGCAGGTTCTGCAGGATGGCGTACTGCAATGCGCCGCCGGCGACCTGTAGCGGCAGGGCAGCGGCTGCCACCATGTACCAATGCACCGCCGCCGCGGGACGCAGCGAGAAGGCCTCGCGCAGCGGCAGGCGCATCAGGCGGGCGAGCCACAGCGCGAGGCCGAACAGCGCGATGAACTGCGACAGCACCAGGACCAGCCGGGTGTCGAGCCCCAGGAGCATCAGCATGCCGGTGACCATCAGGTACAACAGCAGCGATATCCCGAATGCCACCAGGGCGATGCGCCTGCAGACGATTGCCGGGGGCCAGGCCATGGGTGCTCCGTCGCTTCGCCGGCGCACGCGGCGTCGGCCGCCATCAGGTGATTCGCTGATGCTATGCTGCCGGACTCGTGAACGAGCACAGTAGCATCGTGAACCGCCTGCCATGAGCCCGCAACGTCGCCCACCTCAGCCCACCCCGTTCGGCACCCACCTCGGCATGGAGATCGTCGACGCTGCCGACGGGGTGGCGTCGGTGCGTATGGAGCTCGCCGATCACCTGCGCAACCGGCGTGGCGTGGCGCACGGCGGTGCGGTAGCGTCACTGCTCGACGCGGCGCTGGGCGCTGCGGTGATCTCGGCGATCGCGCCGCAGGAATGGTGCGGCACGCTGCAGCTGTCGATCCAGTTCCACGATCCGGCGCGCCACGGTCCGCTCACCGGCGTCGGCCGGGTGGTGCGGCGCGCACGCCGGGTGGCGTTCGCCGAGGGCGAGGTTATCGACGCGCGCGGCCGCGCGGTGGCGCGGGCGCACGGCACCTGGACGGTCTGGCCCGGACATCCCGACGGCAAGGAAGAGGCGAGCGCTGCAAGGTCGGTGGAGGACGGCCGGCGGCCCGGTTGAGCGCCCCTGCGGCGCGCCGAATCCGTCCGCACGGGCGTGCGCGGCCTTTTTTTGCACTTTCCTTCGACAAATAATGAAAACACTCGTCTTAACTAAGACGGAAGGATTGCACGAGGTGAGGGAGCTGTGCGCAAGCTGATCGCCCAATCGGTACGACGGCCGGTGGCCGTGTCGATGATCTACGTCGCGCTGGCACTGCTCGCCGTGGCGGCGTGGATCAACCTGCCGATGGAGGTCGAGATCACCGGCAACTACCCCAGCATCACGGTGCGCACCGGCTGGGGAATGGCGGCGCCGGAGGCGGTGCAGGCGCTCATCACCAGCCCCATCGAGTCGATCGCGGTGACCATTCCCGGGGTCACCCACGTTACGTCGCAGTCCTCGCGCGGTAACTCGCTCATCCGCATCGAGCTGGCCGAGGACGCCAATGTCGATCTGGTGGTGTTCGAGCTCTCCGACCGACTCACCCTGTTGCGCGACGACATGCCGCCGGGCTCCAACCCGCCGGTCGTCACGCGCGACGCGCCGCGCCAGTTCCAGCAGGAGCAGCGCGCGCTGATCGAGTATTTGCTGCTCTCGCCGCGCGACCTGTCCGACCTGCGGCGCTGGGCGATCGAGGAGCTGCAGGTGCGTTTCGAGTCGATCGACGGCGTCGGCCGCGCCGACATCCGCGGTGGCACCGACCCGTTCGTGCGCGTTACGGTGAACAGCGAGCTCGCCGAGCTGTACGGCATCCAGGCGTACGACGTGCTCAACGCCATCCAGCAGATCAACCAGACCATGCCGCTGGGCCAGGTGGAGATGCTCGGCACCGCCTACGCGGTGCGCGTACAGCAGACCGTCGAGGACCTCGACCGCCTGCGCCAGCTCCCCATTACCCGGGTCGGTGACACCACGGTACGCATCTCCGATATCGGCACCGTGGAGATGGTGCACGAGCCCGCCGAGCAGTTCGTGCGGGTCAACGGCGAGCAGCGCGTGCTGCTGTCGATCTTCCGCCGTCCCGGCACCGACACGCTCGAGGTCGCCCAGGCGGTGCGCGCGCGCATGGCGCAGGTCGAGCGCGAGCTGCCGCCCGACATCCGCGTCGAGCCGTACAGCGACCAGGCCGAGGACCTCGAGGCCGAGCTGGCGCTGCTCGGCCGACGGCTGATCGTGATCCTGGTCCTGGTCGGCGTCCTGTTGCTCGCCATGCTGCGCGATCTGCGCACGCCGCTGTTTCTCGGCCTGTCGCTCGCCGCCGCGCTGTCGCTCACCATCATCGCGCTGTACCACTTCGAGGTGCCGGTCAACCTGCTTACGCTCACCGGGCTGGCGCTGGCCTTCGGCATGCTGGTCGACAACGCCGTGGTGGTGCTGGAGAACATCGTGCGCTACCGCGAGCAGGGGTTGCCGGCGCAGGAGGCCGCCGAGCGCGGCACCGCCGAGGTGATCGTGCCGGTGCTCGCGGCCACGCTGACCACGGTGGCGGTGTTCGGCCCCTTCGTCATCTTCCAGGGGCGCCTGCGCGACTACTACCTGCCGCTGGCGCTGGCGGTGACCTTCGCGCTGGCGTCGTCCTTCTTCGTGGCGATGACGCTGATGCCCGCCGCCGCCGGCCGCGGCTGGGTGCTGAGCGCACCGCGCTTCGGACGCGAGCCCGGCAAGTGGTATCGGAAGGGGCTCGGCTTCGGGTTGCGCCACCCGTTCATCATCCTGGCGATCGTCTGCGGAATCGGCTGGTACTCCTGGAACCTCTTCAACGAGAACGTCCCCAGCGGGCGCTTCTACTTCGGCTCCAGCCGCGACCGGCTGTACGTGCGCTTGACGCTGCCGGAGGGCACCGAGGCGGCGCGCATCGAGGAGGAGATCCGGCCCTTCGAGCAGTACGCCCTGAGCGTTCCCGACACCGAGCGGGTCGAGCTGTCGGTCGACGTCGCCAACAACTACGCGACCCTGTTGGTGACCTTCCCGCCCGAGGTCGAGACCACCGCCTACCCGCTGCTGGTCAAGGACGAGATGGTCGGCATGGCGACGCGCTACGCCGGCGTGTCGATCAACGTCTCCGGATTCGATCAGGATCCCTACTACAGCAGCGGGCTGAGCTACGGGCCGAGCTACAACTCCGGCATTCATCTTTTCGGCTACAACTACGACGAGCTGGGCAGGATCGGCGAGGAGATCGCGCGCATTGCGTCGCGCCACCCGCGCGTCGAGGAGGCCACGGTCACCGCCGGCGGCCAGCAATACTACCGTTCGGTGGGCTCCGAGCTGGTGCTGACGATCGATCGCGACGCGCTGGTGCCGCACGGCGTCAGCGTGCAGCAGGTGATCTACCAGATCAGCTCCCTGGTGCGCGGCAACACCTCGCAATTACGTGGCTTCAAGGTGGGGCCGGAGGAGTGGGTGCTGCGGGTCAAGAACAGCGGCGTCGACCGCCGCACACTGCAGGAGGTCCTCGACCAGCCGCTGCTAGGCGCCGGTGGGCGCGGCGCTCGGCTGCGCGACGTGCTGCACGTCGAAACGCGTGAGGTGCCCGGCGTGATCACGCGCGACGACCAGCGCTATGATCGCTGGGTGCGCTGGGAGTACCGTGGTTCCAGCCGGGCGCGTGCCAACTACGAGACCTCGATCTTCGACTCGCTGCGGCTGCCGCCGGGGTATTCGGCCGAGAAGGACTCCAATTCCTACTTCCTCACCGAGGAAGAGGAGCTGCAGATCCGCATGGTCGCCTACACCGCGCTGGTCATCATCTTCATCATCCTGGCATCGCTGTACGAGTCGCTCATCCAGCCGTTCATCGTGCTGCTGACCGTGCCCTCGGCGATGATCGGGGTGTTCCTGATCTTCTACTTCACCGGCAAGGCGTTCGATCCCTCGGCGCGCATCGGCGTGGTGCTGCTGTCGGGCATCGTGGTCAACAACGCGATCATCCTGGTCGACCACATCAACCTGCGCCGCAAGCAGGGGCTCGAGTTGCTCGACGGCATCGTCACCGGCGCCGCCGAGCGCGTCCGGCCCATCCTGGTGACCTCGATCACCACCATCGGCGGCTTGCTGCCGCTGGTCATCGTGCAGGGCTCGGAGCAGACGTCGGGCAACCAGGACATGTGGTCCAACCTGGCGCTGTCGACCATCGGCGGCCTCACCGTCGCCACCTTGCTGACGCTTTCCGTCACCCCGATCCTCTACCTGCTGGCTGAGCGTGGCCGCGCGCGCGCGCGCCGCTTCGTCGCCTGGGTGGGCAGGGTCTGGAAGGAACTACCCGCATAGAAATGAACGAGCTGATCATGAACAGTGCATTGGGAAATCGGAGGGGGGAGCCATGAGCCGCGCAGGGATGTTCGTCGCGAGCATCATCGCCGTGGGCTTGATCGCGCTGGGCGCGTACCAGCTCATACCGCAGGAGGAAGACAACGGCAGCGCCACTGCGGTGTCGGATAGCGGGGACTCCGCCGACACCGGCGGGACCAACGGGAGCAGCGGAGGTTTCCAGGCGCCTGCCGCCGGCGCGGTGATGGTCAACGCCGAGCCGGCGCACCGCGGCGAGCTGATCATGCGCATCGACGCCAACGGCGTCGCCGAAGCGCAACGGCTGCTGCGCGTCGGCGCCGAGGTCGAGGGCAAGATCGAGAACATCACCGTCGAGGAGGGCGACTGGGTCGACGCCGGGGATCTGCTGGTCGAGATCGACGACACCGAGCTGGTGATGCAGCGCGACCGGGCGGCGGAGAACTACCTGTCGCAGATCATGTCCTACTCGAACAACCAGATCGCGCTCAGCGGGGTCAACAACGACGACAGCAGCGCGGGCACCCCGGGGGAAAACGCGCTCGAGTTCCTGCGTCGCTATATCAACAGCCAGGCCTTCCAGACCATGCTGCGCCAGCCCGACCTCGAGGAGCGTCTCAGCGAGCTGACGCGCGAGGACCTGTTCGCTGCGCTGGCGCAGCTCACCAACCAGCGCGTCGCACTCGAGCAGGCCGAGATCAACCTGGCGCGCACCAGGATCACCGCGCCGTTCTCCGGCCAGGTCGCCGGGATCGAGGCGTCGAGTGGCCCCAACAGCAAGAGCTGGCCGGTGGTCGGGCAGCAGGTCGGCTCCGGCACCGACCTCATGATGCTGGTCGATCCCGATCCCATCCGCGTGCGCGTCGAGGTGATCGAGTCGGAGATCTCGCTGGTGCGCGAAGGCCGGCGCGCCGCGGTGACCTTCCAGGCGTTTCCCGGTGAGACTTTCAACGGCGTCGTCGAGGCGATCGACCCGGTGGTCGACGCCGATCGCAAGACGCTGTCGGTGACCGTGCGGTTGCCCAACGCCGACCATCGCATCAAACCGGGCATGTTCGCCCAGGTGACGCTCGACGCGCAGATCTTCGAGGACCGACTGCTGGTGCCTGTCGAGGCGGTGCTGCTGCGCGACAACCGGCATGTGGTCTTCGTCGTGAAAGACGGCCGGGCGCAGTGGGAGTACGTCACCATTGGTTACCAGAATGACGACTGGATCGAGATCCTGTCGGACAACGTCCACGAGGGCGATGTCATCGTCACCAGCGGCCACTTCACCCTGGCGCACGACGTGCCGGTGAACGTCATCGAGCCGGAGCAATCCGACGCCGGCAGCTAGCCGCGCGGGGTTCGTATTCATGTCGATCTCAGGAATTTCCATTCGCAGGCCGGTTGCCACCACGATGGTGTGCGTCGGCGTGGTGCTGCTCGGCCTGGTGTCGTACGGCGGCCTGACCGTCGACCTGCTGCCCGACATCGGCACGCCGCGGATCACCCTGATCACCCGCGCCGACGGCCTCGCACCGCGGGAGATCGAAACGGAGATCACCCGCAAGGTGGAGAACGCGGTCAGCGGCGTGCAGGGGCAGCAGCGCGTCGTTTCCGTGTCGCGCGAGGGCATGTCGGTGGTCACCGCCACCTTCCCGTGGGGCATTGACCTCGACCTTGCCGCGCTGCACGTCCGCGAGGCGGTCGACGGCATCACGGAGAACCTCCCCGAGACCGCCGACCGGCCCACCGTGTTGCGTTGGGATCCCGGCTCCGAGCCGGTGATGGGCATTGCTGTCGCCGGCCCGACGTCGCTCTCGAGCCTGCGCGAGCTGGTCGAGGCGGTGGTGGTGTCGCGCCTCGAGCAGGTCGAGGGCATCGCCGGCGCGCAGGTGACCGGCGGCGCCGAGCGCGAGATCGAGGTCAACCTCGATCCCGACCGGCTCGAGCTGTTCGGCCTGCGCGTCGCGGACGTGCGCTCGGCGCTCGAGCAGGCCAACTCGTCGGCCGCCTCCGGCAACGTGTTGCAGGGCGATTTCGCCTACGCGGTGCGCGTCATCGGCGAGTTTCTCGAAGTCTCCGACATCGCCAAGGTGCCGGTGGGACAGAGCTCCCAGGGTGCGCTGCTGACCATCGGTGACGTGGGCACGGTGGTTGACGGCTCGCGCGCCCGGCGCGCCGGCGCCATGCTCGACGGCGCCCCCGCGGTCGGCGTGTTGCTCTACAAGGAATCGGGTGTCAACACCATCGAGGCGGTGGCGGCCGCCAACGAGGCGCTCGACGAGCTGCGCGCGCAGTACCCCGACCTGACCGTCGCGCTGGCGTTCGAGAACGCTTCGTTCATCAGCCAGTCGATCGACTCGGTGGTGCAGAACATCCTCATCGGCGGTGCACTGGCCTTCGCGGTGCTGTTCCTGTTCCTCAAGGACCCGCGCAACCCCGTATTGCTGGGCGTGTCGATCCCGGTGTCGCTCATCGCCACCTTCGTGCTGTGCTACTTCACCGGCATCACACTCAACATCATGACCCTCGGAGGTCTGGCCCTCGGCGTCGGCATGCTGGTCGACAACTCGATCGTCGTGCTGGAGAACATCTTCCGCCACCGTCAGCTCGGCCTGGGCGCCAACCAGGCGGCCGAGGTCGGCGCCGACGAGGTGGCCATGGCGATCAGCGCGGCGACGCTCACCACCGTGGCGGTGTTCCTGCCGATCGCCTACGTGCAGGGGGTCGCCGGCGAGCTGTTCGCGCCGCAGGCGTGGACGGTGACCTTCTCGCTGCTCGCCTCGCTGGTGGTGTCGCTCACCGTGCTGCCGATGCTGGCGGCGCGCTTCATGCGCCTGGCCGAGGGCGAGGTGTTCCGCGATCCGTTCGAGGAGCACGCCGCCGCGCAGGAATCCGCGCTCCTGGCGGCGGGCGAGGCGGCTACACACGACACCACCAAGGCTGCGGCAGGCACGTCTGCGGCAGCGACGAGCGCCGACGGCAGCGGTGCCACGGCCGACGGTACGGACGAGGGCTCCGGCGATCCCGTCACTCCCGCCGCCACGGAAGACACCACCGCCGACAACGAAGACGCCGCCGACACCGAAGCCCCGAAGCGCCGCCGCCCGACGCAGGCGATCAAGCGGCTGCTGCGCCCGGTCGGCCGGCTGCTCGCCCGCGTCGGCACCTTCCTGGTCGCGCTGCCGCTGTTCTGGCTGCGTGGCCTGCTGTGGCTGCTGACCGTCATCCTGCGGCCGATCAGCAATGGTTTCACCGCGCTGTACGACGGCTTCGCGGACGTCTACCATGCCGCCCTCGAGTGGGCGCTGAGGCATCGAGCGCTCACCCTGCTGGGGGCCACCCTGCTGCTCGCCTGGGGTGCGGTCACCGCCTACCACATGCCCTTCGAGCTCATGCCTCCGGTCAACACCGGGCGCTTCGAGGTCCGCCTGGACGCGCCGCCGGGCACCCCGTTTGCGCGCCTCGAACAGATGATGCGCGACATCGACGGGGCGGTGCGGGGAGTCGACGGCGTCGAGTCGACCTTCGCGACGCTCGGGCTGGAGACCGCCACCGCGCCCGGCGCAGCGGCCGGCGCGCTGGACCTGTCGCCGACGCGCGCGACCATGACCGTGGTGATGGGGGGCGAGCGCTCACGGCGGCGTACCGCCCAGCAGGATCGCGCCATGCAGGCGGTGCGTGACGTCGCGGCTCGCTTCCGCGAGGCGACGGTGGTCATCGATCCGGAGCGCACACCGCTGCAGATGCTGCTCGGCGGCGAGAGCGTCGGTTTTCGCATTGCGCTGCGCGGCGACGACCTCGAGACCCTCGAGGGGCTGGCTGACGAGGCGGCGAACCGACTCGCCGGGGTACCGGGGCTCGACGACGTGGCGGCGCTCAGCTCGCGCGGCAACCCGGAGATCCAGCTGGTGGTCAACCGCGATGCGGTGACGCGCTACGGCCTGCAGATGCGCCAGGTCACCGACGCCATCGAGGGTGCGCTCGAGGGCGCGCTGGCCAACACCCAGTTCATCGAGTTCGATCGCCGCGTGCCCATTCGCATCAGCTCGCGGCGCGACGGCGAGAGCCTCAACCGCGTGCTCGACCGCGACTTCCCGACCAGCAACGGCGCAGTGCCGCTGCGCGAGCTGGTCGTGCAGACGATCACCGCAGGGCCGACCGAGATCGACCGCACCGATCGCATGCGCGAGATCGCCATCACCGCGACGCTCGACGGCCTGCGCCTGTCGGAGGCGATCGAGCGCGCCGAGGCGGTGCTCGCCGACATGAGCTTCCCGCCCGGCTATCGCTACGTGGTGGCGGGCGAGCAGGAGGCGGTGCAGGCGTCGTTCCGCAGCCTGGCGTAC
>JASFRZ010000099.1:0-12858 GCA_050114655.1 Acidobacteriota bacterium
CGAGGCCGAGACGCGCCTCCGCCAGAAAGGGGCTCGAGGGATAGTTGCGCAGCAGTGCGTCGAAAGCGTTGACCGCGTCCCTCCACTCCTGGTCGGCGAGGGCGTCCTGGCCCTGCTCGAACAGCGCGGTGCCGGTCGGGTCGGAGGTCAGCAGCGGCGAGGCGCCGGTGCTGGCGCAGCCGATCGCCGCGCCGGCCAGTGCCAGAACGCAGACCAGACTCTTCCACAACGGGTGAATTCTCGGTGCGTGCATATCAGGAGTCGACGGCCGGCGAAGTCAGCCAGCCCCAGTGCTTCGCGAGGCCGTCCTGCAAGGATGTCGCGGGGATGAAATCAAGATCTTCCTGGGCCCGGTGGCAATCCGCCTCGGTAAAGCGAACGTCACCCGGCTTGCCGGCTTCGCGCTCGATCTGCAGCGTCGCACCGGTAACGGCTTCGATCATCGCGATCAGCTCGTTGAGCGTCACACGGCTACCGCCGCCGATATTGTATACGGCTCCTGGCGTGCCCGTCTCGGCAGCACGGCGGGTGCCCTCGACAATGTCGGCAACGTAGGTAAAGTCGCGCGACTGCTCACCGTCACCGAACACCCGGATCGCCTTGCCGTCGCGCGCCGCGGTAAGGAAGCGTTGGATCGCCATGTCGGGGCGCTGGCGCGGCCCGTAGACGGTGAAATAACGCACGCTGACGGTCGGCACGCCGAGGTTTCGGTTGTACAGGCGGACCATGTGCTCGGCGGCCAACTTGGTGACACCGTACGGAGAGTACGGCCAGGTGGCGGCGTCCTCGCGCATCGGCAGAACGTCGGTATCGCCATACACCGATGACGACGAGGCATAGACGAGCCGCTCCACCGGTGCCCTGCGGCAGGCCTCGAGCAGGGCCTGTGTGCTCAGTACGTTGTTCGTCAGGTAGCTCTCGAACGCCTCGCCCCACGACGGCCGCACACCCGGCAAGGCGGCAAGATGAAAAACCCGATCGATGTTGCCCAGCAACTCGACGAGATCGAGATCGAGAATCGCCGCGTCGACGAGCTGGAAGCGGGGGCTTTCGCGGGCCGTGGCGATCTGCTGCTCCTTGCGCTCGCGCGCGTAGTTGTCGAGGAAGCAGTCGATGCCGACTACTGTGTCGCCGCGCGCCAGCAACTGCTCGCACAGGTGCGATCCAATGAAACCCGCTGCTCCGGTTACCAGTGTTCTCATGAAATCCCCGAGCGCGCCGCCTCCAGCAGCTCGCGAGCCGCTGCCGGGGGATCTTCGGCGCCGTAAACCGACGAGCCAGCCACCAGGATGTCGCAACCGGCGCGAACGATAGCGGCGGCATTGCCGGCATCGACGCCGCCGTCGATCTCCAACTGCACACCGCCGAGACCGTGCTCATCCAGACGGCGGCGCAGGTCGGCGAGCTTGTCGAGGCTGGCGGGGAGGAACTTCTGCCCGCCGAAGCCGGGGTTGACCGACATCACCAACACGAAATCGCCGTCATGCAGCACGTATTCAAGCCCGCCGGGATAGCTGTGCGGGTTGAGCACCACGCCGGCACGCGCGCCGCAGCGGCGGATCTCGCTGAGGGTCCGCTCCAGGTGAGTGGCGGCCTCCCAGTGCACGCTGATCCAGTCGGCGCCGGCGTCACGGTATGGGCCCACCCAACGGTCCGGATCGGCGACCATCAGGTGCACGTCGAGCAGCGCCTCGGTGCGTCGCCGCAGCGCCTCGACGATCATCGGGCCCATGGTGATGTTGGGCACGAAGTGCCCGTCCATGATGTCGACGTGATAGACATCAACGATGCTGGCGAGCAGGTCGAGCGCGCCGCCGAGGTCGGAGAAATCGGAGGCCAGCAGCGACGGCGCGAGCTGGATGGTGCGCGAGTGGCTCATGGGTTGACGGTCAGCACGATGGTGTCGCCCGCGACGACCTTGAAACCGAGCGACGGCCGGTGGGTCAAAACGATGCCCGGCGGCTGGCCGGAGACGCGCCGGTCGGCCTCGCGCACTTGCACGCGGAAACCGTAGCTCTCGAGGCGGCGGCGCATTGCCTCTCCGTCGCGATAGACCAGGTCGGGCATGACGTAGGCCTTCGGCCGCGGCCCGAGCGACACCAGTAGCCGCTCCCGAACGGCCTGCCCCTCGGACAGCTCGGTGCTGGTGGGCTGCTGACCGATCACCTGGTCGCGGGCGAACTCGTCGGAGTACACGCGCGCGACGTATTCGACCTCGACGTCTTTCTGCTCGAGGGCAATCTGGGCGCGCTGCAGCGCGTCGCCGACGACCATCGGCAGCTCGCGCTTGGGACGCCCGGAGGACAGCGTCAGGCGGATGCCACGCTGTCGTTTGATGGCGGTGCCGGCCAGCGGGTTCTGGCGCAACACGTACCCCTCCGGGACCTCGTTATCGGTCAATCGCTGTGGGTCTACCTCCACGATCAGCCCCTGCGAGCTGAGCACGTCGGTGGCCTGGGCCACCTCCATCCCCTTGACGTCGGGCACCTCGAACTCCTCGGCGCCCAGCGACCACGAGACGCCGAGATAGCCGGCAATGACGAACACCACGCCGAGCAGCATCACGACGATGGCGATCTTCAGCAGTGACAGAATGGTGGTGGTGAACGAGGACATCACCTGCCTCGGCGAGCATGGGGCGAAGGGTTCATTTTATAGCACGCTCTTGACCAGCAGGGCGGCGAAGAAGCCGTCCATGTCGGGGAAGGTCGGATAGGTGCGCAAAAACCCGTCGACGCCCACGAGTCGCGCATCGAGCCCGGCGGGCAACTCGATGGCGCGCGCGGCGAGATCATCGTGCGCCGCAAGCACCGCCGCAACCACCTGCTCGTTCTCCTCCGGCTCGGTCGAGCAGGTGGCGTACAGCAGCACGCCGCCGGGCGCGGTGACCTCGACCGCGGAGGACAGGATGGCGCGCTGCAGCTCGGCCAGCCGCGCCAGCCTCTGCGGATCGTTACGCCACCTGAGCTCCGGCCGCCGACGCACCGTGCCCAGCCCGCTGCACGGGGCATCGACCAGCACCGCTTCGAAGAGGCGCCGAAAGGGCGCCTCCTGCGCCATGTCGGCGACCACCGCGTGAACCTCGGCGATGCCCGCCGCGCGCGCCTCGCGGCGACAGGCGACGGCGCGCCAGGCGCTGACGTCGGCGGCCACTACCAGCCCGGCGTCATGGTCCTCGGCGACCTGCAGCGTCTTGCCGCCGCGCCCGGCGCACGCATCGAGCACGCGGTCACCGCTGGCAACCGGCAGCAACGCGGCGACCAGCTGGCTTGCGGCGCCACGCAGCGCGAAGGCGTGGCGGCGTAGCAACGGCGAGGCGGTCGGCTGCCCCGCGATGACGCGCAGCGCGCCGGGGGCAACCGGCTCCGGCTCGACGTCGATGCCTTCCTCGGCGAGCGCGGCCACCAACTCGGGAGCGGGCATGATGCGCGGGTGCGGGCGCATTACCAGCGGCGCGGGCTCGAGCGTGGCAGCCAGCCACGCGCCACCGGCATCGCCGTAGCGCTGCCGCCAGCGCTCCGCCCACCACCCTGGCACCTCCGACCAGGGATCGGCGGAGCCGTCGGCTCGCCCGCTGCGCGCGCGCAGCAGCGCCCGCAGCACCGCGTTGACGAAGCCTGCCGCGCTGCGCGTATGCGCCTTGACCGCCTCGACGCTGGCGTCGACCGCGGCGTGCGCCGGGATACGGTCGAGGTACTCGATCTGATACGCGCCCAGGCGCAACGCGTTCAGTGCCGGGGCGTCGAGCGACGCCAGCGGCCGCTTGCTGTGCGGCGCCAACAGCCGGTCGATGCCGGCGCGCCGACGCAGCACGCCGTAAACCAGCTCGGTGGCAAGGCCGCGGTCATCGGCGGCGAAACCGCTACGGCGCAGCGCGCGATCGAGCGCCCGGTCGCTCGCTGCGCCTTCCTCGACGCGCAGCAGCACATCGAGCGCCAGGCGGCGCGCGTCGAACCGACTCAACCTTCGTCCGGCGTGAAGCGCTCGCCGACCGCAACCGGCCGGCCGCGCAGGAACTCCGCCACCGGTTGGCGGCGGCCGCCGGGACGCTGCAACTCGAGGATGTCGACCGCACCGTCAGCGCAAGCAACGCGGATGCCATCGTCGCTCACGGCCACCACGGTGCCAGGGGCGGCGCCGGCGGCCGCGTCGGCAATCGGGCACACGCGCCACACCGCCAATCGCTCACCGTCGCGAAACGTGAAGGTACCCGGCCATGGCTGCAGCGCGCGCACCTGTCGGTCGACAGCAACGGCGTCGGCGCTCCAGTCGATCAAGCCGTCGCCCTTCTTGAAGCTCGGCGCCAACGTGGCCCCCTCTGGCTGCGGCTCCGGGACGATCGTACCGTCGCGCAGGCAGCACAGGGTCTCGATGAGCAGGTCGGCACCCATCTCGGCGAGTCGCGGGGTGAGCGAGGCGGTGGTGTCGTTGTCGCCGAGCGGCAACACACGACGCAGTAGCATCGGACCGGTGTCGAGCCCCTCGTCCATTTGCATGGTGGTGATGCCGGTCTCGTCATCCCCGGCGAGGATGGCCCAGGCGATCGGCGCCGCACCGCGGTGGCGCGGCAGCAACGAGGCGTGCACGTTGACGCAACCCATCGGCGGCATCTGCAGCACCTCGGGCGGCAAAATCAGGCCGAAGGCCGCGACCACGACGACGTCGGCCCGGTAGCCGGCGAGTTGCTTCTGCACATCCGGGTCACGCAGTGTGCGCGGCTGCTCGATCGGCAGTCCCGCAGCCCGAGCCCACTGCTTGACCTCCGAGAACGCCGTCTTGCGCCCCCGGCCGCGGCGCTTGTCGGGGCGCGTCACCACGCCCACGACGTCGAATTCCCGCGCCAGGGAGGCCAGCGTCGGCACTGCGAACGCCGGCGTGCCCATGAAAAGGACGCGCAAGGTCTACCAGTCCCCGGCGCGAATCCGCTTGGCGATCCGCCGGCGCGTCATGTCGCGCTTCAGCGGGCTCACCCGGTCGAGAAACAGGATGCCGTTGAGGTGATCGATCTCGTGGTGCAGGCAGCGCGCCAGCAATCCCTGGGCCTCGATCTCGACCGGCTCACCGTCGATGTCCTGGCCCTTCACCACCACGCGCGCCGGCCGCGGCACGGTGAGAATGACGTCGGGAAACGACAGGCAACCCTCCTCCTCGCGCAGCTCGCCCTCCTCGACCTCGACCGTGGGGTTGACCAGCTTGATGAGCTGCTCGGGATCCGTACCGCCGGACAGGTCGATGACGGTGAGCTGCACGCCTTCGCCGACTTGCGGAGCCGCAAGACCGATCCCGGCCTCGGCGCGCATGGTCTCGATCATCTCGTCGGCGAGACGGCGCAGCTCATCATCGAACGTGTCCACCGGCGCGCAGGGTTCCTGCAAACCGGGATCGGGATATTTCACCAGCTGTCGAGCGGCCATAGGTGAAATATAGCAGGCAGCCGCGGACGCGATCAGCATCGCTGCAGACGCCCGCCGGCAGCCCCGTGTAGCATTCGCGCATGCGCATCCGCTTGACGGTTTCCTATCGCGGCGCGCGCTTCGCCGGCTGGCAGGTGCAACCCGAAGCTTCTACCGTGCAGGGGGAGCTGCAGGCGGTGGTGGCGCGCCTGTGCGAGCATCAAGTGAAGGTCACCGGCGCCAGCCGCACGGACGCCGGCGTTCACGCCCTCGGGCAGGTCTGCCACTTCGATCCGCCGCGCGAGCTGCCGCTGCACCGCTGGCAGCGTGCCTTCGAGCGCATGCTGCCCGAAGATATCCGCGTGATCGCTTGCGAGCACGTTCCCGACGACTTTCACGCGCGCTTCTCGGCGCGCAGCAAGACTTATCGCTATCACGTCGACCCGGCGGCGGTGGCCTCCCCGTTTCTGTCGCCCTTCTCGTGGCACCGGCCTCGGGTACGCGACATCGAGGCGATGCGCGCCGCCGCCGTGCGCCTCACCGGCGCAGTACGCCAGGACGTCTTTGCCGCCCAACCGGAGGGTGATCGCAAGCTGCGAACAATCGACGCGTTCGAGCTGGCCGAGGGACGGCTGCTGACGTTTACCGTGCGCAGCCGGAGCTTCATGCGCCACGCGGTACGCGGTATGGTCGGCAGCCTGCTCGAGGTCGGCTACGGACGCCGCTCCCCCGATGACATCGAAGCCATGGCGCGTGCTGCGCCAGGCCACCCGCGCATGATCAAGGCGCCAGCCCAAGGCCTGGTACTGGTGCGGGTGGAGTACGAGCCCGTGCGGTCCGGAGAGCCGGCCGCCGCATGCTAAGCTTCCCTGTTTCCTGAGGAATTCCTCGAAGCGCTTCGAAACATCCGAAGGCCTGCATGCACATCCTCGTTACTGGTGGGGTGGGCTACGTCGGTAGTCACCTCGTTCGCGCCCTGCTCGATGCCGGCCACACCGTCGTGGTCGTCGACGACCTCTCCTCAGGCCACCCCGAGACGCTACCCCAAGGCGTGGACTTGCACGAAGGTCGCTGCGGCGACGCCGCCATCCTCGACCGCGCTGCAGCCGCCACGCCGCCCGATGCGGTGATGCACGTGGCGGCGAAGTGCTCCGTCGAGGAGTCGGTGCACGACCCGCGCCTGTACTACCGTGCCAACCTCCGCGACAGCCTCGACCTGCTTGACTGGATGGTGACACGCGACGTCGGCATGCTGGTGCACTCCTCCACCTGCGCGGTCTACGGCTCGCCCGACACCGAGACCATCGACGAGACTACCTGCCCGCGACCGATGAACCCCTACGGCGCAAGCAAGCTGGCAGTCGATCTGGCGATGCAGGGCTACGAGGACGCCTTCGGCGTGCGCGGCATCGCGCTGCGCTACTTCAACGCCGCCGGCGCCCACCCGGACGGCTCGCTGGGAGAGGACAAGAAGCCCGCCAGCAACCTGATCCCGATCCTCTTCGAAGTGGCCCTCGGGTTGCGCGACGAGGTGCTGGTGTTCGGCACCGACTACCCGACCGCCGACGGCACCGGCGTGCGCGATTACATCCACGTCATGGATTTGGCGGCAGCGCATATCGCGGCGCTCGAGCGCCTCGCGGGCGGCGCACGCGGGGCCGTCTACAATCTCGGAACCGGCAACGGGCACAGCGTGCGCGAGATGCTCGCCCACGCGCGCGCCGTGACCGGCCACGAGATCCCGGCACGCGAGGCGCCGCGGCGGGCGGGCGATCCGGCGCTACTGGTCGCCGATCCGCGCCGCGCTGCGGCCGAGCTCGGCTGGCATGCGCGCGCCGGGATCGATGAGATCCTCGCCGACGCCTGGCGCTGGCGTGAGGCCCACCCGCACGGCTACCGCGGCGAGGCGGAATCATGAGTCAGCGCGCCCAGGTGTCGCGCGCGCCCGAGGACCTGTTGGAGTATCTGCACGCCGAGCCCGAGGGGCTGACGCTCGCCGAAACGATCGACTGGAAACGGCTCCCGCGCCAGGTAGCGATCATCATGGACGGCAACGGACGCTGGGCGAAGGAGCGCGAGTTGCCGCGCGTCGAGGGCCACCGCGCGGGCATCACCGCGGTGCGCGAGGCGGTCGAAACGGCGGCGCGCGCCGGCCTGCAGGCGCTCACCCTGTACGCCTTCTCGGTCGAGAACTGGAAACGACCGACGGAGGAGATCGACGCGCTGATGGAGCTGCTCAAGGAGTATTTGGCGCGCGAGCTGCCCACCTTGCTGCGCCACTCGATCCGGTTCTCCGCCATCGGGCGCCTCGACGGGCTACCCGAAGACGTGCAGCGCGACATCCGTGACGCCGCAGCGGCGACGGCCGCCAACACCGGTATGCGCTTCGTCATCGCCCTCAACTACGGCGGGCGCTCGGAGATCGTCGACGCGGTGCACGAGATGATCGGCGACGTACGCTCCGGTCGCCTCGACGAGGCGGCCGTCGACGAAGAGAAGCTGAGCGAGTACCTCTACACACGCGACCTGCCCGAGCTCGACCTGCTGATCCGCACCAGCGGCGAGTTGCGCGTGTCGAATTTCCTCCTCTACCAGATCGCCTACGCGGAGATCTGGGTCACGCTCAAGCTGTGGCCCGATTTCCGCCGCACCGACCTGCTGCAGGCCATTGTCGATTTCCAGCACCGCGAGCGACGCTACGGCGCCGTGTCGCCTGCTGACGCCTGAGCGAGACCTGCCGTGATTCGCGTACTGACGGCCATCGTGCTGCTCGCTGTCCTCGCCGGCACACTGCTGCTACCGCCCTGGGTATTCGTGGTGGTCCTGGCGATCTTCCTGCTGATTGCCTGGAACGAGTTCGCGGCGCTCGCCGCGGAAGCCGGCGCCGCCCCGTTGCGCGGCCTCGGCGCGCCGCTGGCAGTAGCCTGCGCGGCGTCGTTCGCCGCGCCGCAGGCCGACGCGCCACCGGTGGTGCTCGGACTCGCCGTACTGGTCTCGGCGGTCTTTGGCCTGATCGCCGGCCAGCGTCACCCGGCGCTGGCGGTGCGCCGTGCCGCCGCCACTGTGGGCGGGGTCTGCTGGCTCGGCCTGCTGCCGGGCTTCTACGTGGCACTGCGCTTCCAGCCCCACGGCGTGGCGTTGATCGCCCTCCTGTTCGCCGCGGTCAGTTCCGGCGACATCGCCGCCTACTACGGCGGCAGGACACTCGGCCGTCACCCGCTGGCGCCGGACCTCTCGCCCAAGAAGACCATCGAGGGTACCGTCTGCGGCCTGATCGCCAGTGGCGTCGGTGCGGCAATCGTGACGCTCTACTGGCTCCCCGACACGGTGTGGTGGCGCGGCCTGGTGGTGGGGCTACTGCTCGGCGGGGTCGGCCAGGCCGGCGACCTCTTCGAGTCGTCGCTCAAGCGTGCCGCCGGCAGCAAGGACTCGTCACGGTTGTTGCCCGGCCACGGTGGCGTGCTCGATCGCCTCGACGGGCTACTGTTCGGCGGCGCGGTGCTGTACGCAGCGCTCTTCTTCGGGTTGTTATGAGGCGCGCCGCGCACGCTCCGGGGGCGCTCGATGGCTGACAAGCGCGTCGCGGTTCTCGGCTCCACCGGCTCGGTCGGCACCCAGGCGCTGGACGTCGTGCGCCGTCACCGCGATCGCCTCGAGGTTGCGGCGCTGGCGGCCGGCGGCAACGTCACCCTGCTCGCTGAGCAGGTGCGCGAGCACCGTCCCGAGCTGGTGTCGGTGGCCTCCGAAAGCAGCGCCGCCGCCCTGCGCGAGACGCTCGGGACCGACGCGCCGCGCATCGTCCACGGTACCAGCGGCCTGCTCGCGGCAACCACCGAGGTCGACGCCGCAGTGGTGCTCAACGCGGTGGTCGGCGCCGCCGGCCTCGCCGCCACGCACGCCGCCGTCAGCCGCGGCATCGACGTGGCGCTGGCCAACAAGGAATCGCTGGTGATGGCCGGCGAGCTGATCATGGCGGCGGCGGCGGTCAGCGGCAGCGCCATCCTGCCGGTCGACTCCGAGCCCAACGCACTGCACCAATGCCTGCGCGGCACGCGCATCGACGACGTTCACCGGCTGGTGCTGACCGCCAGCGGCGGCCCGTTCCGCGGCTGGACAGCGGAACAACTCGAGGAGGTCACGCCGGAGCGCGCCCTGCAGCACCCGACCTGGAGCATGGGCCCGCGCATCACCATCGACTCGGCGACCCTCATGAACAAGGGCTTCGAGGTGATCGAAACGCACTGGCTGTTCGGTTTGCCGGTCGACAAGATCGACGTGGTGGTGCACCCGCAGAGCATCGTGCACTCGCTCGTCGAGCTCGTCGACGGCTCGCTGATCGCCCATGCCGGCCCCACTGACATGCGCCTGCCGATCCAGGACGCGCTGTCCTATCCCGAGCGCTGGCAGCGCACGGTGGAGCCGCTCGATCTGCCGCAGAGCGCGCCGTGGACCTTCGAGCCTGCCGGCCCCGAGCGCCACCCGGCGCTCGCCCTCGCCTACCGGGCCCTCGAGCTCGGCGGCAGCGCGCCGGCGATCGTCAACGCCGCCGACGAGGTCGCCGTGGCGGCGTTCCTGGCCCATTCCCTGCCCTTCCAGTCCATCGTGCCGCTGGTCGGCGAGGTGCTCGAAGCCTGCAGCGTCCCGCCGGCCGACAGCCTCGATGCGGTGCTCGCCGCCGACGCCGCGGCACGCGCCGAAACCGAGCGCCTGCTGGCGCGTCATACTTCGTGACCCCCGCTACACGCGCCGGCAACGGCCAAGAAGGGGTCGAACCTACCGGGTCCCTGCCTGCTACAGTTAATTCACCATGTTCACACTGCTGACCAACGTACTGGCCCTGGTGTTCGTGCTCGGCGTCATGATCTTCGTGCACGAGCTCGGCCATTTCGCCACCGCCAAGTTCTTCGGTGTCCGCTGCGAGGTCTTCGCCCTCGGCTTCGGACCGCGCCTGTTCGGCTTCCGCCGCGGCGAAACCGACTATCGCGTCTGTGCCCTGCCGCTCGGTGGCTACGTCAAAATGGCGGGCGAGAATCCCGACGAGGAGATCACCGGCGCCGACGACGAGTTCCTCTCGCGCCCCAAGTGGCAGCGCTTCTGGATCCTGTTCAACGGCCCGGCGATGAACGTCATCCTGTCGTTCCTGCTGCTCACCATGGTCTTCGTACGCGGCGTGTCGGTGGACGCCTACACGCTCGACCCGGTGCAGATCGGTGTGGTGGCCGAGGACTCCGCCGCGTCGGCTGCGGGCCTTCAGCGCGGCGATCGCGTGCTCGCGGTCGACGGCGAGCCGGTTGCCAACTGGCAGGAGTTCAACCTGCGTGTGCTGATCTCCGGCGGCCAGCCGATCGAGCTGACCATCGAGCGTGACGGGCAACGTCAGACGCTCACCGCCACACCCGAGAGCGTCGGGCCCAACCAGCAGGGCTACCTGGGCGTCGGCGCGCCCTTCCCGCCGGTGATCTACGAGGTCACTCCCGGCACCCCGGCAGCCAAAGCCGGGCTCGAGCCGGGCGACCGCTTCGTATCGGTCGACGGCAACCCGATCGATGACTGGGCCCAGGTGCAGCTGATCACCATCGACAACCCCGACGTGCCTCTCGACATCGTGCTCCAGCGAAACGGGACGACCTTCGAGCGCACCATCACCCCGGAACGCAAGGTCGAGGGCGAGGTGGAGTACGGCTCGCTCGGCTTGGCGCGCGAGAATCCCCAGGTTCTGCAAAGCTACGGTCTGTTCGGCGCCATGGGCCGCTCGGCCAACGAGATCCAGCGCCAGACGGTGCTCATCGGCGAGATCCTCGGCCGCCTGTTCACCGGCCGCATGTCGGTACGCACTCTGTCGGGACCGGTGGAGATCGCCGCCTACTCCGGCGCCGCGGCGCGCACCGGCGATCCCTTCATGCTGTTCTTCTTCATGGGCGTGGTCAGCCTGCAGCTCGGCCTGCTCAACCTGCTGCCCATCCCGGTGCTCGACGGCGGCCACATCGCCGTGCTCGCCTTCGAGGGCATCACGCGCCACGACCTGTCGATGACGGTCAAGGAAAACATGATGAAGGTGGGCGTGCTGCTACTGGTGGCGCTGATGCTGGTCGTTATAACTTTCGACCTGCTGAAGTCGTTCGGGATGTAGCGTCGGCCCTCTGCGCAGCCAGGCTTGGGGGATCCGCCTTCTTTTGAATACCCACCACCCTCCCCCGCCGCTCGCGGCCTGCGGCCGCTCGCTTGCCCGCTTTTCCCGGAGAGGGGGCTCCGCGCCTAGAGGAGCTCTCTCTCGGCGAAGAAGAAGGCGATTTCAACGGCGGCAGTTTCGGGAGCATCCGAGCCGTGCACGCTGTTGGCTTCGAGACTCTCGGCGTACAGCGCGCGAATGGTGCCCTCGGCGGCCTCCGCCGGGTTGGTCGCGCCCATGACCTCGCGCAGGTGCTTGATTGCGTTGTCACGCTGCAGCACCAGGGCGCAGATCGGGCCCGAGCTCATGAACTCGGTCAGGCTGTCGTAGAAGGGACGTTCGGCGTGCACCGCGTAGAAGGCGCGCGCGTCGTCGCGACTCAGCCGCAGCTTCTTGAGGCCGACGACCTCGAAGCCCTCCTGCTCGTAGTGGGCGATGATCTTGCCGATCAGGTTTCGGCGCACGGCGTCCGGCTTGATCATGGCGAGGGTTCGTTCAACGGCCATCATTCACCTCGGTTTTCTTGCAGGCGGAAAGCCAAAAGGTGCGCCTCCACTCCTAGACGTCGAGCTTGGCAATGAGCTCCTTGACGTCGGCGACGGAATCCTCGAACGCGGTGCGCTCGTCGGCCGACAGCTCGATCTCGAACACCTTCTCCATGCCGCCGGCTCCGAGAATCACCGGCACGCCGACGTAGGCGCCCTCGACGCCGTACTCACCCTCGAGGTAGGCGGCGCACGGCAGGATCTCCTTGCGGTCCTGCAGGATCGCCTCGACCATCTGGGTCACCGACCAGGCGGGCGCGAAGTAGGCGCTGCCGGTGCCGAGCAGCTTGACGATCTCACCGCCGCCGCCGCGCGTGCGGGCGACGATGCGGTTGATCTGCTCCTCGTTCATCAGCTCGGTGATCGGCACGCCGGCAACGGTGGAGTAGCGCGGCAGCGGCACCATCGAGTCTCCGTGGCCGCCGAGGACGAAGGCGTGGGTGTTGTTGATCGACACGCCCAGCTCCATGGCGATGAAGCTGCGGAAGCGGGTCGAATCGAGCACGCCGGCCATGCCGATGACGCGCTCGCGCGGGAAACCCGACTTCTTGTAGGCCAGGTACGCCATGACGTCGAGCGGGTTGGTGACCATGATGATGATCGAGTCGGGCGAGTACTTGACGACCTCCTCGACCACGCCGCCGATGATCGCGGCGTTCTTCGCCAGCAGATCGTCGCGGCTCATGCCCGGCTTGCGCGCCAGGCCGGCGGTGATCACCACGATGTCGGAGCCCTGCGTATCGACGTAGTT
>JASFRZ010000100.1:0-12839 GCA_050114655.1 Acidobacteriota bacterium
GGTTGTCCTGCAAGGCGAATAGCGCGGGCGGCGGCGACCCCGCTTGACGGAGGCGCTAGTGTGCGCAATTATCTTATACGCATATTGCGCATAATAGCCGGGAGTCGCCTGATGTCTTCCTTGTCGTCGCGGTCGCCGTTGAAGCCGGTGGAGTTTCTCGTACTCGCGGTGCTGGCGGAGGAGCCGTTGCACGGCTACGGGATCGTGCAGCAGATCGAGGAGCGCACCGGCGGCCGGGTGGTGTTACGGCCGGGGGACGTGTACCGGGTGATCTACCGGCTCGAGGAACGCGGGCTGTTGCGCAAGGCCGAGCATCCGTCGGGCGACGACGGCGACGAGCGTCGCACCTACTACGACATTACCGCCGACGGCAGTGAGCTGGTACGAGACGAGGCAGAGATGCTGGCGGCGGTCTCCGCCGGGGTCGTGTCGCGCGTCGGTGAGTCGGGCGGTGGTCGATGAGCCGGGACGTTTCGGACGCCGGCCATCCCGTATCTGTGCGCAGATGGACGGCCGACCATCTTCTACGACTGGCGCTGCTGGCCTTTCCGGCCCGCTTCCGGCGCGAGCACGCCGGTGACCTCATCGAGCTGTACCGCGACTACGAGGCCGCGGGCCGCAGCCCGGGTCGGGTCGCGGCCCTGTGGGACGTCGTGCGCAACGGCCTCGGCGCGCGAGTCGAAGCCCTGCGCCCGGCGGGCGCGCCGCCCCCACCTCGCTTCCCCGAGAACAGGAACACGCTGATGGACTCGTTGTGGCAGGACCTTCGTTTCGGCCTGCGCATGTTGCGCAATAGCCCGATCTTCACCGCGGTGGCGGTGATCTCGCTGGCGGTCGGCATCGGCGCCAACACCACCGTGTTCGGTTTCGTCGACGCGGCCCTGCTGCGGCCGCTGGCGGTGACCGATCCCTACGAGCTGGTGGTGCTGGGTTGGCGCAGCCCGGCGGGCACCGAACTGCCCGACATCAGCACCTGGGGCTGGTACCTGCGCGATGACAACGGTGACGGGCTGAGCTCGTCGTACTCGCTGCGCGCCTTTCAGGCGATGCGCGAGCGCACCAACGTGCTGACCGCGACCTTCGCCTTCGCCGACATGGGCACGGTCAACGCCAACTACGAGGATGATGCCGAGCTCGCCGGGCTGCAGGTGGTGAGCGACAACTACTACCCCGCGCTCGGCATCGAGGCGCAGCGCGGACGGCTGCTGGTGGCCGACGACAGTCGCCCCGACGCCGATGCCGTGGCGGTGCTGAGTAATGCCTACTGGCAGCGGCGCTTCGGCGGTGACGACGCGGTGATCGGCGCGACGTTGCGGCTCAACGACGTGCCGTTCACGGTCGTTGGCGTCACGCCGCCGGATTTCCGCGGAACGCTGCAGGCGGGTGACAATCCCGACATCACCGTGCCGCTGATCCAGCAGCCGCGCATCTCCACCAGCAGCCGCGACATGAGCGAAGCGCGCTTCTGGTGGTTGCACGTGATGGGGCGCGTGGCGCCGGGCGTGTCGCTCGCCGCCGCCCAGGAGCAGCTCAACGCGCTCTTCCACCAGTCGGTGCAGGCCGACATGTTCCCCGACGGCATCCCGGAGCAATACACGCTGCCCGACGTCGACCTGCGCGACGGCTCCCAGGGAATGACCGAGCAACGCGGCTTGATGCAAGCACCGCTGCGCATCATGGCGGCAGTGGTGGCGCTGGTACTGCTGATCGCCTGCGTCAACGTTGCCAGCCTGCTGATGGCACGCGCCGGTACCCGCCGGCGGGAGATTGCCGTGCGGCTGTCGCTCGGGGCCGGTCGCCGGCAGGTGGTGCGCCAGCTCATTGCCGAGAGCGTGGTGCTGTCGCTGGTTGCCGGCGCGCTCGGTGTCGGCCTGGCGGTGTGGGGTCGGGAGCTGCTGGTGCGCGCGCTGTCGACGCGCGATCTGTACGTCGAGGGTGTGCGCACCGACTGGCGCGTGCTCGGCTTCGGACTGTTGATCTCCCTGCTCACCGGCCTGCTGTTCGGTCTGGTGCCGGCGTTTCGCAGCTCGCGGCCTGATCTGGCGCCGGCGTTGCGCGACGGCGCCGGCGGGACAGGCCGCCGACACGGCGGGCTCTGGGGACTGCGTGCCATGCTGGTCAGCCAGGTGGCGATGTCGATGCTGCTGCTGGTCGTCGCCGGGCTCTTCGTGCGCACGCTGCTCAACCTCGAGCGCGAGGCGACCGGCTTCGACGCCGACGGCGTGGCGATCATGCGAGTGGACCCGGGCCTCAACGGCTACGCCGGGGAGCGCGAGGTGTCGCTGTACGACGAGCTGCTTCGGCGCCTGCGCGCGATCCCCGGTGTGCAGGCCGCCACCGTCGCGTCACACAGCCCGGTGAGCGGGCACATCTCCTACACCACGCTGAAGATCAGCGGCTACGAGCCGTCCGAGGACGACGAGATGGGCGCGGTCTACAACATGGTCGGGCCCGACTTCTTCGATACCTTCCGGATCCCGCTGCTGCTCGGACGCGGTATCAGCGAACGGGATCGGGAGGGTGCGCCCAAGGTGGCGGTGGTCAACCAGACTTTCGTCGAGCGCTTTTTCCCCGACGAAAGCCCCATCGGTCACCGTATCGGGCTCGGCCGCGACGGCGCGCCTGACGAGTACGAGATCGTCGGCGTGGCGGCGAACGTGAAGTACCAGCAGCTGTCCGACCGCGATCATGCGGTGGCCCACGTTGCGCTGGCTCAGCACGCCGGGTCGACACCGTCGCCGGCGATGACCCTGGCGGTGCGTACCTCGGGCAACGCCGCGGAGGTGATCGGCGCGGGGCGCGACGTCGTACGCCGTGTCGATGCCGACATCCCGGTCTTCGAGGCGCGCACCCTGGCGGAACAGCAGGCGACGACACTCGAGATGCAACGGCTGTTCGCCCGCATGTCGGTGATGCTCGGCGCGCTGGCGCTCGGGCTGGCGTGCATCGGGTTGTACGCGATGCTGTCCTACAACGTCGTTCGCCGCACCCGCGAGATCGGCGTGCGCATGGCGTTGGGAGCGCGCCGTGCCGACGTCGCCCGGCTGGTCATGCGCGAGCTGCTCGTGGTCTTGGGCGGTATCGCGATCGGCTTCGTCGCTGCTGTTGCCGCGACCCGCTGGATGGAGAGTCTCGTATACGAGCTATCCACCACCGACCCGGTGACCTACGCTGCGGCCATGGCGGTGCTGGTCGCGGTCGCCACACTGGCTGCGTACGTTCCGGCGCGGCGCGCCACGGGCGTGGACCCGGTGATTGCCCTGCGGGCCGATTAGGGCAGGGCACGGGGAGCGTTGGGGGCAGTCATCGGCTATGGTTTGGTCGATGATTACGCGTTCGCCAACCGGTGCCGTGGCGTGGCTTGCCCCGGCTGTGCTGTTGCTATGTGTCGGCACGATGGGCTGCGCCCACTCGGGTATCGACCGACTCCCCAGCCTCGGCGTTGCCGAGCTCAACAATGGCGCCCAGGTCGCCCGCATGCAACTGGAGAGCTACTACTTCGAGCCCAGCCGATTGATGGTGCAGGTGGGCGTCCCGGTGCGCCTGGTACTGCAGAACGGCACCCTGTTTACGGGGCACGACTTCTCGATCTTCGCACCGGAAGCCGCCCTCGAGATCGACGCCTACGTGCCGGCTCGCCAGCAGGTCACGGTGCAGTTCATCCCCGCAAAGGTCGGCGAGTACCGCTACTACTGCAACATCGACGATCACGCGGATCGCGGAGAGGTGGGCACGTTGGTGGTGGTCGAGGAGCTCGGGGCCGATCGCTGAGGAGTTTGCGCTAGCGCGGACGCTGGATCGGTAGCGTCACGGTCATCAGCACGTGCACCGGCGTGCCGGAGATTACCGTCGGCTGATACTTCCAACGCACCACCGCGTCGAGCGCCGCAGTGTCTGCCGCCGGGCTCAGGCCGCGCAGGACTCGCGCCTGCACCACGTTGCCACGCGCGCTGACCTCGATTTCCAGCACGACGACGCCGTCGACGCTGACGCCCGCGGGCAGTGTGGGGTCGACATGGCGTAGCTTCTCGGGCGTTGGCGCCTCCGCCGGCGCCCGCACGCGCCGGATGCTGGCAGGGCTCGGCGGCGGCCCGCCGGTGATCACCGGGATATCCGTTTCCTCGTCGGACCTGCTTTCGGCAGAGCCTTCGGGGCTGACCGGTACCGCCAGCGGCGTGCCGGCCGGCGCGCTGATGTTCTCCTCCGTGGCGATCGGCTGCAGGGGGAAGAAGAGCTCGCCGGACTCCAGGTGCTCGGGGCTCAAGTCGTCGAGCGAGAAGGCCCAGGTCGTCGGCTGGTAGCCGTCCTTGGCGAGGCGCAGCATGTAACGTTCGCCGCCGCGCACCTCGATGCGCAGCGGCGAAGATCCGCCGAGGGGCTCGCCGTTGAGGCTCACTCGCGCTCCCGCCGGGCGCGAGGAAACGACGAAGGCGTGGGTCGTAGCTTCGGCTTCGTCCGCCTCGACGGCGGGTCCCTCGGCGGCCGCAGGTGGTGCCGTCGTTTCGAGGTCGTGGCTTGCAGAGCCACGGCTCACCCCTCGATCGCGATCGGGCAGCTCACCTGCGGCCGGTTCCGCGGCGGTGAAGACGGAGGAGTCCGGACGCACCAGGCTCGCTGGCTCGTTGTCCGGTCCGCCGGTCGACGCCGCCCATGCAACGGCGGTCAGCAACGCCGCGACCCCGAGCACGCCGCCGGCAAGGGCAGCGAGGCTGCGGGGATGCTCGACCATGTGTTCGGCGGCGGCGCGGGCGCGAGCGCCGATCCGCCAGCCCGTCAGCACGCCCTTCAGGTCACGGGCGCCGATCCGCCAGCCCGCCAGAACGCCCTTCAGGCCACCGGCGCCGATCCGCCAGCCCGCCAGTCCGCTCTTCACGCCGCGGGCGCGTTCGCCCAGACGTGCCACGGCGGCGCGCCAGCCGTGCAGTGTCGTCTCTGCGACGGGCTCGGTCGGCTCGTTATGACCATCGAGATACGCCAGCTCGGGATTGGCTTTCGACCAGGCGAGTGCCTCCTCGAGCGCGTCGGCGAAGGCGTCACAGGTGTCGTGGCGATCGTCGGGGTCCTTCGCCAGGCCGCGCATGATCACCGAGCTGATCGCCGTCGGGATCAGCGGGGCGATCTCGTGCGGCGGTGGCGGGTGGTGATCGATGACTTCGTAGATCACAGCCGTCGGCGAAGTGCCCTTGAAGGGGCGCTCACCGGTGACCAGCTCGTACATCACGGCGGCGATGGCGAACTGGTCCGAGGCGCCGCTCAGCTTGCCGCCCGCCGCCTGCTCCGGCGACATGTAGGCCGGTGTGCCGAAGATCTTGCCGGCATGGGTGAGCGTCGAGCCGAACAGGCGGGCGACGCCGAAGTCGGTGATCTTGGGCACTCCGTCAGCGGATACGAGGATGTTGGTCGGCTTGATGTCGCGGTGCACGACGCCGCGCTGATGGGCGTAGGAGAGCGCGCGACACAGCGGCGCTACCAGATTGATTGCCCGGGCCGCTGACAGCGGGCCGTTGGCCTGCAGCTCGGCGCGCAGGTTCCGCCCCTCGACGTACTCCATGGCGATGAACGAGCGCCCGCTCTCGCGCCCGACGTCGAAGAGCGTGACGATGTTGGGGTGCGAAAAGGTCCCGGCGATCTGGATCTCCTGATCGAAGCGTTGCTGCAGCCGGTGGATTTCGTCGTCATCCGAGTAGGGATCGAAGCGGATGCTCTTGATGGCGACCTGCCGCCCGATCAGCGGATCCTCGGCGAGGTACACGACGCCCATCTCACCGTTGGCGAGCGGACGGAGGACGCGGTATCGGCTGAAGTGAGAGGGAACGCTCACCCGATGGCCTCCCAGCCTCGTAGGAGATGATCATAAATGACTACTAATGATCAAATCTGATGTTCAGCATCTTCATTATTCTTACACCGATTTCTATACACTTACAACGGCTTTTACGACGTTTTTGCAGACTTTGACGTACCTGCCGTCGGACTCCGCCGGTACAGCGGTCGAAGGGGAAGGACGAGATTGCCGCGGGGGCGGAGCGGAGCCGGGACGCACGGGTCCGCCTCAGGTCGGTAGGTAATTGCGCCCGCTAGCTCTGCGGCTCCGCCTCGATGGTGAAGCGATAGCCGACCCGGTGAACGGTGTGGATGTGGTGCGGTTGCTGCGGGTCGGGCTCGAAGCGACGGCGCAGCCGAACGATGAAGTTGTCGACGGTGCGCGACGAGGGAAAGGCGTCGTAGCCCCACACCGTATCGAGAATGTCGTCGCGCGAGATCACCTCGCCCTCGCGCTGCGCCAGCAGGCGGAGAATCATCGCCTCCTTGTGGGTCAGCTCGTGCTCGGTCCCGTCGGCGCTGCGACCGCGATAGGTGCGAAAGTCGACCTCGTTGCCGCCGAAGCGCACTACCGGCTCGTCGATCGTCGAGCTGCCGTACCAGGAGTTGCGGCGCAGGATCGCGGCGACCCGCAGCAGTAGCTCCTTGAGATGGAACGGCTTGCTCATGTAGTCGTCGCCGCCCTCCTCGAGCCCGCGGATGCGGTCGGCCGGCTCTCCCTTGGCGGTCAGAAAGAGCACTGGCACGGTGCTGCCGGTGGCGCGCAGCTCACGGCATACTGCGTAGCCGTCCTTGCGCGGCAACATCACGTCCAGAATCACCAGCTCGTAGGCGCCGCTGACGGCGGAGTCGAGGCCGGTGCTGCCGTCGCCGGCGACGTCGACGGCGTAGCCCTCTTGTTCGAGGTTCTCGCGGATGCCGGCGGCGAGCTCGGGTTCGTCCTCGACGATCAAGATGCGCGCTTCCTTGCTCATGAGCTTCCTCGCGTCGTTGCTCGGCCGGGTACGCGCCTCATTGTTCACTGCCGCTCGGCGATGGGCCAGCGCAGCACGAAGCGAGCACCCTTACCGTGCCCCTCGCTGTGAGCGCTGAGACGCGCGCCGCTGGAGTGCGCCAGGTGCCGGGCAATGTAGAGGCCGAGTCCCGTGCCTCGTCCCTCGCGACGCATCTCGTCGCCGGGACGCCAGAACTTCTCGAACAGCTTCTCCGCGTCGGCGGGATCGAAACCACGCCCGTTGTCGGTCACCTCGATGATCGCACACGGCGGCTCCACCCTTGCCGTGACCGTCACGGTGCCGTCCGGCACGCCGGTGACCGCGCCGAGCGCGTTGTCGATCAGATTACGCAGCACGGCGTTGAGCGCCTGCGCGTCAGCGTCGAGGTACAGTCCCTCGGGCAGCTCGGCCTGCAACGTCACGCCGCGCGTCGCCGCCGTATTGGCGAGCGCCTCGACGAGGTCGTTGACGGCATGCGCGACGTCGATCTCCTCGGGCGACAGCGGCATCCTGCCCTCGTCGATGCGCGCGGTATCGAGCACGTTGGCGACCGTCGATTCCACGCGGTCGAGGCTGGCCAGCAGCCGACGGATCAGACGCGCGCTCTCCGCGCCCTCCGTGTGTCGCAGCTCGAGCGTCTCGGCTGCCAGGCGCAGCGCCGCGAGTGGGCTCTTGAGCTCGTGAGTCACTGCGGTGACGAAGTTGTGCTGCCGTCGTCGCAGGCGCGCTTCCGAGCGCACCGCGCTGGCCAGCACACCGATGGTGGCGATGAGCACCACCAGGAAGAAGCCGCCTTCCCAGGCGTAGCGGTTGACCCGGCTGAAGCGCTCGTTCTCGAGCTCGGTGAGAACCCGGGGGTCGATGGCGAAACCCTCGGGGGTCTCGATGATCGCGGGGAACAGCTGGGTGATCGCGCCCGGGTCCAGTCCGCGTCCGTACAGGGTCTCGGCCGCCTCCAGGCTCTCGCGGTAGAACTCCTCGGTACGGTGCGCGTCCGCGGCGGTATGCAGCCACTGGTCGAGCAGCCACCAGCCGAGCTGGGCGACGCACACCACCAGCAGAACGACGAACGCGGTCTGAAGCCGGCGGGCGTTGGTCAGGGAGGCTTGCATAGGGACAAAAGGTAACAGAGGGCGAGGCGTCGGAGGCGCACTCTGGTGCCGAGCGCGCGCTGCGCATATCGCGCACGCCGGTCTCGCTTCCGTCGTCGCTCTTGCTCGGGGACGGCGCTCGGACTAGCGTCCTAGCCATGCGATTCGGCGGGCGCGCGAGGTCGAAGATCACGGCGGGGCTGCTGCTGGCGCTCACCGCCGGCGCGGGCTGCTACGTGAACCGCCCGCTGCCGCGCGACCCCACGTACCGGCCGGCTTCCTGGGAACCGGTGATGGGGGTGATCACGATGAACGAGCAGCGGATCATGTTCGACGAGCCGGCGACGCTGGAGAGCGGCCGGGTGGTGGGGCGCGTCGACGGCGCCCGCTACGTCGCTGAGATGCCGGAGATCCGCCGCCTGCTGGTGGGACGCAAGACGCTCGACAAGCCCAAGACGGTGGCCTTCGGCGCCACGCTGGTCACCGTCTTCACGGTGTTTTTCATCAGTATCGGCATGAACTGACGCCGGCTTTGCCGGGCGGCGCACCCCCGGTGCGCTTGGTATGGTGCCGCCATGCGCGCGCTGCCGGCCCGAGGCCCCCTGCGAATCCAGAGCGAGGACGAGCTGCGCCTCGATCTGCACGGCTACGACCTGCACACCGCCGTGGAGCTTGCGCTGGCCTGCGCCGCGGCGGCGTGGGAGCACGGTTTCGAGCGCCTCACCGTCCTGCACGGCGCGCGGCGCTCGACTTCGCCGGGAGATGTGCACGCCGATGGCCGCGGCGCGATCAAGTGGGCAGTGCGCACCGCGCTGGCCGAGGGACAGTTCGATCGCTGGGCCCTACCACCGCGCTCCGAAGGCCACCGGCGCGGTAGCCGCGCCAGCGAGACCAGCATCGCGCTGCGGCCGAACGACGACCCGCACCCGGACGCGGAGTGGCCGGTGATCCCGCAGCCGCAGCACTGGTAGGTGGCGGCCGAGCAGGGCCTGCCGGCATGTTCGGTCCCGCCGCCACAGCCCGATTCGATCCCGCGGGCTCAGCCGGTCGCCGGTGGGCTTGGTGCCGGCGGAATCCCCCCGGAGGACGGCGTCGGCTCGCTCGAGCCTGCGCCACTGGTGAGCGCCTTGAGCAGGTCCATCGGCAACGGGAAAACCAGCGTGTTGGTGCGATCCGAGGCCACCTCGGTGAGCGTCTGGAAGTAGCGTAGCTGCACCGCCACCGGCTCCTGCGCCAGCACCATGGCGGCCTCGTGCAGCTGGGTAGAGGCCTGGAACTCGCCCTCCGCGTGGATGATCTTGGCACGCTTCTCGCGCTCCGCCTCGGCCTGACGCGCGATCGCGCGGATCATCTCCTGCGGCAGGTCGACGTGCTTGACCTCGACCATCGACACCTTGATTCCCCAGGGGTCGGTGTGGGCGTCGAGGATGGTCTGCAGCTCGTTGTTGAGCTTGTCGCGCTCGGCGAGCAGCGAGTCGAGCTCGACCTGGCCGAGCACCGAGCGCAACGTGGTCTGGGCGAGCTGCGAGGTGGCGTACATGAAGTCCTCGACCTCGACGATGGCGCGCGTCGGATCCATCACCCGAAAGTACAGCACCGCGTTGACCTTGACCGACACGTTGTCGAGCGTGATGACGTCCTGCGGCGGGACGTCCAGCACGATGGTGCGCAGCGACACGCGCATCATCTTGTCGATCGGCCAGAAGACGAAGAACAGCCCCGGCCCCTTGGGGTCGGGCAGCAGCCGTCCGAGACGGAAGATCACCCCGCGCTCGTACTCCCGCAGGATGTTGATGGCGCTGATGAAATAGAAGATCACCAGGCCGATGGCCATCAGCCAGGGAGTGAGAACGGGCATGTCAGGTCCTTTCTTCTTCGGACGACGGAGTGACGTCGGAGACTTCACTGGAGGCGCCGGCCGCGGGGTTGCCGTTCGCCGCGGAAGAGCGGCCGGCCACCGCTGCGCCGCGCGTCGCGGAGGCGCCGGGGCTGCGCTCGTCGGCGGTGATCGCGGCGACCTTGGCGACCTCGACCTCGAGGTTCGCACCGACGCCGACGACCTGGACGTGATCGCCACGCTTCACCGGATCGGCGGCGTGCGCACGCCATAGCTCCCCGTGCACGAACACGGTGCCGTGACCGTCGGCGCCGAAGTCGGTGTCCGCCTTGCCGATCTCGGCGATCAGCCCCTCGCGGCCCGTGCGCACCTGGCCGCGGTGCGTGCGCACCACCATCTGCACCATCATCGCCATCAACAAGACGAACGCGGTCGCCACCGGCAGGACGAACTGCAGCGACAGCCGCAGCTCGGGAATCGGCCCGCGGAACAACAGCATCGAGCCGAGCACGAAGCAGATCAGGCCGGCGACGGTGAGCAAACCGAAGGACACCACCTTGATCTCCAGGATGAGGAACACCACGCCGAGAAACAGCAGTGCCAGCCCGGCGTAGCTGAACGGCAGCTGCTGGAAGGCGAGCAGGGCGAGCACCAGGCTGATCGCCCCGACCACACCGGGCGCGACCGCGCCGGGGTTGGAGAGCTCGAAGTACAGGCCGCCGACGCCGAGCAGCAGCAGAAAGTAGGCGATCTGCGGGTTGGCGATGGCGGCCAGCACCCGTTGGCGCAGGCTCATGTCGACCTGCTCGACCACCGCGCCGCTCAGGTCGATCGTCTGTGGCGTGCCCTCCTCGGCGCGCACCGTGCGGCCGGAGATCGCCGTGATGACGTCGGGTAGGCTGTTGGCGATGGCGTCCGCGAGGCCCAGGTCGATCGCTTCGCTGGCGGCATACGAGCGACCATCGGACACCGCCTGCACCGCCTCGGCGACCGGACGGCCGCGGCGCTCCGCCAGCGAGCGGATGTAGGCGCTGGCATCCTCGACGAGCTTGGTGTGCATTGTCTCGTCCATCTCACCGCCGCCGATCGATACCGGCGTGGCCGCGCCCATGTTCGTCCCCGAGGCCATCACCACGACGTCGGCGGCCATCGCGATCACGAAGCCGGCGGACGCGGCGCGCGCGCCCGATGGCGCCACCCACACGGCGGTGGGGACGTCGCTGGCGAGCATGGATTGGATGATGGCGCGCATCGACAGATCGAGACCGCCGGGAGTATCGATCTGCAACAGGAACAGCGCCGCGCCGCGCTCGTTGGCGTCGGCGAGCGACTCGGTGACGTACTCGGCGGTCACCGGGGTGATGGCGTCGGCCACCCGGCAAACGAACACCGCCCCCGCTTGCTGGGGGGCGGCCGACAAGAGCGACGCCGTGCCGACCACCAGCAGCGCGACCATGACGATCACTACCGCGGCTCGTCGGTGCATCACGCCTCTATTGTGCACCCTGACGGCCGCTAACTCCTAATGGACGGCGGCAAAGATGGCCGGAGCAGGCGTGGCACCGGGGCTGTGGCGGCTCCGTGTCTGCCCCCGCGCTGTCCCTTTTCTCGTGCGCGGGCGACACGTACGGGTATAGGCTTGCTGCGGCTTCGACCAGGGAGAAACGACATGAACTCACTCCGCGCTCTCGTCTTCATTGTCGCCGCCGCCATTGCCGGTGTCGGGGTGGCGTTCTTCCTCGCCGACCGCGGCCCCGAGGCCGGGAGGCCGCCAACGGACGTCGCGATTGCGGCCACCGAGGCCGCGCCGACCCCGGCCCCCGAGATCGGCTTCTATCCGCCGGATCACTACGACACCCATGGGGAGCCGTTCAGCGATGCCGCGATCGACGACTTGATGGCGACGCTCGATGAGTTGATGGCGCGCGCCGAGACCGCCGAGGACTTCGAGCGCGAGGCCAACGTCCATCTGTGGCGCTACGCCACCCGGCTGAGCATGGGGTACGTCACGCCGGAGCAGGAAACGCGGGTGGTCGATCACCTCGACGGGCTTGCCGAGAGCTATCCGGAGGCCGCCGAAGACCTCGCCGCCACCCGCTTCATGGTCGAGAACCTGATGCTCGGTCGCGAGGCACCCGACATCGTCGGCAAGGACCTCGACGGTGTCGAGTTTCGTCTCAGTGACTACCGCGGCAAGGTGGTGGCGATCGTCTTCACCGGACAGTGGTGCGGGCCGTGCCGCTCCGAGTATCCCTACCAGCGCCTGCTGCTCGAGGTTATGGATCCGGAGGAGTTCGTCCTGCTCGGCGTCAACAGCGACGCCGACATCGAGGTCGCCAAGCAGGGCAAGGCCGACGCCGAGCTCGACTATCGCGCCTGGTGGGACGGTTACGCCGAGGAGAACACCAAGGGGCCGATCGCCACACAGTGGAACGTCACCGGCTGGCCGACGATCTACGTACTCGATGAGAACGGCGTTATCCGCCGCCGCGGCCCGCGCCAGGAGAAGCTGATCACCGCAGCCAAGGAGCTGGTAGCGGAGATGAACAGCCGGCAGGCGGAGGGCGGCGACGACAACCCCTAGCAACGTGCCGCTGACGGGACGCCATCGGGCTTTTCAGCACTCTGCTAGTGGATGTTGAAGTCGATGGTAAAGGTGGCGAGCACCTTCACTGGACGGCCGTCCCTTTCGCCGGGCTTGAACCTCCACTGCACCACCGCGTCGAGGGCGCGCCGGTTGAGCTCGTCGTCCGGTAGCCCGCGGATGAGCTGCGGCTCGACCACGGTGCCCTCCTCGGTGATCACCGCCTCGATCCATACCCGGCCCTGAATGCCGGCGCGGGTGGCGCCCGAGGTGTAGTCGGGAACGACCTTTTCGAGTAGCTGGGGCGACAGCAATCCGCCGGCCCCCATCGGTAGCGCGTCGCCGCGCGCCGACGCCGGGCCGGGTGGGGCGCCGGGCAGTCCGACGGAGAACTCCGCGATGGCGTCGCCGGTCTCCACCGTCTCGTACGTCGCGTCGAAGATCGGCTCGGGATCGCGCGGCGTCGGATCGGGCACCGGCACGCGGTTCTTGCTGACGGCGCGTGGCCG
>JASFRZ010000101.1:0-12817 GCA_050114655.1 Acidobacteriota bacterium
GGACGCCGCCCGCTCTGGAGCGCCGACCTGCTGCTCGATCTACGCCATGCGGCGCGCGGCATGCGCCGAAGCCCCGGCTTCGCGGCGGTGGTGGTCGCTACGCTCGCGCTGGCGATCGGCGCCAACGCGACGATGTTCGGCATCATCGACCGCCTGCTGATCAGCGCGCCCCCCTATATCGTGGCGCCCGAGCAGGTCGTCCGCCTGCATACCGTCACCATCGGCCCCTCGGGCGAGCGCTGGGTCATGGAAGCGACTCCCCTCGCCGTCCTCGACGACCTGCTCGCCGGAACCGGCGCGTTTCGCGGCTGGGCCGCCAGCGCCGCGCGCGACGCCGTGCTCGGGCAAGGCGCGGACGCCACCCGCATCGCACTCAGCGGCGTGTCGGGCGGGTACTTCGCGCTGCTCGGCGCCGAGCCGGAGATCGGCCGATTGCTCAACGAGACCGACGACCACCCGCCGCTGGGCAGCCACGCACTGGTCATCAGCCACGGCCTGTGGCAACGGCGATTCGCCGGCCAACGCACGGTGCTCGGCGCCGAGGTGCGGCTCGACGGCTCCGTCTACGCCGTCGTCGGCGTCACGCCGCCCGGCTTCAGCGGCGACGGCACCGCACCGATCGACGCCTGGACGACGGTTCACTCTGCATTCGGCGCCGACGGGCCGGCCCGGATGCGCGATCGGCGACGGCGCTGGGTCACCGTTATCGGGCGCCTGAGCGACGGCGTCGATCGCGCCGTGGCCCAGCAAGAGGCCGGGCACGCCCTTGCCGCGGGGGCTCGTGCCGCGGGGACCGTCGCCCCGGCCGAGGCAATCCTCGCACCGCTGACGCCCGGTCGCGGCCCGCAGGGCACCTCGATGCAGGCGCGCATCAGCCTGTGGCTCGGCGGGGTGACACTGGTGGTGATGTTGGTCGCGGCGGCCAACGTCGCCAACCTTTTGCTGCTGCGAGCGCACCGACGGCGGCACGAGCTCGAGGTGCGCCTCGCCCTCGGCATGGGTCGTGGGCGCATGCTGCGCCAGGCACTCGCCGAAGCCTCGCTACTGGCGGCGCTTGCCGCTCCGGCTGCGCTGCTGGTGGCCACCTGGGCCGCCGAACTGTTGCGCACCTGGCTGTTGCCGGGCATGGCTCCACCCGCCGCCCGCCTCGCTCCCGGGGTCACCGCCGCCACCGCGACGGCGACATTGGCGGCCACGCTCGCGGCCGCCCTGCTGCCGGCGCTGTCCAGGAGCGACCAAACGCCGGCGGCGCGCGCCCGCCGCGCGCGCGAGCCGTCGGGAGGCACCCGCCTGCGCGCCGGTCTGCTGCTGGCACAAACAAGCCTTTCGGTGGTGCTGCTGGTCGGCGCCGGACTGTTCGTCGCCAGCCTGCGCAACGTCTACGCGCAGGACATCGGCATGCGGCTCGACGGCGTGCTGCTCGCCGAGATCCGCTTCGCAGGCGATCCCTCCGCGGCCGACCGGGACGAGGTCTACCGCACCGCGCTCGCCGCGGTGCGCCGGGCAGACGCCGTCGAGTCCGCGGTCGCCGTGCAGACGGTTCCATTCGGGCCGTTCATGACCCTGATGATCGGCTTTCCCGGCAAAGACTTCCGCGCCCTCTTCGGCGGTCGCCAGATGCCTTACTTCCACGCCGTCGACCCGGCCTTCTTCGAGTTGATGGGCATCGACATCGTCGAGGGGCGCGCCCTGCGTCCCTCGGACAACGCCGCGGCGGCGCCGGCGGTGGTCATCAGCTCCTCGCTGGCACGCTATGTGTGGCCCGACGAAAGCGCGGTCGGCAAGTGCATGCGCGCCGGAATGACCACGCTGCCGAGCCCCGAGTCGGCCGCCGCCGGGGCCGGCGACGACGTGCCCTGCTATGAGGTGGTGGGCGTCTCGGCCGACGTCGCCGAGCGCTCGTTGCTGCCCGAGAATCGGCTGACCATGCAGTGGTACACGACCTTCGAGCAGATCCCGCCGCGGCCGGCATCGATGACGGGCGACCGGCTGTTCCAGGCGCTGCTGATCAGGGCCGCGGGCGACGACGAGGCCGCCCTCACCGTGAGGCGTGCCATGCAGGGATCATCCGATCAAATCGCCTACGTCGAGGTGCGCCCCTACCGCGATCTCATCGACCCGGGCGCGCAGGCGTGGCGACTGGGCGCCGCGCTGTTCACCGCCTTCGGCGGGCTCGCGCTGCTCATCGCTGCGGTCGGCATCTACGGCGTCTTCGCCTACAGCGTGTCGCAGCGGACACGCGAAATGGGAATTCGTATCGCCCTCGGCGCGCGCCGTTCCGACATCGCCCGGTTGGTACTGATGTCCTCGTTGCGCACCGTCGGTGCCGGCGTCTTCATCGGCGGTGCCGTTGCGCTGTGGGCGGCGCGCTACATCGAGGATCTCTTGTACGGCACGTCGGGATCGAACCCCTGGGTGCTGACCGCGGTCGCCGTGCTGCTGCTCGGCGTCGCGCTGATGGCAAGCATCGTGCCGACCGCGCGCGCCACCCGCACTGATCCGCGCGTGACGCTGGCGGAAGGCTAGCCCGGCGGCGGACGCCGGGTCAGGCGCCGAGGAAAGGCTGCACGATCCACACCCCTACGACGTAACCCATGTAGTTACCGACGGCGTAGCCCAGCAGACCAACGGCGATCCCGGGCAGCAACAGCTCCGTATAGCCGCGCGTGCCGGCCAGGGCCATCGCCGATGCCGGCCCGCCGACGTTGGCCTGCGACGCCACCGCCAGCGTGGCGGCGTCGATCTTCATCAGCCGACCGACGCCGAAGATGATCACCCCGTGCACCGCCACTGTCGCGGCGGCGAAGTAGAAGATCTCCGGGCCGATGCGGAAGATGTTGGCGATTACCGATTGCGCGCCGTTGGCGGCGAGAAACAGGTGAAGCAGGTAGTTGCCCCACATTGCGCTGCCCGACAGCGCCTTGATGCCGGGTAGCTGCGCCGCCAGCAGCACCATGGTGGTCAGCAGCAGCACCTCGGGAACCGGCCACGCCGCCGCCAGTACGCCGGCGAGCCACACCAGCCCGACGCTCAAGGTCACCAGGGCAGCGGCCTCGGCGATCGAAACTGCGGTCAGCGTGCTTTGCAGCGCGTCCTTGAGATCCGCAGAGATGCCCGACACGCCCAGCGCAGCGCCAGCCTCCTCGAGATCGGCCTCGAGCGCTGCCGCCGAGTCGGGCACCGCGCCGGCACCGTGCGGCTTCAGCTCATCGGACGCGGCGGGTCGCCCGCCCATCGAGCTGCCATTGCGGGAGAGCAACACCGGCAACGAAAGGCAGGCGATGAGCCAGATCGCGGTGATCGCCACGTCGGCCGCCACGGCGGCACTGAACATATCGCTGCTGGTCTCGAAGGCACGGCCGAGGGCAGCGAAGTTCACCCCACCGCCGGTGTAGGTCCCGGTGTACTGCCCGGCCAGCTTCCAGGTCTCCGGACCGACCTCGCCGGCAAGCGCCAGCGCGGCCGAGACGGCGCCGAGCGCGGTGCCGGCGGCGCCGATAAAGAACGCCGCCAACATCTTGGGCCCGGCGCTGAACACCGAGCGCACGTCGACGGTGAGCAGGATCAGCACAATCGCCACGCTCACCCCGGTGCTGGCGAGAAAGTCGTAGGTCGGCGACGTGTCGGGCAACAGGCCGACGTTGGACAGTGCCATGCCCATGAGGATTGCCACCAACACCGAGCCGAGCGCGTGGAAGATCCTGAATTGCTCGTCGAGCACGATCGACACGTAGACAACTGCGGCGAGGACAACGAGAACGGCGAACGGATCGGTGATCATCGCGCTACTTTATACTGAAGGGTGCCGGGCCCCGCCGGAGCGCTGCCCCGACGGCCGGCTGGCACTCATCCGCTGGGAAGGCAACCGTGGACACCGCATACCACCTCGGACGTTTTTGGCACGAGCTCGACGACGGACGCGTGCAATGCGACCTGTGCCCGCGCTTCTGCAAGCTGCGCGAAGGCCAGCGCGGTCACTGCTTCGTGCGCGCCAACGAGGGCGGCGCGGTGGTACTTACTACTTACGGGCGCTCGAGTGGCTTCTGCGTCGACCCAATCGAGAAGAAACCACTGAACCACTTTCTGCCGGGGACGCCGATCCTGTCATTCGGTACCGCCGGCTGCAATCTCGCCTGCCGCTTCTGCCAGAACTGGGACATCAGCAAGTCGCGCGAGTTCGACACGCTCGCCGACCAGGCTTCACCCGAGGCGATCGCGCACGCCGCACGCCGCGCCGGCGCGCGCAGCGTGGCGTTCACCTACAACGACCCGGTGATCTTTCACGAGTACGCCGTGGACGTGGCGATCGCCTGTCGCGAGGCCGGTATCAAGACCGTCGCGGTGACCGCCGGCTACGTCTGCCCCGAGCCGCGCGCCGAGTTCTACGCCCACATGGACGCCGCCAACGTCGACCTCAAGGCGTTCACCGAGGACTTCTACAAGAAGGTGACGCTGTCCGAGCTCGCCCCGGTGCTCGAAACACTCGTCTACCTGAAGCACGAGACCGGCGTGTGGTTCGAAACCACCACCTTGCTGATCCCGGGCCTCAACGACTCCGATGAGGAGCTCGACGAGATGACCCGCTGGGTGGTCGAGTCACTGGGTCCCGACGTGCCGATGCACTTCACCGCGTTCCACCCCGACTACAAGATGCGCGACCGGCCGGCGACGCCGCCGGCCACGCTGACGCGCGCGCGAGAGATCGCGGTGGCCAATGGGGTGCGCTACGCCTACACCGGCAACGTCCACGACGAGGCCGGCGGCAGCACCTATTGCCACGCCTGCGGCGAGCGGCTCATCGGTCGCGACTGGTACGTGCTCAAAGACTGGCACATCGACGCGGGCGGGAAGTGCGCCCATTGCGGCACGCCCTGCGCCGGAATCTTCGAGGACCACCCGGGCACCTGGGGTGCCCGCCGCATGCCGCTGCGGATCGCCTCCTGAGCCGGACCCTTCCGAGCTTCCCAGCGGCGTCGTCGGTGAGACGCTCCGGCTAGCCGAGGTAGTAGCGCGGAGGGATCCACGCGATGCCGCGCGCCTCACCCTTCGCCGACGGAGCGCCGCTGGGTGCCGCAGCCGGCGCGGCCGCAGCCGCCTTCGACTCCATCACCTCGCGTACCGCCGCCTCGACGTCGTGCTCGGTGAGGATGGTGGCCTCCTCGAGCTGCAACGACTGCGCGATGCCCGGCACGTTCTTCTGGCCGATGGCGCGCGTCGGCACGCCTTCGAACCGCTCCACCACGTGGCCCTGGATCGAGCGCACGAAGCCGGCGAACGGCCGGTCCTCGGCCGCCACCACCAGGCGCCGCGTCTTGTCGACGCTGGTGTACACCGCGTCGAGGTCGGGCGGCACCAGGGTGCGCAGGTCGATGACCTCGGCCTCGATGCCGTCGCCGGCAAGCTGCTCGGCCGCCTTCATCGAGGTCCACACCGCCCTGCCCCACGCCACGATGGTGACGTCGGAGCCGGAGCGCCGCAGCGCCGCCTTGCCGAACGGGACGCGCACCGTGGGGTCGATGTCGGGAATCTCGCCGCGCATGATCGATTTCTTGAGCGCGGCGATCTCGCCGGGCTCGGTAGGCTCGCCCGGAAAGGCCGGGCCGAAAGCCTGGCGGTAGGCGAACTTGGGCTCCAGGCAGACCACCGTGTTGCCGTACTCGGCAGCGGTCATCAACAGACCGTAGACGTCGAAGCTGGTCACCGGCATCACCACAACCAGCCCCGGGATGGGGGTGAAATAGCCGTCGACACTCATCGAGTGGTACACCGCCCCGCCGCCGAACGGGTCGACCGGCATGCGCAGGATCACCGACGAGGTCTGCGAACCGTTCGAGGTCCAGTACAGGTTGCCCATGTACACGATCCAGTGGAAGGCGTTGAGCGAGTAATCAGCGAACTGGATCTCGGGCATCGCCACGAGGCCGTCGTGCATGCCGGCGCCCACCGCGGTGCCGACGATCATCGGCTCGTTGAGCGGCGCGTCGATGATGCGGTCGGGGTGGCGCTCCTTGAGCCCGGCGGTAGCCGTCATCACCCCGCCGAGTCGGGCGACGTCCTCGCCCCATAGCACACCGCCGTAGTTGCTCATGATGTTGGAGGCCGCAGCGCGGATGGCCCCGGCGTAGGTGATCGCCGTTTCACCGGAGACCTGCGGCTCCTGCACTTCTGGGAATGGTGGGTAGATGTGGTCGAAGAGCGACTCGGGGGCCGGCTCGGACTCGCCGCGCACCTGCTCGATGATCGCCTTCATGTCATCGATCTGCTCGCCCATGATCGTGCCGGGGTCGTGATGCGCGAAGTAGTCGCGCCCCTCGCCCTTGATGCGCGTGACGATGTCTTCCTTGCCCAGCACGCCCTGTTCGACCAGCTGCTCGCCGAACGACAGGATCGGATCGGGTTGGTCGAGCACGAAGCTGGGATCGGCCGCCGAGCTGTGCGCGTTGAGGCGCGGCATGTTGTCGACCAGCATCAGCAAGGGCTTCTGCTGCTCGCGCACGTACTTGGCGGCGCGGTAGGTGGTCTCGTAGCAATCCTGGAAGTCGCGCCCGTCGCACTCGTCGTAGGCAAAGCCGAAGGCGTTGGCGTAGCCGCGCATCGTCTTGATGCCGTGGCCCTCCTGCGGCTGCGTGCTGATCGCCACCTTGTTGTTGGTGACCATAATGATCAGCGGTAGCTGCCACACGCTGCCGGCGTTCATCGCATCGTGCAGATCGCCCTCAGCGGTGGTGCCGTCGCCGATGATCGCCAGCGCCAGGCCGTCGTCGACGCCCTTGACCTTGAATCCCTTGGCGTAGCCGGCCGCCTTGTCGAGCTGCATGCCCACCGGGCTCTGCACCGGGAGGATGCCGAAGTCGGCGTGGTCGAAGTGGTTGACCATCTGCCGACCGCCGGTCATCGGATCGGAGGAGCGCGAGAACTGCTGCCGCACCAGGTCGAGGGTGAAGTCGTCGTAGCCGTGCAGCGCGCACCAGGTCATCGCCAGGCAGGCGTTGCGGTAGTGCAGCACCATGCCGATCTTGCCCAGCTCGCAGACCTTGCCGAGCGCCATCGCGGCTGCCGCACCGTGGATCTCCTCGCCGGGCCCCCAGATGGAGAACTTCACTTCGCCACGGCTCACCAGTCGGACAAAGTACTCCTCCATGGTGCGTGAGCGGGTGGCGACGCGATACGCGAAGCGCAGCTCCTCGTCGCTGAGCTGCTCGACCTCTTCTTTCGAGCCCGCGGCCGCAGCGGCCCCGGGCTCGCGAATCTCCAGGTCGATATCCACCTCCGCTTCCGGTTCCCGGACTTCAATCTGGTCGTCGGCGTGCACTTGCTCTCCTACGTCTTGCACCGTGCAGCCGGCGGCTCCAGCCGGATAGGCGAGCCAGGGAATTCGGGCCGGGCTGCGTCACGCCGGGATTGTACCAAACGAGTGGAGATCTCACCGGCAGCCGCGCGGTCGCGGCGCTGCCGGCCGCGTGGCCGCCGATGACGCGCAGGGGGGATCCAACTGGTGGGTGCCGCTGACCGGCGGTTACGCTTGCACCATGAAAATGCACCACGCTGTGCGTGCGACCGCGCTGACGGGACTCGTCGCCGTCGTCGCCACCACCGCCGGCGCTTCCCTCGCCCGGCAGGGTGCCGTTCCCGGGCAGCAGCCGGTATACGGCGCCAACGTGGAGCTGGTGCTGGTCGACGTTGCCGTGCTCGGCGACGGGGACGTACCGGTCGAGGGCCTCACCACCGAGGATTTCCGCGTCGAGGAAGACGACGAGGAGCGCGCGGTAGGAGTGGTGATGAACGCCAGCGGGGCGCCCCTCGATGTCGCGCTTGTGATCGACCTGTCGGGCAGCATGACGGATACGCCGTGGCAAGCGCGGGCCGCTGCTTTTCTCTCGGCGCTCGACCCCGATACAGACTGCGTCTATCTCATGGGGTTTTCTTCAGGCGTCGGCGCGTCGATCTGGGCGCGACCCGATCATCCGGCGCTGGTGGAGTCACTCCAACTGAGCCGGGCGATCGGCGGTACGGCGCTCTTCGACGCCACCGTCGCCGCAGCTGACCAAATTGCGGCAGCCGGCGGCACGGACCTCGCCTCGACGCTGCGTGCCTGGGAGGCCGACCTCTATCGCCCAGGGCCCCAGGCTCCGATCCTGGCCGGCGACTGCCCCGTGCCACTGGACCCCGCGGACGCGCTCGATCCCCGCCGCCGTCGGCGTCGCGCCATTGTCATGGTCACTGACGGTGAAGACTGGGGGAGTGGCTACAGCGACGTTCAGGCGCGACTCGCCGTGCTGGCAGCCGGCGTTCCGGTGTTTCACATCGACGTGGAAGCGACCAATTCCGCGGGCCCGAGGCGCCTTCCACGCGGTATCAGCACCGCGGGACCGGCGGCTTTTGACCGCATCGTGGAAGACAGCGGCGGGACCCGCATCCCCGCCAGCGCCGCCGCTTATGAAGAGCTGCTGAATCACCTGCGCGGTTTCTACGTGGTGGGCTACTACGTTCCGCGGCCCGATCCGGAGGTGCGTGCCGAGATCGAGCGTCATGAGCTACGCATCCGGCTGCCGGATCGCGATGCCGACGTTCTGTATGCACGAGTCGACTACCGCCCGACGATCGACCGACTTCGGGTAGAGTCCGAGCTCGCCGAGGCACGGCGGCAGCTCCAGGGCGGCGACCCGCAGGGAGCGCTTTTCGCAGCGGAAAACGCTCTGGCCGCGGACCCGTCATGGAGCCCTTCGTATGTGACACGCGCGGAGATCTTCGAGGACCTCGGGCGTCTCGACGAAGCCGCCGCCGACGCCCTGGCAGCCGCCGACCTCGCCCCGGGCGACGCCGAAACGCATCGCCTCGCCGCCCGCCTGGCGGCCTGGGTGGGCGCCACCGAGAATGCCTGGGAACAGGGGATCCGCGCCGCCCAGGCAGGTGCTGCGATGGAGGCACTGTTCGATTCGCTGGCACTCGCCACCGAGCCACCCGCCGACATCGCAAAGCGACTCGAGGCCCCGCGACTGGCACTCGTCGTCGGGCCGTCGCGCAAGGACGACGTCTTCGCGCGAGCCGCGCTCGGCAAGGCGATGCTGGCGGTAGGCCGGGCGCTCGAGGCGGCGCCGCTGCTCGGCGTGTCGCGCTCGCGCGAGGATGCCGACTTCATCGTCCGGGTCAGCGACGACAGCATCGACGAGAAGCCGCCACGGCGCTTCCGCGGTCGGATCACGGTGACGACCGCCGCCGGTAACGAGATCTACGACGAGGGCTTCACCCTCGACGACCTCGACGACAGGGCCCGCAACGCCGAAGACCTGACGGAAAAGGTGAGCGAGATCGCTGAGAAGATCGCGCGGGAGAGTCGCTGATGCGCCGCGCCGCCCTGCTCGCCCTGTTCGTCGCCGGCGTCCTCCCGGCAAGCGCGCGCCTCGCCTCCGGCAGCGGCTTGGCGACCCAGCAGGCCGCCGCCTTCGACGCCCGCGTCGAGCTGGTCACGCTGAGCGTGTCCGTACTCGATCAGGACGGCGCGCCGGTGCCGGATCTGACCGCGGCGGACTTCGTCATCTACGAGGGTGGCAACGAGGTCGCCCGGCCGGCCGCGCTGGTGCTGCCCCCCGGCGAAACACCGCTGGACATCGCCCTGCTGGTGGACCTCAGTGGGAGCATGCAGACGGTCGACTGGCGCGACCGGGCGCGTGACTTTCTCGAAGCCCTGGGCCCGCAGGACTGCGCCTTCCTGCTCGGCTTCTCGACCAACGTGGGCGGGTCGGTGTGGGGCCGTCCGGACGACGAGATCCTGATCGAGGCCTTGAGGGAGGCCGACGCCGCCGGCGGTACGGCACTGTTCGACGCTTTACTGGTGGCCCTGCGCGAGCTCGATGCCGCCGACAGCGGCGGCACGCTGCGCGGCGCCGCACGCTCGTCGCTCAACCCCGACGTGCGCGGCACACCGGTGGTCGGCGTGCGCGCCAACAACCCCTGCCCGGCGCTGACCCCGCCGGGGCGCCAGAACGACCCGGAATATTTGCGGCGCAAGGCGGTGGTGGTGGTCTCGGACGGCGCCGACTCCTCGAGCCGTAACGATGCCGACACCGCGCGAACCACCGCGGAGCTCGGCGGCATCCCGATCTTCCCCATCCAGCTCGACGGCGACGACTTTCGCCCGGGGCGGCGCGGCCGACGCAGCGGTGGCTTCACGCCACTGCCCGCGTGGGCCACCGAAGGAGTGCTGCCGGCGCTCGCCGAGGCCACCGGCGGCGCCACCGTGCGCGGCACGATGTCCGGCTACGAGCAGGTCCTCGACCGCCTGCGCGGCTCCTACCTGGTGGGCTTCTACAGCAACAGCCGGCGAGAGCTCGGCGGCGCCGCCGACTTCACCCGCCACGAGGTGCGCGTCGCGGTGCAGCGCGACGGTGTCGAAGTCACCTACCCGCCGGCCTTCTTCCTGCCGACGATCGACACCGACGCAGCGCGCTTCGACGTCGACGAGGCCGACGACCTGATCGCCGACGGCGAGCTGGAGGATGCGGTGCTGGTGCTCGACAAGGCGCTGCGCGCCGACCCCGGCTACGCACCGGCGTGGTTCTCACGCGCCATCGCGCTCGCCGACCTGGGGAGGCTCGATGAGGCCCAGCACAGCGCTCTGCAGGCGGCCGAGCTGTCGCCCGGCGTCGCCGACATGCACAAGCTGGCGATGCAGATCTCGCTCGACGCCAACGACGCGACCAACGCCTGGGAGCAAGCGATCCAGGCCGCACAAGCAGGTGTCGACCTGCGCCGCCATCTCGACCGGCTCGGCTCCGCCGGCCCGGCGCCCGCCGACTTCGACGCCCGCGTCGCCGCGCCCGCGATCCTGGTGGCGCGTCCCTACACCGAGACCACCAATCTGTTGATGGACACCGCGCTCGCCAAGGTGTTCCAGGCGGTGCGCCGGCAGATCGCCGCCACCCCGCTGCTCGGCGTCACCGTCGACCCGTCGCGCGCTCGCTACATCATGACCATCCGCGGCGACCACCTCACCGACACGCAGCCACGCCGCCTCGAGGGAGAGATGATGGTCAACGAGCTTTCCGGCGACGAGGTCTACCGCAAGGTATTTCTGCTCAACGACGTCGACGACGAAGCGCGCATCGGCCGCGATCTGGTGCGTTTCCTGCGCGATCTCGAGGGCAAGCTGCAGCGCTGAGCCGCGCATCTGCGGTTGTTTCCGGCGGAGTTGCTCGAAGCCCCTGGTAAGATCCGACCATCGCGCCGAGCCAACCCGGGGAGGTTCGTCATGAAGCGAGGCCACACCTTCGTCGTGCTGCTTCTCGCGGCGCTCGCGGCCGCCGGTTGCGCACCGCCGGCAGCGGAATCCGCCGATATCCTGCTGATCAACGGGACGGTCTACACCGTCGACCCCGCGCTCCCGTCGGCGGAGGCGGTGGCGATCAAGGGCGACACCATCATGGCGGTGGGCAGCAACGCCGAGGTCCAACGGCTCGCCGGCCCGTCTTCACGCACCATTGATCTGAACGGCGCGTTCGTCACCCCCGGCTTCAACGACGGGCACGTCCACGTCGGTTCCACCGGAGCCTTGCTGATCGGCGTCAACCTGCTCGAGGTGCACGAGGAGCAGGCCTTCATCGACGCCATCCGCGGCGCCACCGAGCGGCTCCCCGACGGTAGCTGGATCACCGGCGGATCATGGGGCGCCTACGAGCAGTGGGCGGCGGGCTCCGCCGGTGAGACCACCACCGAAGCGGTTGCCGAGCCGTTCACGCCCAGCCGCGACATGATCGATGCGTTCAGCGCCCGCCATCCGGTGCTGGTAAGCCGCTTCGATCGCAGCATGCACCTCGCGAACAGCCGGGCGCTCGAGCTCGCCGGGATCGACGACGACGTGGCCGATCCGCCGGGCGGCTCGTTCGATCGCGACGACAACGGGCGTCTGACCGGCATCCTGCGCGGCAGCGCCGTCGATCTCGTGCGGCGCGCGCAGACCGCGAAGTCATTCGAGCTACTGATGCGCGAGTTCGAGGAGGTGCAGAAGGAGGCGCGCGCCGGCGGCATCACCACCATCCAGGACCTCACCAGCGCGCCGATGCTGCGCGTCTACCAGGAAACCCGGGCGCAGGGCGACCTCACCGTGCGCATCAGCCTGCGGCCAACGCTGTTCGAGGTCGAGCACTTCGCGGCGCTCGGGATCACGCGCGGCTTCGGCGACGAGTGGCTGCGCTTCGTCGGCTTCAAGGCATGGGTCGACGGCATCATGGGTAGCAGCAGCGCGCTGTTCTTCCAACCCTACGATCACCAGCCGGACAGCTCGGGCGCCCTGCGCGACATCATGTTCCCGGAGTCCGAAGAGGGCTGGGGGATGGCGATGCGCGTCAACGAGCACTACACCGACCGGCCGCCGGGCAACCTCGAGCAGCTCATCGAGCGCGCCGTCGACGTCGGCATGCCGCCGCACGTGCACGCCATCGGCGACAAGGGCAACCGCATCATCCTGGACATCTACGAGAAGATCCTCGCCGAGCACGACATGGTCGACACCGACCACCGCTGGCGCGTCATCCACGCGCAGGTGGTCAACCCCGATGACTTCGAGCGCTTCGGCAGGCTCCACCTGGTCGCCGAGGTCAACCCGTACCATGTCTCCGACGACATGCGCTGGATGGAGGAGCGCATCGGCAAGGAGCGCAACCTCGGCGCCTACGCCTTCCGCACGCTCAAGGACGCCGGCGCGGTGCTGGTGTTCGGCTCCGACAGCCCGGGCACCAACGCGGCGCGCTACTACCTCAGCCCGATCTACGGCCTCTATGCCGCAGTGACCCGCCAAACGCTGAACGGTGAGCCTGAGGGG
>JASFRZ010000102.1:0-12810 GCA_050114655.1 Acidobacteriota bacterium
CTCCGGCGGCAAGGGCGGCGGTCCGAAGCCGAAGGGCGGCGCGGCGCGCGCGCTCGGAGCGCTGGCCGCAACGCTGTTGCTGATCGGCGTCGGCTGCACCAAGGTGGGCCCCGACTACGCCCCCCCGGAGAGGCCTCTGCCGGACGCTACGGCAATCCCCGACGCCTGGCACACCCAGGCGGTCGAAGGACTCGAAGACGGCCAGTCGCACCTGCAGCAGTGGTGGGCATCGCTCGAGGACCCGATGCTCGACAGCCTGATCGAGCGCGCCTACGACCAGAACCTCGACATCCGCCTGGCAGTGGCGCGCATCCAGGAAGCGCGCGCGCTCTACGGCGTCGCAACCGGCGACCGGCTGCCGGTGATCGATGCGAACGGCGCCGCCGGCATGAGCCGCACCAACGAGGCCGGGCTGTCCGTCGACATCGAGCCCGACACGCTGGCGGTGCTTGACGTCGGCGTCGACGCGCGCTGGGAAATCGACGTGTTCGGGCGCATCGCCCGCAACATCGAATCGGCGGCGGCAAGCTACCAGGCGACCGTGGAGAGCTACCGCGACGTGCTGGTGTCGCTCTTCTCGGAGGTGGCGCTCGCCTACATCGACGTGCGCTCCCTGCAGGACCGCATCCGCTTCGCCCAGTCCAATATCCAGGCGCAGGAAAACAGCCTGCAACTGACCCGCGATCGCTTTGCCGCCGGGCTGACCTCGCGCCTCGACGTGGCGCAGGCGGAATCCAACCTCGCCGACACCCAGGCGCGCATCCCGCAGCTCAGGCAACAGCTCGAGTTCGCCTACAACCGCCTCGCTGTGTTGCTCGCCCAGCCACCCGGCACGCTGTCTGCCGAGCTCGCCGCGCCGGGTGCGATTCCCGACCCACCGGTGCAGATCACCCGCGGCATCCCCGCCGACCTGCTGCGGCAGCGCCCCGACATCCGCCAGGCCGAGCGCATCCTGGCGGCGCAGACGGCACAGATCGGCGTCGCCACCGCCGACCTCTACCCGACTTTCTCGCTCACCGGAGCATTCACCTTCGGGCTGGCGAGCGGCGACGGGAACACCACCGGATTCGGCTGGAACATCCTGCCGGGCTTCCGCTGGAACCTGTTCGACCGCGAGCGCATCCGCAACCGCATCCGCGCCACCGAGGCGGTCACCGAACAGGCGCTGGTGGCCTACGAGCAGACCGTGCTCGGCGCTCTCGAGGACGTCGAGGACGCGATGGTGGCGTATGCCAACGAGCAGGAGCGTCGGGCGCGCCTGTTCGAAGCGGTCGATGCCTCGCAACGCGCTGTCGATCTGGTGCGCACGCAGTACCTCTCCGGGCTGACCAACTTCCAGAACGTGCTCGATTCGCAGCGCACGCTCTTCCAGCTCCAGGACCAGCTCGCCACCAGCGAGGGGATCGTGGTGCAGAACCTGGTGCTGCTGTACCGCGCCCTGGGCGGCGGCTGGGAGATCCCCGACCTGGTCACCGCCGGCGACGACACGCCACGCTGATGGTCGACGAGAGCGGTTACGGCGGCCCCGAGAAGCTGCCGGAGCCGCACGAGTGCGCCGTCGCCACGCTCGGCGAGGCCTCCGTCGCATCACCGCTGCGCGGCGACGATACATTCATCGACGAGAGCGCGCGCATCTATGTCGCCAGCGCCACCGACGAGGCCAGCGCCACCGGCGAGCCCCCTTCCTTCGAGGCCGCCGGGCCGCGCGAGCGGCTGTTCTTCGACCCCAGCACGACCAGCGTCGGCATCGTTACCTGCGGCGGCTTGTGCCCGGGTGTCAATGACGTCATCCGCTCGGTAGTGCTGACCGCCTATCACCGCTACGGGGTGCGCCGCGTGGTCGGCTTCCGCTACGGCTACGCCGGGCTCGCCGCCGACAAGCTCGCGGTCCCGCGGGTGCTCGACCTCGACGTCGTCAAGTACGCCCACCGGCACGGCGGCACCATGCTGGGCTCGAGCCGCGGCCCGCAGGAGCTCGGCGAGATGGTCGACACGCTGCAGGAATGGGAGATCGACATCCTGGTGTGCGTCGGGGGGGACGGCACGCTGCGTGGCGCCACCGCCCTGACCGCCGAGATCACCCGGCGCGGCCTGCCGATCAGCATCATTGGCATCCCCAAGACGATCGACAACGATCTGTTGTGGAGCCAGCGCAGCTTCGGCTTCATGACTGCCGTGGAGGCGGCGCGCACGGTCGTCGAGGCGGCGCACACCGAGGCCGAGGGGGCTTACAACGGCGTCGGCCTGGTCAAGTTGATGGGCCGCTACTCGGGCTCGATCGCAGCGCAGGCAACGCTCGCCAACGGCGACGTCAACTTCTGCCTGGTACCCGAGGTTCCCTTCACGCTGCATGGCGAGGGGGGCTTGCTCGACCTGCTCGAACGGCGCCTCGAAGAACGGCACCACGCGCTGATCGTCGCCGCCGAGGGCGCCGGGCAGAATCTCTTCGACGACGACGAAGACCCCGGTGTCGATGCCTCCGGCAACACCAAGCTGCGCGACGTCGGCGCGCTGCTGGTCGCCGCCATCAAGCGCCACTGCAAGGCGCGCGGCATGCGCGTCGACCTGAAGTACATCGATCCGAGCTACACCATCCGTGGGCTGCCGGCCAACTCCATGGACTCTGCCTTCTGTCTGATTCTCGGCCAGCACGCGGTGCATGCCGGCATGGCGGGCCGCACCGACATGATGGTGGGCTTCTGGAACCACGCTTTCACCCACGTGCCGCTGTCACTCGTCACCCGCGGGCGCAAGCGCCTCGATGCGCGCGAGGAGGTCTTTCAGCGGGTGCTGGATGCGACGGGGCAGCCGGCGGAGATGGTCGGACAGGTGTGAGCAGCCGTCTTGCCCGGGTTCTTGCGGAACGGCGCCGGTAGCGGCGGCAGCAGTTCGGAAGTCGCCCCGATAGAATCGGAACAGAAAGATGAACACCTGATTCGGCGATCTCTCCCCTGGATTGGAGCGTCTGATGAGCAAACGACTCTCGATGGCGGCGGTCGCGGTGGCGCTGGCGGCGATGCTGGTGCCCGCGGCGGCGTGGGCGCAAGGCAACCCCGGCGGAGAGAACCGGGTCCGGTTGTTCGGCGGCTTTTCCTACCTCGACTTCAGCATCCCGCCGGACGTCGGCGTGCCGGAGACCAGCAAGAGCCTCTACGGACTGCAGGGAAACCTGACCTACTACCTGACCTCCCGCGTCGGCATCTTCGCCGACGGTGCGTTCAACACCGGCAGCATCCTGCCCGACGACGCACCGGACCAGATCACCTCGGCCGATCTGGTGCAGACCACCCTGCTGTTCGGACCGCGTTTTTTGCTGGTGAACAGCAGGAACATCGCCATCGAGGCGTTCGGAGCCATCGGCTGGGCAACCGGGTCGATCGACGTGGTCGGATCGACCAATGGCACCAACGTGTACGACACGGTCGGCCAGACGGTGTTCGCCACCAGCTTCGGCGCCGACGTCGACGCCATGTTCGGCAACGGCAACTGGGGGGTGCGTTTCGCCCAGCTCGAGGTGCTGATCCTCAACTACGAGCAGACGACCAGCAGCATCCGGTACAGCGGCGGGATTGTCGGGCGGTTCTGACGGCGGAGATCGGTCTACTGCAGATCGAGGAAAAAGGTCATTCGTAGCTGCAAGTCGTTCGGCGGCTCATGACCGTCGTCCTCACGCTGGTACGGGATGTAAACGACGTTCGGTGTCAGTCGCAGTAGCGGGTGCGGGCGAAACTCCAACGCGCCGAGCATCATGGTTGCGGGGGCCGTCGGATCGAATGGAATGTACGAGATGTCGTCGCCCCGAGGGTCTGCGCAATCGCCGCGCTCCTGAAGATCCCCCACCCTCCGGCAACCGCGGGTCGCGATCACTCCGTTGCGAGACCGCGCAGTCAGGACTGATCCGCGGATTCACGCACTCGCTTCGTCGACCGGTTTGGAGAGATAGCGGTGCGCGGTGAACAAGGTGGCAACGCCGATGATCATCGACAGCCACCAGGGCGAGCCGAAACCCGTCGGCAACGTACCGAAGAACACGCCGACGCCGCCGACCAGCAGCGCGTACGGTAGCTGGGTGCGCACGTGGTCGATGTGGTCGGAGCCGCTCGCCATCGACGACAGGATGGTTGTGTCGGAGATCGGTGAGCAGTGGTCGCCCCACACGGCACCGCCGAGCACGCAGGCGACGGTCGAGTAGATCACGTTGTGGTGCGCACCATCGGCCATGTTGTTGGCCGCCAGCACCGCCCACGACAGCGGCACCACCAGCGGGATCAGAATGCCCATCGTGCCCCAGCTCGAGCCGGTGGCAAACGCGGTGGCGGCGGAGATGATGAACACCAGCGCCGGCACGATGCCCGGCGGCAGCGTGTCGCCGAGCACCGAGACCAGGTAGCCGGCGGTGTTGAGCTCGGCGGTGATCGAAGAGAGCGACCAGGCGAGCACCAGGATGATCATCGCGATCATCATCGCCTTGAGCCCCGCGTACCATGCGTCGACTACCTCGGTGAGCGTCAGGATGCGTTGCACGATCGCCAGCGTGCCGGCGGTCAGCGCCGCCATCAGCGACGCCCACATCAGCGCCTTGGGAGCATCCGAAGTACCGATGATCTCGCGCAACCCGTTGCCCTCGCCGGTGGCCCACAGACCGACCAAAACGCCGCCGATCAGCACGATCACGGGGAGCGCCGCGTTGATCGCCCGCGCCGGCTTGTCGTCTTCGGGCTCGAGCTCGCCGTGGCCGCCGGCGGCGGCGTCGATGCGGGCGTCGGGAGCGAGTACCTCGCCGGTGCTGCGGGCGCGCACCTCGGCGTGGTACATGGGGCCGAAGTCGCGTCCCGAAAAGGCAACGATGAAGACGAACATCATGCACAGGATGGGGTAGAAGCTGTACGGGATCGATTCCAGGAAGACCGCGTAGCCGGCCTCGTTGAAGCCGGGGATCTGATCCACCGCGGTGCCGATCAGACCGACCTCGTAGCCGATCCAGGTGGTGATCAGCGCAACGCACGAGACCGGCGCAGCGGTGGAGTCGACGATGTAGGCGAGCTTCTCGCGCGAAATGCGCATCCGGTCGGTGACCTGCCGCATGGTATTGCCGACCACCAGGACGTTGGCGTAGTCGTCGAAGAAGATGATCAGTCCGAGCAGGCCGGTGGCCGCCTGGGCATGCCGCGGCGATTTGGCCAGCGGCACGATGTGGTTGACCACCCCCTGCATGCCGCCGCTCTTGCTGATGATCCCCACCATCCCGCCGATCATGAAGCTGAACAGGATGATCGATGCGTGCCCCGGATCGGCCAGCGCCCCCAGCACGTACACTTCGAAGGCATCGAGCAGGCCGAGGAAGGCGCCGACGATGGTGAAGCCGTTGATGGTGAACGAGCCGAACCAGATGCCGAGAAAGAGCGCCGGGATGACGTTCTTGGTGATCAATGCCACGGCGATGGCAATCAGTGGCGGGAGGATCGAGATCCAGCCCGGCAGCACGCGCACCTCGGCGCTGGCGATCACCCCGCCGGCCGACACCAGCTCGATCTCGGTGCGGCCACGCGAATGCACCACCACGCCGGCGGCCGTCAGCAAGCCATCGTCACCCAGCTCGGCAGCGAAGGTCTCGCCGCCGGCCCGCACCAGCAGGGCCTCGGGACCGGACCTCGCCCCGACCACCACGACGTCGAACGGAATGCCGGTCAGCGCCAGCGACGGCACCTCCAGCTCCTGCGCCTGCGCCGGCGCCGGCGCAGCCAGCGCCAGGACCGCCATCGCTACCCACACCCACACCGCTGTTCGCTTCAAGACGCTTTCCCTCTTCGGAAGTGCAGGGTGCTGAAGAACCCCGCTAGTTCCCTTCGAGCGCGCGCTTGACACGCGACTCGAAGCGCATCGGGTTGCCGAAAGTTCCGGACCAGACGAACTCGCTGAAATCCTTACGCTCCCGCGGTGCGTACTCCCTCTTCTGCAGCGCCAGCGAGAGATTCTCCGCATCACCGGGGTAGCCGAGCGCGATCGCGGCGACCGGATCGAAGCCTTCCGGGATCTGCAACAGCTCGCGCGCCTTGTCCTGATCGAAGCCCCCCATCTGGTGCGCGACCAACTCGAGATCGGTCGCCTGCACGAGCATCATCGCCACCGCCTGACCGACATCGTGATAGGCGTGGCGATTGGGCTTGCCGTTGTGATCGAGGGCGAGCTTGGCGACCGACATCATCAAAATCGGGGCGTGCTGCGCCCACTCCTGGTTGCTCTCCGACAGGCACCGCAGGAGCGCGGCGTGTGCCTCCTCGTTCTGCTTGGGGCAGACAATGAAGCTCCACGGCTGCTCGTTGCGCGACGACGGCGCCCAGCGCGCAGCCTCGAACAACCGATGCAGCATCCCTTCCTCGACCGGGCGCTCGGAAAAGGCGCGCGGGCTCCAGCGGTCGGCGATGAGCTCGTGGATCGGGTACCTGGTCGGTGCCGGTTTTTCCATCGATCAAGTCCGGTGAACATTCGGCGCGCCACGGCCACCGCAACGGTCAGCCCTAGACAATAGGACGTCGGCGACAGCAAAGGCTAGTCACATGACAACCGCGGTGGCAGGAAGCGCTGCGCCGGATGAGCGCAAGGCGCGCACCGAGAGGATGCCCGGAGGCGTACGCTTGTACGTCGCAGGGCTGCCGACCAAGCGCAACGCAGCGATCGTCCGGCTCAGCGCTTCCCTACTCAATAGCCGATCGCCATGCCGTCTTTGCGCGGATCACTGCCGGCGTGCAGCATGCCGGTGACCGGGCTGATCAGGATTGCCTGATAGCCGCCCATCGCACCACCGCCGACCCGACGAACGGTGTGCCCGCGGCGCTCCAGCTCGGCGACCACGTCGTCGGGCACACCCCACTCCAGCGCCACCGTGCCGCCGTTGGAGCGGGCGACGCCAGCGGCGGTGTCCGGCGAATGGCGGAAACGCGCCTGATCTGCCGCCTCTTGCATGTTCATACCGAAGTCGATGATGTCCGCGAGCACCTGCGCGTGGCCCTGCGGTTGCATGTTGCCGCCCATCACGCCGAAGGTGAAAAACGGTACGCCATCCCTGGTCACCAAGCCGGGCATATTGGTGTGCAGCGAGCGCTTGTGCGGGCCGATCTCGTTACGGTGCCCCGCCTCCATCGAGAAGCCGCTGGCGCGGTTCTGCATGGCGAAGCCGACGTCTCCCGGCACCACCTTCGAGCCGAATGAGGAGAAGATCGATTCGATCATCGAGATCGCGTTGCGGTCCTTGTCGATCACCGTGAAGTACACCGTGTCGCCGAGTTCGAGCGGGTCGGGCGCGTTCCCGGCGCGCCCGGCCTCGACCACCGTGGCGGCGCGCTGCATGTCGATAAGCGCGGCGCGCTCGGCGCCGTACTCCGGCGAGATCAGCCACTCGATCGGGATGTCGGCGTCGGGATCGGCGACGTACTCGCCGCGGTCGGCGAAAGCGAGCTTCTTGGCCTCGATCATGACGTGCAGTGCGTCGGCCGAATCAGGGCCCATCGAGGCGAGATCGAACTGCTGCATGATGTTGAGCATCAGCAGCGCCGTCATGCCGTGGCTGTTGGGCGGCAGCTCCCAGACGTCGTAGCCGCGGTAGTTGGTCGAGATCGGCTCGACCCACAGCGAGTCGTGCTCGGCGAAGTCCTGCATCGTCAACACGGCGCCATGCTCCTGCCCCCAGGTGACGATGCGCTCGGCGATCGCGCCCTGGTAGAAGCCGTCGCGCCCCTGCTCGGCGATGAGCTCGTAGCTACGCGCCAGATTGGGGTTCCTGAACACCTCGCCGGCGCGCGGGGCGCGCCCTTCCGGCAGGTAGGTGGCCGCCGAGTCCGGCCAGCGGGAGAGCGCATCCTCGGCCGCCCGCCAATCGCCGGAGATGATGTCGGTGACGGGGAACCCGTCGCGCGCATAGGCGATCGCCGGCGCCAGCACCTCGGCGAAGGACATCGTACCGAAGCGCGCCAACAGCTCGTCCCAACCATCGACCGCGCCGGGGACCATCCAGGAAAGCGGCCCGGAGCCGGGCGCACGCTCCATGCCGCGTTCCTCGAGCACCTCGCGGGTGAAGGCGTACCCCGATCGGCCGGTGGCGTTGAGCGCGTACAGCTGTTGCGACTCGGCGTCCCAGACGAGCGCGAACATGTCGCCGCCGATACCGTTCATCTGCGGCTCGACCAGCCCGAGCATGGCGTTGACCGCCACCGCCGCGTCGATGGCGTTGCCACCCGCCTTGAGAATGTCGATGCCCACCTGCGCCGCCAACGGCTGCGATGCCGCCACCATGCCGTGCGGTGCGATCAACTCCGAGCGGCTGCCGCGCTGCGCGCGCGCCGGCCTGCCGTATCCGTAGCCCATCTGCTGCTCCGCCTGTTGCTGTTGCAGGGTTGCTGCCGGTGCAACGCCGGCCGCCGCGCCCGCCTGCGCGGCGGCGGCGACCAGCGTCGTCAACGCGAGGACCGCCAGCGGACCGCAAGAACGACGCTTCATCGTGGTATCTCCGGAGGCGGCGGCGCGACGTCGCGCGCCGCCATCGTGTCGGGTCGCGAACGGCCGGGAGTTTAGCAAAGGCAAAGGGAAAGCCCCCGGAACACCCGGGGGCTCTCGGTGTCGCGCCGCCGGCGAGCTTCAGCGGGCGCGGATGCGCACGCTGCCGGAGCCGGTATCGATGACCACGTCACAGCTGCCGTCGCCGACGGTGCCGCGGAAATAGCTGCGACGGCTGCGTTCCGTCTGCAGGTTCGGCACGTCCACGTCGATGCTACCGCTACCGGTCTCGATGCTGATGCTCATGCCCGGGAAGGCGCTCATGTCCAGCTCGACGTCCCCCGAGCTGGTGTCGATCTCTATTTGCCGCGCACCCGACAGGTCGCCCGAGAATCGCACGTCGCCCGAGCCGGTATCGGCCGTGATGCTGGCGCCTGCCACGATGTCGCGGCCGGTGATGTCGCCCGAGCCGGTATCCGCGTAGATGTCTCCGCTGACGCGCTCCAGCGAAACCGTTCCGGAGCCGGTATCGGCGTTGATGTCTCCGCCTTCGGTGTCGCTGACGGTCACGTCACCGGAGCCGGTGTCGGCGTTGACGTTGCCGTGCACGTTGCTCACCTCGACGTCGCCGCTGCCGGTATCGGCATTCACGTCACCGTCGATCTCGTCGACGATGACATTGCCGGAGCCGGTGTCGGCCTCGACCTCGCCGACGATATTGTTCGCGTGCACGGCACCGGAGCCCGTATCGGCGTGGAAATCGCCGTGCAGATCGGCGGCGGAAACATCGCCGACGTGGTTCTCGATGTCCGCGGAGACGCCGGCCGGCACGCGCACCACGAAGTCCACCCACAGGGTCACCGCGTCGTCGTCATCGCGCGAAGTCACCCGCACGCGCTCGCGCTGGTAGGTCGTCTGGGTGTTGTAGGTGCCGCGCCCCGACTGCGGGTAGCGGTAGCGATCGAACCGGTCGACTGGATAGTCGGCGCGGACGTTGATGCGGGAGCCGCGCTCGTCGAAGTTCACCTCGAGCAGACCGAGCAACGTCTGGGCGTCGGCCTGGTCGCCGCTCTCGGCGTGGATCGTGGCGACCACCTCGATGTCGCCGCCTTCCTGCCCCTCGACCGTCACCATGCCGGCGAGGTTCTCCACATCGACCGTCATGCCGCTGCGTGCCGAGAAGCTGCGGCGCACCTCGCGCTGCTGTTGCGCCAACGCCGGGGCCGCGCCCAGCAGCAGCGTCGCCGCGGCGACGATCAAGCCGGCAGCCAGCCGTGACCTCGAGATTCGACTCATCGCATCCTCCTCCGGAAACCACGGCCGGTGCGTGTTGTGCGCGGCAGCGGTCGTTGCCTTCTGTTTTCCCTACCGGAACGGCGTTCCGGTACTCCTTTCCTGTTTCAACCCGTTGGATGCCGCTCAATGGCGATCGGTTTGGACGCCGCGGGCGAATTCATTCCTCCAGGTGGCGGCGCTGCCGCAGCGCCTCGTACAGCACCACGGCGACAGCGTTGGCCAGGTTGATCGATCGCAGCGCCGGGTCCTTCATCGGCAGCCGCAACATCCGGTCGGCGTAGCGCTCGCGGATCTCGTCCGGCAACCCGACGCTCTCGCGACCGAACACCAGCACGGTATCGGCGACGAACGATGCGTCCCAGAACTCGCGCGTCGCGTCGGAGGAAAAAAAGAAGGGTTGGCCGAGCGCCGTCATGCGCTCCTCGAAGCTCGCCCAGTCGGGCCACACGCGCGGGTCTACACGCGGCCAGTAATCGAGCCCTGCGCGGCGCACCCGCCGGTCGTCGATCTGGAAGCCGAGCGGCTCGATCAGGTGCAGCTGCGCCCCCGCCGCCAGGCATGTGCGCCCCGTGCTGCCCGTGTTGCCGTGGATCTCGGGACACACGAGGGCGACGTGCAGGCCGGCCGCGCTGGCGACGGCGCCGCTCATGCGCCCACCGCCGCTTCCTGCCGCGCCTCGCGCAACAGCCGTCGCGCGGCCCATCCCAGGGTCGTGGCGCGCGACACCATCCATGCCAGCATGGCGATCCACAGCAGGTCGTTGCTCGAGCGCACGACCGCGAGCCAGGCGATCGGCACGAACAGCACAATGGTGGAAAAGAGCATCGAGTTGCGCAAAGACCTTCCTTCGGTGAGGCCGAGAAAGAACCCATCGTAGATGTAGGCGGCGGAACCGAAAAGCAGCACCGGCACGAGCCACCAGCCGTAGCGGCTGGCAACGTCGACGACGTCCTGGTGCGAGGTCAGCAGCGGATACAAGGTGAGCGGCGCCACCGCGACCAGGGCGGCGAAGCCGACCACGCAGGCGAAACCGACCGCCAGAGACAACCACAGCAGCCGCTGCAGCCCGGCGACATTGTCCTGGCCGCGGTAGATGCCGGCGAGGCTCTCGGTGGCGAACGCCGCGCCGTCGATGAAGTACGAGGCCAGGTACTGCACCCGCAGCAGGATAGCGTTGGCGGCCAGCACGGTGGTACCGAGGAGCGCGCTGAAATTGGTGAACAGGCTGAAGGTGGTGATCAGCCCGAGTGTCCGCAACAGGATGTCGCGGTTCAGCAACATCAGCCGCGACAGCCCCTCGCGGTCGAGCACTTCGCCCCATACCCAGCGCCGGGGTCGGCTGACCTGCCACAGCATGGCGAGGCCGATCGCCACCGAAAGGTACTGGCTCATCATCGTCGCCAGGCCGGCGCCGAAAGCTGCCATGCCGAGGTGCAGGATGAACAGCCAGTCGAGCAGCACGTTGGCCAGGTTGGCGGCCACCGTCATCGCCAGCACGCGGCCGGGCTCCTCGCGGCCGAGAAACCAGCCGGCGAGCACGAAGCTGCACAGGGTCGCCGGCGCCCCCCAGATGCGCGCGTTGAAATAGGCAGCGCCGGCGCTCTCGACCGGCTGGGTGCCGGAAAGCAGGGCAAAGCCGAGCGCGCGAACCGGAACCTGCAGCGCCAGCAGCGCGGCGCCGATCGCCAGTCCGACGAACAGGCCCCGGTACAGGGTCAGGTAGACGCCCGCGTCGTCGCCCTTCCCGAGCGCCTGCGCAGTGGTGCCGGTGGTGCCCATGCGCAGGAAGCCGAAGGTCCAGTAGACGTAGTCGAAGAGGATCGAGCCCAACGCGACGCCGGCGAGAAAACGGATATCGCCGAGATGGCCGAGCATCGCGGTGTCAACGAAGCCGGCCAGCGGGACGGTGACGCTGGCCATGATGTTGAGCGCGCTGAGACGGAAGTAGCGACGCTGCAGAGACGGCGGCATCGCGGGAGTCTACCAAGGAAAGCGAAGCGGCCATTCCCTACGCAGGACAACACGGGCCTACTGAGCAACGAGCGGGCGTAGCCCGTGCGAGGCGGGGGCGGATGGCGGGCCTTCAAAAAAGCGCGCGCCCCGCCCCTCCTTCTCGCTCCCATTGCTACTCCGGCGCTTGGATCAGCAGCCAGCCCTGCGCAGGCGCAGGGTGGTGCCGCGGCTGACGGCCACGCCGGAAATGACGACGTCGAGGTCGCCGCCGTGCAGGTCGTCGAGCTGCTGGCGCTGCTCGGGAGTCAGGATGTCGCGCACCTGCTCGCGCAGCTGCAGGCCGGACATCTGTTCGTCAACGCCGAGCGTGGCGAGCTCCTCGAGCTTCGTGCGGATCGCCGCCAGGTCGAGCTGGTCGGCCTCGTACAGCACTTCGAGATCCATCTGACCGACCTCGATGTCGGCGTTGCGCTCGATCGCCGCACGCCGCAGCGAGCGCTGCGCCGTACGGATCTCACCGACCTGCTCGTCGCTCAGCGAGAGATCGTCGGCGTGGTCCAGCACCGCCTCGCCGAAGGTCCCGCAGCCGCTGCGCAAGCGTAGCGCGTCGACCCGGACGCGCTGCATCTGGCGCTCGGCCGCAGCCAGCGCCCGCTCCCGCGCCTCCTGGACGCGCTGCAGCTCTTGCTCGTAGCGTCGCGCGGCTTCGGCCGAGACCTGTTGTTGCTCGGCGAGCCGCTGCTGCATCTGCTCCAGCTGTGCCTGCAACTCGGCGCGCGCGCGCGCCGCTTCCTCCTGCTCAACGCCCGATTGCTGCGCCGCCAGCGCCGGCGTCGCCGGCATCGCCAGCAGCGCTGCGAACATCAACGCTGCCACCACACCCCCGGCCGTCACCCAGGGCTTGGACGGAATGCTCTTCATCTGAACTCCGAGGTTCCAGGGGAGCGCGGCCGAAGCCGTGCCTACCCCCTTAGACCCGCACCCCGCGAAAAAAGTCCACCACCACTGTTCCCAGGAGGGCGTGACGGCGGCAGCTGCAAGGCGCGCGACCGCAGGGATGACGTACGCGTA
>JASFRZ010000103.1:0-12723 GCA_050114655.1 Acidobacteriota bacterium
CGAGACACCGCCGCCGAAGCTGACCTGGTTGCGGCCCACCTCGGTGACCTTGAGGTTGACGTCGAGTTCTCCGATGTCCTCGCTCGACACCGTCGTCTGGGGCGGCTGCGACGGATCGAACTCCTCGCCGGCCGCGGGTGTCGGCACCGCCGGCTTGACAATGCTGACGTCCTCCTCGACGTTGTCGAAGTAGCCGAGTTGCTGGATCTTGAACTTCGACCCCTCGATGGCACCCTGGCTCCACAAGTCGTTCTCGTTGATCTGCAGGTTGCGGCGCATGACGTAGTCACGCGTGTTGGTGTTGCCCTCGAACTCGATGCGGCGGATGCGGTAGAGGCCGTTCTCCTGGATGACGTAGCGCACGTCGGCGATGGCCTCGTCGGGCGACTGCTCGGGAACCGGCGTGACGAGAACCTGGAAGTAGCCGAAGTTGCTGTAGATGTTCTGCATCGCCTCCTGCGCGTCGACGATGCCCTTGACGTCGAGCACGTCACCCTGCGCCACCGGCACCAGCGCCTTGAGCTGATCGTCGGTGAAGCGGGTGTTGCCCTCGACGATGACCTCGCCGAGGCGATACTGCGGCCCCTCCTCGATCGGGATGGTGACGTACAGCCGGCGCGTGTCGGCGAGCGGCCACATGCGCCCCATCTCGTAGACGCGCACCTCGGGCTCGCCGAACTGGATGTCGAGATAGCCGAGTCGACGGTACTCGTTGGAGATGTTGAAGTTGTCGAACTCCCATCCGGAGGGCGAGTAGCGGTCGTTCTTGGTCAGGAAAGAGAACATCCAGTGCTCGCTGGTCTTCTTCGCCATCCAGCGCAGCTCCTGCTGGGTGAACTGGGTTGCCCCTTCGAAGTAGACGTTCTCGATGCGAACGGTGTCACCCTCGACGACGTCGTAGACGCCGTCCACACCGGTCCCCGTGCTGGAGGGCTGCTCGGAATAGGTGACCTGGACGAACTGCAGTCCCTCATCACCCTGCAGCATGGTGGTCAGTACCTCACCGGCGCGCTTCATCAGCGGGCGGTCGATCGGCTGGTCGAGGGTGATCGGCATCTCGAGCAGGTCCATGCGCTCGAGCAAGCCATCCTTGTCCTCTTTCTCCGTCCCCACGATGCGGATGTCGCGCAACAGCGGTCGCTCTACAACCGTGACGACGATGTCGACGCCGCCGTCGACCGGCACCCAGTTCATCTGGATGTCATCGAAGAATTCCGAGTTGAGCATGGTGCGGAAGTCCGCCAACGCTGTCGGCCAGTCGAACGTCCCACCTTCGCGAAGGGTGAGGAAGAACTTCACGGTGTCGTCGGAGTAGGCCTGGTTGCCCTCGACGCGGATGGCCTGGATGGTCTGGCCCTGCGGCGGAGCGCCCTGGACCCCCTGCATCCGCACGCGCGTCAGGCCAGGATACAGGCTCCAATACATGCTCGCGGCGCGCACGGCGGGCTCCGCGGTGGATGCGGATTCCACGGCCGAAACCGCGGTGGAGACGCCGGGCTGAGGGGTCTCCCCGATCAGTCCTGCGCCCTTCGCGGAAGCGCGCAGGAGGACGGCGACGAGGTCCCTCTCGCGTTGCTGGCCCGGAGCCGGGACGGCCCACGCCGGCGGCGTCACGGCCAGTAGCGCCGTGACGAAGGCCGCCGTCAGACAGGCGAAACGAGTAGGCAAAACGGTGCGGAGTCGTGTTCTCGGTACCATCGGTATCGTCAGGGGGATGGATCGGGAGCGCCCGAACACCCGGATTCTAGCCCAAAAGGCCCTTCGGTGCCCGTCCACCGGCCGCGCAGCGATCTATTTGGCGACCGGGTGCTCCTCTTCCTCGGGCTTGCCGACGTGGAAGCTCAGCTCGTCGTCGTCGACGGTCACCTCGACACGGTCGCCGGCGCCGATCTTGCCGCGAATCAGCTCCTCGGCGAGCTTGTCCTCGATGTGCTTCTGGATCGCACGCCGCAGCGGGCGAGCGCCGTAGCTGCGGTCGCCGCATGTCTGGTCGATCATCCACTGGAAGGCGGAATCGTCCAGCTCCACCTGGATGTTCTTGGCCGCCAGATTGTTGTTCACCTCGTCGACCATCAGGCGGATGATCTTCACCAGGTGCTCGTCGTCGAGCGCGTGGAAGACGATGATCTCGTCGAGCCGGTTGAGAAACTCGGGGTTGAAGGTGCGCTTGACTTCCTCCAGCACGCGGTCGCGCATCTCCTGGTACGAGGCCTGCTCGTCGTCAGAGCGGAAGCCGAGGCCGCCGCGGCGCTGAATGTAGCGCGCCCCGACGTTCGAAGTCATGATCAGGATGCAGTTCTTGAAGTCCACCGTGTTGCCGAGCGAGTCGGTCAGGTGGCCCTCCTCGTAAACCTGCAGCAGGATGTTGAAGATCGACGGGTGGGCCTTCTCGATTTCGTCGAGCAGCACAACGCTGTAGGGCTTGCGCTTGACCTGGTCGGTGAGCTGGCCGCCCTCCTCGTGGCCGACGTAGCCGGGCGGTGAGCCGATCAGCTTGGAGACCGAGTGCTTCTCCATGTACTCCGACATGTCGAAGCGCAGCATCGCGTTCTCGTCGCCGAACAGGAAGCTCGCCAGGGTGCGCGCCACCTCGGTCTTGCCGACCCCGGTGGGACCGAGGAACAGGAATGACCCCATCGGCCGGCGCGGATCCTTGAGGCCGGCGCGGGAGCGACGGATGGCGCGTGAGACAACTTCGACGGCTTGCTCCTGCGCCACGATGCGCTTGTGCAGCTCCTCCTCCATGTTGACCAGCTTGTCGAGCTCCTCCTCCTGGATGGAGCTGATCGGGATCCCCGTCCAGTTGGAGACCACGCGCTCGACGTCATCCTTGGTCACCAAGGGCGGCTCGGACTCGTTCTCCTCGTTGGCCAGGCGGGCGCGTAGTGTCTCCAGGCGCTCGCGCTCTTGCTGCTCCTGGTCGCGATAGTAGGCCGCTTTCTCGAACTCTTTCTCGTTGATCGCCCCATCGACCTGTTCGGCGATCTGCTGCAGCCGGCCCTCGATCTCCTGTAGCTGGGCGGGCGCTGCGGCGGCGGCCAGCTTGACGCGGGCGCCGGCCTCATCGAGCACGTCGATCGCCTTGTCGGGCAGGAAGCGGTCGGAGATGTAGCGGTTCGACTGGTACACCGCGGTGGCGATGGCCTCATCGTTATAGGCGACGCCGTGGTACTTCTCGTAACGATCGCGGATGCCGTAGATGATGCGCAGCGTCTCTTCTTCAGTCGGCGGGTTGACCTTGATGCCCTGGAAGCGGCGCGCCAGCGCGCGGTCCTTCTCGATGTGCTTGCGGTGTTCCTTTGGCGTGGTTGCGCCGATGCACTGCAGCTCGCCACGCGACAGCGCCGGCTTGAGGATGCCGGCGGCGTCGAGCGAGCCCTCCGCCGAGCCCGCCCCTACGAGCGTGTGCAGCTCGTCGATGAAGATCAGGATGTCTTTGTTGTCGACGAGCTCCTTCATGATGCTCTTCAGTCGCTCCTCGAACTGCCCGCGGTACTTGGTGCCCGCCACCACCGACGAGATGTCGAGCGCCAGGATGCGCTTGTCGTACAGGAAGCGCGGTACGTCGCCGGTGACGATCTTGCGCGCCAACCCCTCGACGATGGCCGTCTTGCCGACGCCGGGCTCGCCGATCAGCACCGGGTTGTTCTTGGTGCGCCGGCAGAGGATCTGGATGGCGCGCTCGAGCTCCTGCTCACGGCCAATCAACGGATCGAGCTGGTCCTTGGCGGCAAGCGCCGTCAGGTCGCGCGAAAACTCCGACAGGAAGGGCGTATCCTTCTTCTTTTCGGAGAGGTTCTTCTCCTTGAGCAGGTACAGCAGATCCTCGCGCGCGGTGGTCAGCCGCATGCCCTTTTCCAGCAGGATGCGCGAGGCGAGCGACTTCTTCTCGCGCAGCAGGCCGAGGAGGATGTGCTCGGTACCGATGTACTTGTGGAACATCTTCTCGGCCTCCTCGGCCGCATAGGCGAGGACGCGCTTGGATTCCACCGACAGCGGGATCTCCACCGAGGTCGAGATCTTTTCGCGCACGCGCGTGCGCGCCTCGATCTCGCCGCGGATGTCCTCGGGCTCGATTTTCGAGCGTCCGAGTAGCTGCCCAGTCAGCCCGTTGTTCTCGCGGATGAGGCCGAGCAGGAGATGCTCGGTCTCAATGGTGCGCGAGCCAAGCTGGCTTGCTTCGTAGCGCGCGAAGAAGATCACGCGCCGAGCCCGTTCCGTGTAGCGTTCGAACATTGCTTCGTCGGCCAGGGCAGGTACGGCCCAAGTGACGGTTTCTTTGGGCGCGCGCCCCTAGCGTTTGCGCGAGCCACCCGCGACGCCGCTGAAACCGTCGCACGTTTCGAGTATAGCAGGACGCCCCGGGCGTTCTGCTACCCGAACCGAGAGCGCGAGAACTAGGCGCGGTCCCGTAGTGCTCCACCGGGCTGCATCTGCAGCACGCGGTCGAATCCCTCCACCAGGGCCGGATTGTGGGTCGCCATCACGATCGCCGCGCCGCGCTCGTGCTGTAGCCGGGCGAACACTTCCATCACCCGCAGGCCGGTGTCGACGTCGAGATTGCCGGTCGGTTCGTCGGCCAGCACCAGCGAAGGCTCGCGCACCAGAGCGCGAGCGATGGCCACGCGCTGGCGCTCACCACCGGAGAGCTGAGAGGGGTAATGGTGGGCGCGCTCCTCGAGGCCGACCTGGGCGAGCAGGTCGGCGGCGCGCTCGCGAACGCCGCGGCGCTCGCGACCTACCAGCAGCGGCATCATCACGTTCTCCAGCGCGGTGAATTCGGGTAGGAGCTGGAAGAACTGAAAGACGAAGCCGACCTCGTGGTTGCGATAGGCGGCGAGCTCCGCCTCGCTCATCTCGGCGAGCACCCTGCCGCGGAAGGAAATGGTGCCGGAGTCGGGCTGGTCGAGCCCGCCGAGCAGGTGGAGCAGGGTGCTCTTGCCGATGCCGCTGGCACCGAGCACGGCGACGCGCTCGGCGGCGCTGATGGCCAGATCTGTCGCGGTCAGCACGTCCAGGCGGTCGTCGCCCGAGGGATAGGCCTTGGCCAGGCCACTGGCCATGACCACCGCAGCGTCGTCGATCTCGAACGACGTGGTCGCATCACTCATAGCGCAGCGCCTCGACCGGATCGAGCTTGCTGGCGCGCCACGCGGGGTACAGCGTGGCGAGGAACGACACCGCGACGGCCAGCAACGCGATCAGCGTGAAGTCGATGGGCCGCACGACGAAGGGCACGTACGACAGGTAGTAGACCGACTCCTGCAACGAGATGAGCTGGTAGCGGTCGGCAACGTAGGAGAGAGAGATCCCCAGCGTCAGGCCGCTGACCGTACCCATCAGGCCGATGAACAACCCCTGCAGGATGAAGGTGTAGAGGATGCCGCGGCGCGTCGCGCCCATAGACAGCAAGATGCCGATGTCACGGTTCTTCTCCATCACCATCAGCACCAGCGTGGCAACGATGTTGAGCGCGGCGACGAAGACGATCAGGCTGATGGTGACGAACATCGCCAGCCGCTCGAGCTGCAGTGCGGAGAAGAACACCGCGTTCATGCGCTTCCAGTCCATCATCACGTAGTTGCCGTCGAGGCGCTCCTGTATGCCGGCCATCACCGCGTCGGTGTCGTAGATGTCGGCCACCTTGACCTCTACGAAGGTCACCACGTCGGAGCGCTGCGCAGCCCCTTCGCTGCTGGCTTCGCGGTAGAACATGTCCTGCGCGGTGCGCAGGTCGACCAACGCCCAGTTGGTGTCGTACTCGTACATACCGGCGTCGAACACACCCGCAATACGCAGGGTCTGATAACGAACCCAGCCGGCACCGCCCATCGGCGTGAGCATGCTCGAGTCGTAGATCATCACCCGGATATGATCACCGACACGCAGCAGCAGGTCGTCGGCCATATCGCGGCCGATCAGCACGCCGGGATCCTCGCCGCGCACCTGCAGGTCATCCACACTGCCCTCGACCACCCGGTCGAACAGATCGGTTGCGGGATGCTCCACGTCGATTCCCTTGAAGGTGGCGAAGACCTGCCGGAAGCTGGTGTTGATCACCGCCGGTCGCAGAACGACACCCGAGGCACTCACCACGCCCGGTGTTTCCTCCGCCCGGCGAACGACCTCGCGGTACTCGGCCATCGGGGTCTCGCCACCGCTCCAGATCATGATGTGCGCGTTGGCGCCGATGATCTTGGCCTGGATGTCCTGCTGGAAGCCGGTCAGCAAGGCCAGCGCGATGACCAGCGCGGCGACGCCCACGGCGATGCCGAGGATCGACACGAAGGAGACGATCGAGGTGAAGGCCTGCTTGCGGCGCGCCTTGAGGTAACGGAGGGCGAGGAACAGCTCGTAGCGTTTCGGGGTCATGGCATCACGCTGAATGTGCAGTGCAAAGGGCGCACGGGCCGCATCCCTTCAATGGTACGTCAACAGGCCCCGATGAAAACGTGTCGCTGGATCAATGCGTCTGTTGCCCTCGCACGTTGTTCTCATCACCTTCGCCAGCTTGTTCCTCGACGGTGCGGGGGCGCATCAGCGGGAACAGGATGACGTCGCGGATCGAGGCTGAGTCGGTCAGCAGCATCATCAGCCGGTCGATACCGAGGCCGAAGCCTGCTGCCGGCGGCATGCCGTGCTCCAGCGCTCGTATGTAATCCTCATCGACGCGCTGCTCGGAGAGCTCGGCGGCACGCGCCTTGGCCATGTCCTCCATGCGGGCGCGCTGCTCGCGCGGATCGTTGAGCTCCGAGTAGCCGTTGCCGGACTCCAGACCGCCCCAGTAGATCTCGAAACGCTCGACGAGGCCCTCCTCGTCGGGGCAGGCCTTGGCGAACGGCGACACGTCGCGCGGAAAGTGGGTGATGAAGGTCGGCGAGATCAGCTCGGGCTGCACGAAGCGGCCCAGCGCCGCGTCCCACATGTAGCCGAGGCCGAGGTCGGCGGCCGGCACGTCACGCTCCTGCAACCAGCCGCGCAGGCCCTTCTCATCGTGCAGCAGGTCCGCGGGCACGCCCCCGATCTCGACCAGCGCGTCGGCGAAGCGCATGCGCTTCCAGGGCCGCTGCATGGCCACCGCCCTGCCCTGGTACTCGAATTCTCCGGTACCCAGCACAGCCTCCACCGTGACCGCCAGCAACTCCTCGACGAAGTCCATCATGTCGCGGTAGTCCCAGTAGGCGGCGTAGAACTCCAGCATGGTGAACTCGGGGTTATGCTGCGTCGAGATACCCTCGTTGCGGAAGTTGCGGTTGAGCTCGTAGACGCGCTCCAACCCACCCACCAGCAAGCGCTTGAGGTAGAGCTCCGGGGCGATGCGCAGGTAGAGGTCGAGATCGAGCGCGTTGTGGTGGGTGGTGAACGGGCGCGCCAGCGCGCCGCCATACTGCGGCTGCATGATCGGGGTCTCGACCTCGATGAATCCGCTGGAATCGAGGTGGGCACGCAGCGCGCGCAACGCCGCGGCACGCTTGCGGAACACCTCGCGGACCTCCTCGTTGGCCGCCAGATCGAGATAGCGGCGGCGATAGCGCAACTCGGTGTCCTTGAGCCCGTGCCACTTCTCGGGCAACGGCCGCAGGGCTTTGGCTAGCAACGTGTACGCTGCCACCTTGACGGTGAGCTCGCCGCTACGCGTGCGCATCAGGGTGCCTTCCACGCCGACGAAGTCGCCGAGGTCCAGATCCTGCCAGGCGGCGTAGGGGGCTTCGCCGATTTCGTCGCGTCGCACGTACAACTGGATGCGCCCGCTGCCGTCGCTGATGTCCGCGAAGGAGGTCTTCCCGTGACCGCGCGCATTGACGATGCGGCCGGCGACGCGCACCGTCTCGGCGGCGGCATCGAGCTGCTCGATGTCGAGGTCGTCGAAGCGCGCGCGCAGCGCGCCGATGGAGGCGTCGACCGGGAACCCATGCGGGAAGGCGTCGCCGCCGGTCTTCTCGAAGTCGTCGAGCTTGCGCCGGCGGATTTCGAGGAACTCTGCCTCAGACACGGCTGGCAATCCTGAACGGGTAGAAGGGCGCCGTTAGGGGCACCGTTACGCGTACCGCTTGAGGAGCAGCGCCGCGTTGGTGCCGCCGAAGCCGAACGAGTTCGACAGGGCGTAGTGCAGCTCGGCCTCACGCGCAGTGTTGGGTACGTAGTCGAGGTCGCACTCGGGATCGGGCGTTTCGTAATTGATCGTCGGTGGGATCAAACCGTCGCGCAAGGCGAGCGCCGAGATGCCTGCCTCCACGCCGCCGGCGGCACCGAGCAGGTGCCCCATCATCGACTTCGTCGAAGAGACGGCCATCATCTTCGCGTGCTCGCCGAACACCGTCTTGATCGCCGCGCTCTCGATGCGGTCGCCGGCCGGCGTCGAGGTGCCGTGCGCGTTGACGTAATCCACCAGCTGGGCGTTGACGCCCGCATCGTCGAGGGTGGTCCGCATGACGCGCGCCGCGCCGTCGCCGTCGGGCGGCGGCGAGCTGATGTGGTAGGCGTCGCCGGACATGCCGTAGCCGACGATCTCGGCGACGATCGGAGCACCGCGCTTGCGCGCTGCCTCCTCGGACTCGAGCACCAGGACGCCCGCGCCCTCGCCGAGGATGAAGCCGTCACGATCGGCGTCGAACGGGCGGCTGGCCCGGGCGGGCTCATCGTTGCGTGTCGACAGGGCGCGCATGGCGGCAAAGCCGTCGATCGCCAGGGCGCACACCACGCCCTCGGTGCCGCCGGCGACCATCACGTCGGCATCGCCGCGCTGCACGATGCGATAGGCGTCGCCGATGGCGTGGGCCCCGGTGGTGCAGGCGGTGCAAGTGGCCGAGTTGGGCCCCTTCAGGCCGAACTTGATCGACACCCAGCCGGCCGCCTCGTTGACGATCAGGCCGGGGATGAAGAACGGGCTCACCTTGCCCGGGCCCTTGTCCAGCAGGGTACGGTGATGGAGCTCCATCATGTTCAGACCGCCGATGCCGGAGCCGATCAGCACACCAATTCGCTCTTCAGGGTAGGGTCGGTCCTCTCCATCCAGACCAGCCTCGCGCAGGCCGAACTCGGCCGCCGCGAGGGCGTACTGGATGTGGTAGTCCATCTTCTTGAGGTCCTTCTTCTGGGCGTAGTCGAGGGGATCGAAGCCCTTGACCTCTCCGGCGATTTGCACGGCAAAGCCCTCGCAGTCGAACTTGGTGATCGGAGAGACACCTGGAGTGCCAGCAACACATGCTTTCCAGGTTTCTTCGGTACCGACGCCCAGAGGGCTGACGATCCCGACACCGGTGACCACGACACGTCGATCCATCTGATTCCCGCTCGTTGCGGCGGACATTCCGCCTCGATTGCGCCGCGTTCCCGCCGCCGACTAGCCCGAGTGCTCCTCGATATAGCTGACGGCGTCCTGCACCTTGGTGATCTTCTCGGCGTCCTCGTCGGGGATCTCGAGATCGAACTCCTCCTCGAACGCCATGACCAGCTCGACGGTGTCGAGTGAATCGGCGCCCAGGTCGTCGACGAAGGACGCTTCCGCGGTCACCTCATCGGCGTCAACACCGAGCTGTTCGACAATGATCTTCTTGACCTTTTCCAGGGTGTCCATCCATCTACCTCCTGCTGGCGCGCTCTCCGATCGCGCGGGGATAGGAAGGGTGTTCCGTTGCCGGACCGCTACATGTACATGCCGCCGTCGACACTCAGGACCTGCCCGGTGACATATGACGCATCCTCGGACAGCAAAAATCGTACTGCGCCCGCGACGTCCGCGCCCTCACCGAGTCGACTCAGCGGGATCTCCTGCTGCAACTTCTCGGTCACCTCTTCGGACAGGCCCGCCGTCATCTCGGTGGTGATGTAACCGGGCGCAATTGCGTTGACCGTGATGTTCCTCGACGCGACCTCGCGGGCCAACGACTTGGTGAAGCCGAAGACGCCCGCCTTCGCGGCCGCGTACGCTGTCTGGCCGGCGTTGCCGAGCAATCCCACGACCGAGCTGATCGTGACGATCCTGCCGCTACGCCGACGGAGCATGGATCTTAGCACGGTCTTGGAACAGTTATAGACCCCGGTCAGGTCGGTGCGCAGCACTGCATCCCAGTCCTCCGGATCGAGGCGCAGCAGCAGATTGTCGCGCGTGATCCCGGCGTTGTTGACGAGAAAATCGACCTGCCCGAAGCGCTCCAGCGCCTCGTCGATCCCGGCGGAAACCGATGCCATCTCGCCGACGTCCATCTCCACCGCAAGGGTCTCGATCTCATGCTCGGAGAACTGTTCGGCGACCGCCTCGCAGGCGTCCTTACGCCGCGATGCCAGCACCAGGTTGCAGCCCTCGGTCGCCAGGCGCGCGGCGATCGCCTCGCCGATTCCCTGCGAAGCACCGGTAATCAGCGCCACCCGTCCGTCGAATTCCCGGCTCATCCGTCTCTCCTCCCTGCCCCGCTCACTCCAGTGCCTGAACGACGGCGTCGAGCTCCTCGCGCTCGTCGACCGAATAGATCGCCACGTCCCGTCCGAGGGTACGCCTCACCAGGCCGCTGAGCACCCGCCCGGGACCCACTTCCACGAAGACGTCGACACCCTGAGCGGCGAGAAACCGCAGCGTTTCGGTCCAGCGCACCGGGCTGGTCACCTGCCGGCGCAGCGCGTCCCGCGCTGCGTCGCCGCTGGTGACTGCCGTCGCGTCGACATTGGAGACCACGGGGATGGAAGGGTCGGCAAAGGTCGCCGCGGCAAGGTCGGGCGCCAGCCGATCGGCCGCCGGCTGCATCAACGAGCAGTGGAACGGCGCGCTGACATTGAGCATGATCGCACGTCGCGCTCCGGCTTCCTGTGCCGCCGCTACTGCGGCTTCTACCGCGCTGCGATGGCCGGCGATAACCACCTGGCCGGGCGCGTTGAGGTTGGCCACCTCGACCACCGCGCCGTCGGAGCCGGCGTTGCAGATGCCCGCCATTTTCTCGTCGTCGAGGCCGAGGATCGCCGCCATCGAGCCCTCGCCTTCGGGTACCGCCTCCTGCATGTAACGCCCGCGACTGTGCACCAGCGCCACCGCCGAGCCGACGTCCAGCACGCCGGCGGCGACCAATGCCGAGTACTCGCCGAGCGAGTGCCCGGCGACCCAATCGGGCCGCAAGCCGCGTTCCGCCAGCACGCGGTGTAACGCGGCGCTGACGGTGAGAATTGCCGGCTGCGTGTTCTCGGTGAGACGCAGGGCTTCCTCGTCGCCCGTGAAGCACAACTCGGTGATCGACATCGGCAGGGCGGCATCGGCCTGCTCGAATACCTCACGGGCTTCCGGAAAGGCGTCCCAAACCGTTTTCCCCATTCCCGGGTACTGCGATCCCTGCCCCGGATAAACAAATGCGATCTTCGATGATTGAGACAAAGGAGGCTCCCGCGGTGCGGCGAACCGCCGAGGTCAATTGTCGCTCGACAACGCCTCGTGCAGATCCGTCGTGCTGTCCAGCTCGAGTCCGGCGAGCATCTCTTCGATGCGCTGGTTGACCCCGTGCTGGCCGTATTCCATGGTCACACGCACGCCGTTCATGATGGCGCGCGCCGAAGAGCGTCCGTGGCAGATGACGCACAGCCCTCGCGCCCCGAGTAGCGGGGCGCCACCGAACTCGGCGTAGTGTACGCGCGCGCGGTAGTTGCGAAAGGCGCTACGCGCTATGCGCGCGCCCAGCATGTTGCGCTTGGAGCTTTGCAGCTCGTCACGCAGCAGGTGCAACATGGTCTCCACCACCGCCTCGCTGGTCTTGAGCACCACGTTGCCGGTAAAGCCGTCGCACACCACCACGTCGGCCTCGCCGCTGTAGATCTGCTGCGCCTCGACGTTGCCGAGGAAGTTGAGCGGCGACGCCTCCAGCGCGGCGTGCGCCGACCGGATCAGGTCGGTGCCCTTGCCTGCCTCCTCACCGATTGACAGTAACCCGACGCGGGGGCGCTGCAGGCCGAGGATAGTCTGCGCGAAGAAGCTCCCCATCACCGCGAACTGCACCAAATGACGGCTCTTCGGGTCGACATTGGCACCGACGTCGATCAACACCGTACGCCCCGCGCGGCTCGGCAGAATCACCGCCAGCGCGGGGCGGTCGACCCCGGTGATGGTGCCGGAGAACAGCTTCACGGTGACCATCACCGCACCGGTATTGCCCGCGGAAACGAAACCTCCCACCTCTCCGTCGCGCAGCATACGAGCAGCGACGTGGATCGACGAGTTCTTCTTGCGGCGCAACGCGGTGGCGGGCGGCTCGTCCATGCCAATGACCTCATCGGCATGGACCACGCTGAGCGCGCCGGCGTCAGGATGGTGAGAGAGCGCCTCGCGAAGGGCATCCTCGCGGCCGACGAGCACGACATCGGCGCCCAGTTCACGGGCGGCCATCACCGCACCGGCTACGGGATGCTCCGGGGCATGATCACCCCCCATCGCATCAACGGCGATCTTCAATCAGTCTTCGTCCTTGGCGACCACAACGCGGCCCTTGTAATAGCCGCAGTGTGAGCAGACCCGATGCGGCGCGCGATCGCGCCCGCAATTCGGGCACTTCGAGCGGCCGGGAACCGGCAGGGCGTCGTTGGCCCGGCGTCGATCGCGGCGCGCGCGCGAATGCCTTTTCTTCGGTAATGCCACGGTTCTTTTCCTTTTTTGATGGTTGTGCTCAGAGCTGGTCCCGCAGGGACTTCAAATTCGCCCAACGCGGATCCGGCTCCGGCTCGCAGTCACACTCGGTATCGTTCAAGTTG
>JASFRZ010000104.1:0-12691 GCA_050114655.1 Acidobacteriota bacterium
CGTATTGCCGTCGGGCCCGGGCGCGTCCTCGACCGAGTGGATGGTGACGATATTGGGGTGATTGAGCGAGGCCACCACCTTGGCCTCGCGCTTGAAGCGCTCGAGCCGCTCGGGGTCGGAGGCCATATCGGCGGGCAGCACCTTGAGCGCGATGTTGCGCTCCAGCCGGGTGTCCTCGGCGATATACACCTCGCCCATGCCGCCGGATGCCAGCAGCGACACGATTTTGTAGGTCCCCAGGAGCGTTCCGGACTCGATCATGCGTTGTGCGACTTTACAATCCCGCCGCGTCCCCGCAAAGGGCGAAGCCTTTCAGCCGTGCACCAGCTGCAGCAGGTCCGACGGGCGGGCGATGGCGTAGTCGGGATCGTCGGGCCAGGCGCCGAACTCGGCGCCGATGCCGTAGGCGGCGCCGACGGCGAAGATGCGGATGTCGCGGCCATCGTCCTCCAGGACCTGGTTGCCGTTGCGCACGCACTCGATGTCGATACGGTGGTCGCCGACGTAGACCACGTGCCCGGGGGCGAGGCCGGTGAGCGAGTCGATGCACATGAGCAGGCCGTCGGGTGCGGGCTTCTGGCGCTCGGCGGACACCTCCTCGTAGCCGATGATCCGGTCGAAATGGCCGAGCAGGCCGCGATCGGCGAGTGAGCGCTCGATGTTGGCGCGCGAGTTCATCGACACGATGCCGTGCGGCAGGTCGGAAAGCTCGCGCAGCACACTGCCGATGCCTTCGTACAGCGGGGCTACGGTGTCGTCGGCGAGCTGGTACTCGGTCCACAGCCGGCCGGCCTCGCTGGTCATGTCCTCGCTCATGCCGAACTCGCCGACATAGAGCTGGCGCCAGTTGTGGTTGCGGTGCAGGGCACGGGTATAGCCGTCGAGCGAGCGCAAGCCGTCGATGGAGTCGGGATCGGCGCCGGTGAAGCGCTGCACGAGGGTGCGCGTGATGGCCCAATTTTTGGCGCGGGTGTCGACCAGCGTGCCGTCGTAGTCCCAGATCACCGCGGTCACGGGGCGTTGTTCGATCATGACAGCGATGGTGACGCACGCGGGGGGAGCGGGCAAGGCGAGCAAGAAAAGGGAGATTTGCGGGAACTTCGCCGGGCCTGGCAGCGTATGGTTGATACCTATGTAATCTATGCCTTTGAAAAATAGGCATCAGCGAGACACGAGGACGCCCATGGGCGGCAAGCGCGACAACATCATTCCGGGGACGCTGAACGTGCTGATCCTGAAGGCGCTCAGCTGGGGGGCGCTGCACGGCTACGCGATCAGCAAGTGGATCCTGGAGACCACCGACGAGGAGCTGCGGGTGGAAGAGGGCGTGCTGTACCCGGCCTTGCACCGGCTCGAGCGTGATGGCTTGTTGAGCTCCGAGTGGGGCATCAACGACACCGGGCGGCGCGCCAAGTTCTACTCGCTGACAGCGCGCGGCAAGAAGAGACTGCGTGCCGAGATCGAGCGCTGGCAGCGCTCCTCCTCCGCGGTCTCACGAGTGATCGAAGCGCGGGGAGGCCGGTGATGCGGGCGCGCGGCTTCCGCCGGGCATTCGGCTGGTTGCGACGTGACACCTCGCGGGCGGTCGACGACGAACTGCGCTCCCACCTCGACATGAAGGCCGAGGAGCTGATCGCCGCGGGCGTACCGGCGGAGGAGGCGCAACGGCGCGCACGCGAGAGCTTCGGAGATCTGGGAGCGATTCGCCGCGAGTCATTGCGCATCCAGGCGCAGGTCGACCGGCGACGGTCGCTACGTGATCTGCTCGACGGCGTGCTGCAGGATGCCCGCTATGCGCTGCGGGCCCTGCGCCGCAACCCGGGCTTCAGCATCGTGGCGATTCTCACCTTGGCCCTCGGCATCGGCGCCAACACCGCGATCTTCGGAGTGGTCAACGGCATCATGTTGCGGACCCTGTCGGGGGTCGAGCGCCCCGACCGCCTGGTCGAGGTCGCCCAGGGCGACGGCGACGACTTCGTATCGGTGTCGTACCCGGTGTTCGACCGCGTGCGGCGGACGTCGCGCACGCTCCAGGACCTCGCCGCCTTCGACGTCGTGTCGATGACCTTTTCCACCGGCGGGCCCGCCGAAGTCGTCTTCGGCCTGCAGGTCACCGGTAACTACTTCGATGTGCTCGGGGCGCGGCCGCAGGCCGGCCGCTTCTTTGCCGCCGGGCGGTGGTTTCCGCCCGACGTCGAGGATGCGGTGGTGATCAGCGATTCGCTGTGGCGGCGCCGATTCGGGGCGTCCGAGGACGTCGTCGGTCGGTCGATCAGTGTGAGCGGCCACCCGGCGCGCATCGTCGGGGTGGCGCCGGCAGGCTTCGGTGGTCACGTGGTGGCGGTGCAGGCCGACGTCTTCGTCCCGCTCGGAATGGGGGCGCCCGGAGTACACACAGCCGCAGCGCTCGCCGGCGTCCGCAACGGCGTGCTCGAGACGATCGGGCGCATGGCCGACGGTGCGACGATCGAGCAGGTGCGTGCGGAGGTCGCGGCGCTCGCCGAGGGCCTGGTCCGCGAACAGGAGGGGCCCGACGCCGTTTACCCGCTGCAAACCACGCCCTACAGCGCAGTCCCTGGCACGGTGCGCGCGGGCGCCGGCCTGTTTTTCGCCGCGCTGATGGTCATCGTCGGCCTGTTGCTGCTGATCAGCTGCGTCAACGTCGCCAACATGCTCCTGGCGCGCGCCGGGACGCGCCGCAAGGAGATCGCGGTGCGGCTGTCGGTGGGCGCCGGGCGCGGGCGGTTGGTGCGCCAGATGATGACCGAATCGCTGCTGCTGGCGGGTATCGGCGCCATCGCCGGAGTGCTCGCCGCGACGTGGCTTGCGGGGCTCCTGACAGCTCTGGAGCCACCGGTGCTGCCGTTTCCCGGCATGCGTCTGCAGCTCGACTTCGGTCTCGACGCCCACGTTCTGCTGTACGCCATGGCGGTCACCGGGTTGACCACGGTGGCGTTCGGGCTGGTGCCCGCGCTGCGCGCCACCCGGCCGGAGATGACGGCGTCGCTCAAGGATGGCGGTACCGGCGCGGCGCAGCGGTCCCGAGGGCGAGGTGTCACGGTGGCGGCGCAGATGGCGATCACCGTCGTGTTGTTGCTCGCCGCCGGGTTGTTCCTGCGCGCGCTGCGCGCGGCGCAGTTTGTCGACACCGGATTCCGCGCCGACTCGGTGTACGTCGCCGGCTTCGACCTGAGCCTCAACGGATACGATGCGCCACGGGTGCAGCGCTTCTACGACGATCTACTGGCGCGCGCCGGGGCGCTGCCCGGTGTGGGCGGCGTCGCGGTGGCCGGCAAGCTGCCGCTCGCCGGAGCGTCGTCGACCACCATCGAGGTGCCGGGAGCGCAAGGCTCTGCTGAAGCGGAGCAGTACGGCTACAGCCTGCACAACCAGAGTGTTTCGGCGAATTACTTCGGCGTCCTCGGTCTGCCGTTGCTGCGCGGCCGCGCGCTGGCCCCGTCCGATCGCGCCGATGCGCCCTTGGTGGCGGTGGTGAACGAGACGATGGCGACGCGCTTCTGGACCGTCGGGACCGCCGTCGGCCAGCGGTTCGTGATGTTCGGCGACCGCGAGGTCGCGGTCGTCGGCGTGGTTGCCGACGCCAAGTACCACGGCCTGGTCGAAGACCCGCCGCTGTTCGCTTACTTTTCCTTCCGCCAGCGCCCGCGCACCGACATGGTGCTGCACCTCGAGGCCGGGGACGGTGCCGAGGTGAGCGCCATGTGGTCCGCCTTGCGTGACCTCGTCGCCGACATCGACCCCGACGTGCCGCTGCTGAGCGCGGCGTCGCTCGACGACGCGCTGAGCATCTACCGGTTGCCGCAGGTTCTGGCCGCCTGGATTACCGCGGTGGCGGGCTTCCTCGGCCTGACGCTCGGCACCGTCGGCATCTACGGCGTGACCGCCTATGCCGCCAGCCGGCGACGGCACGAGATCGGCGTACGCGTTGCGCTGGGAGCGGCGGCGGGCGACGTGCGGCGCATGATGATGGTGCAAGGCATGCGCGCGCCGCTCCTCGGTATCGCCGCCGGCCTGCTGTTCGCGGTATGGGCCGCCCAGTTGCTGGGTTCGTTCCTGGTCGGCGTCAGCCCACGCGATCCGCTGACCTTCGTGGTGGTTGCGGCGGTGCTGGCCGCGGCGGCCGCGCTCGCGGCGCTGATCCCGGCGCTCCGCAGCGCCCGCATCGATCCCGTGGTGACGCTCAAGGCGGACTGAGCACCGCGCCCCGCCGCAGCGCAAGCCGGTCGGAGAGAGCCGTGTGGCTGCTGTTCAGGCCCCGTTCAGGGGTAGACGATCCCCTCGGGAGTCTCGAACTCGATCTGCTCGACCTGCAGGGTGCGTCCGCCGGGACCTTCGATGGCCAGCTGCAGCCACACCGGTTCGTGTGACTCCAGCCCGTCGGGCAGCGGGATCTCGATCTCGGCACGCCCGGCGGCGAGGTCGACCACCGGCATTCGTGTCTCGCCGATCTCGACGGCCAGGCGCCATCCGGGCTCGGAGGGAACGGATTCAGCGAAGCGTATCAACAGCCGGCCACGCGGCATCCAGCCGGCGAAGCGGCGCCGCAGGAGACGCCCATCCCCGCCGTTGCGCGCGCGGTAGACGCGCTTGTTGTCGAAGGCGCGCTCGAATTGCCACCATTCGGACAGGGACGGCAGGATCCGCTCGCTGAGCTCGCGCTGCATCGCACGGTCGAAGCGGTCCAGGTCGACGATGACCCAGCGTACCGGGAAGCGCTCGCGCAGCATGTTCAGAAAGGTGGCGTCGGGCGGCCACTGTCGTGCCAGCGGATGCAGCTCGCGGATGTCCTCCGGGAGACGTCCGTTGTGGCCGGTGACGCGGCGCTTCCAGTGGTAGGTGGAGAGCCACTGACCCGGAGCCGTGTCATCCATGAGGCGGGCGATCGGCCACTCCAGGATGCCGAAGTCTCCCGGTTGCTCGGCGAGCCAGGCATAGACGCCGTTGTCGGGACGCGGGATATCGTGCAGGGGGAGGGCGTTGCCGGTGGTCTCGAGCACCATCAGGCCGCCGAGCGTCAGGGCGACCACTGCGGCGGCGTGCCGTCGCGCCGGCAACCGGGACAACAGCAGCGCGGCACCGAAGCCCACCACCATGGCGAGGAACGCCTGCCCGAGAATTGCCGCGCGGAAGGGGGCGCGCAGCGCTCCCGCTCCGGGTACCCAGTCGTAGATCCATACATAGGGCAGCGGGGGTCCCTCGTAACCGAAGAACTTCAGCCGTGGTCCCATCGCCACGAGCACCGCCAGCGCCGCGGTCCCGGCATAGGCGCGTGCTGCCCGGGGAGATTGCAGGAACCGCCGCCAAAGCATGCGCAACGCGGCGGGGAAGGCGCTGCCCTGGGCGAACAGCAGCAGCGCCAGGGAGACGACGGTGAGCGCTGCCAGCAGGCCCAGTGGCGCCGCCGGTCCGGCGCGCAATGCGGCCGTCTCGCGGTGGTGGACAACGAGGTGGTGGCTTACTACCAGGAGCAGCAGTGCCGCGCTCAGGTAACCGGCGATCGCTGCGGCGCGGCGCGTTGCGTCACTCGGCAGCAGCTTTGCGCCGGCGGCTGCAGGTCGACGGCCGAAGAGCGCTGCGAGGATCAGCAGCAGCGCCACCGCGCCGGGAAAGAAGGGCGAGGTGAGCGGCCCGAGCGACTCGACCGGGGGCACCAGCAACCGCGACCACGCCAAGCTGTCGAGCATGAACAGCTCGGCGACGTCGATGGCACCGGCGACCTGCAGCTCGTACGATCGCGCCGGTCCTTCGCCCCCCGTCCAGGCTCCCAGGTAGGGGAGCAGGAGCGGGAGGGCGGCTGCGATTGCGATGATCGCGGCGAGCACCATGCACAGCATGCGGCGCCGGTCGACCGGGCGCCGGTCGGCCCACCAGATCAGCGGCACCGCGGCGCCCAGCAGTAGCGGCAGGTACACCGTGTAGTAGGCGCTCATCAGGCTGGCCCAGGTCACCGCGAGGCCGGCGAGGACGGCGCGGCCGACGCGTGGGCGATCGAGCAGGCGGTGCAGCGCGAGCATGGCGAACGGCACGCCGTGCACCGCGATGGTGTTGATGTGCGCCAGGTTCCAGCGCTTGGCGGGGAAGTAGCAGGCGAATACACCGGCGAGCCAGGCGGCCCACGGATTCCCGGTCAGGCGGCGCACCAGCAGGAAGGTCCCCCAGCCGCCGAGCACGAAGGTCAACAGGTAGGCGACGTTGTAGGTGATCACCGGGTTGCCGGTCAGCGCCCACAGCGGTGCCACCGGCAGCGCTTCGGGCACCATGTGCTCGGTGTAGGCGAGGGCGTCGGGATGGGGGAAGAAGATATTGGCCTGGAACAGCTCCCAGGGGGCGCGCAGTAGCGCCCGCGCGGTCCAGTTGATGATCCAGCCGTGCAGCAGCACGTCCACGCGCTCGCCGCGCGCCATGGTCTCGGTGAAGCGGAAGGCAAGCGGGCGCAGGTGGATCAGGGCGATGACCGTGTAGCTGGCCAGCACCGCCAGGTGGGTTGCCGCCGCTCGCCACCAGCGGCGATCGTTCACGATCCGCCGCGGTCGGGGTCGACCTCGGGCACCGCGTACAGGGTGCGTAGCCGCGCCAGCTCCTCCTTCAGCGACGCGACGATGGCTTCGTATCCGGGCTCGTCGTACAGGTTGACCATCTCCTCGGGGTCGTCCTGCAGGTCGAATAGCTCCCACTCGTCGATGTCGTAGTAGTGAATGAGCTTGTAGCGCTCCGTACGCACGCCGTAGTGACGCTGCACGCTGTGTACCGCGGGAAACTCGTAATAGTGGTAGTAGATCGACGTGCGCCAGTCGGCGGCCGCGGCGCCGCGCAGCAGCGGCACCAGCGACATTCCCTGCATCTGCTCCGTCCCCGGAGCGTCGCCGACGCCCGCGACGTCCAGGAAGGTCTGGGCGAAGTCGAGGTTCTGCACCAGATGATCGTCGATCGATGCGGGCGCCGTGACGCCGGGCCAGCGCACGATCAGCGGCGTGCGCAACGACTCCTCGTACATCCACCGCTTGTCGAACCAGCCGTGATCGCCGAGAAAGAAGCCCTGGTCGGAGCTGTACACCACCACCGTGTTGTCGGCCAGGCCGCTGGCGTCGAGATAGTCGAGCACGCGACCGAGCTGGTCGTCGACCGCCGCCACCGCGCGCAGGTAGTCCTTGATGTAGCGCTGGTACTTCCAGCGCACCAGGTCGTCGCCGCTGAGACCGGCGGCACGGAACGTCTCGTTGCGCGGCTCGTAGACCTCGTTCCAGGCGGCGAGCTGTTCCTCGTCGAGATCGCCCGGCGGCACCAGCTTGACGTCGCGGTCGTCCATCGTCTCGGCGATTGTCATGTCCTGGGTGAGCCGCGCGCTGGTCCGGTTACCGCTGACCTGGTCGTCGAACAGCGTCGCCGGCTCCGGGATCTCCATGTCCTCGTACATCGTCATGTAGCCGGGACCGGGTTCCCAGCGCCGGTGCGGCGCCTTGTGCTGGTACATCAGCATGAACGGGCGATCCGGGTCACGAGCGTTCTGCAGCCAGTCGAGCGCGACGTCGGTGATGATCTCGGTGGTGTAGCCGGTGTGCTCCACCTCGCCGCCGGCGGTCAGCATGAGCGGGTTGTAGTAAGGGCCCTGGCCGCGCAGCACGCTCCAGTAGTCGAAGCCGGTCGGGTCGCTCTTGAGGTGCCATTTGCCGACCACGGCGGTCTGATAGCCGGCCTGCTGCAACAGCTTGGGGAAGGTCACCTGCGCGCCGTCGAACTCCAGCCGATTGTCGATGATGCCGTTGAGGTGGCTGTGCTTGCCGGTGAGGATGACCGCGCGGCTCGGCGCGCACAGCGAGTTGGTGACGAAGGCGTTGCGGAACAGCATGCCCTCGTCGGCGAGACGATCGAGGTTGGGGGTGTTGTTGATCTGCGAGCCGTAGGCGCTGATCGCGCGCTCCGAGTGGTCGTCGGTGAATACGAACAGGATGTTGGGGCGTTGCCCCGACTGCGCGCCGACGGCCGCGCCGCGAGCGTCGGATACGAAGCCCGCCGGAGCGACACCCACTGCCGCCGGGCCGGCACCTGCAAGCGCCGCCAGTGCGACGATCCAGCGCGCCGGCCTCATTGCCCTTGCTCCGCGGATCGCGCGGCGAGGGTCTCGGCGTCGAAGGGGGAGGGGAACACCTCCGACACCGTCCGCGTCCGCGCCGCGAGGTCGACGAGATCGGCGACCAGGTCGGGGCGCGCGCCGGCGAGGTCGTTTTCCTCCCCGGGGTCCTCTGCGAGGTTGAAGAGGCCGATCTCGACGATGTTGCCGTCGCGGTCGGCGCGGCGGTACAGCTTCCAGTCGCCGCGACGTACTGCCTGCTGGTTGCCGAGCTCCCAGTACATGACCTCGTGGACCTCCTGTTCCCCGTCGCCGAACAGCGTCGGGGCGAAACTGATGCCGTCGGTGTCCGCCGGCGGCTCGGCGCCGATGACGTCGAGCACGGTGGCGAGCACGTCGTACTGGGCGGAGAGATGGTCGCTGACCGCGCCCGCGGCGATGTGTCCCGGCCAGCGGGCGATCATCGGCACCCGGATGCCGCCCTCGTAGAGCTGCTGCTTGCGGCCGCGGAACGGGCCGTTGCCGTCGAAGAACTCGAGGTCGTAGCCGCCCACCCAGGTGGGGCCGTTGTCGCTCGAGAACATGACCAGCGTGTTGTCCTCCAGGCCGAGCTCGCGGATCAGGTCGAGCATGCGGCCGACGTTGCGATCCATGCGGGTGATCATCGCGGCGTAGGCAGCGTGCGGCGTGGGTTGCGGCAGGTAGCTGTTCTGTCCCAGGTACGGGGTTTCCTCGAAGGCACCCGCATATTCGGCAACGGAATCATCCGGCACCTGCAGCGCCACGTGCGGCACGATCGTCGGGTAGTAGAGAAAGAACGGCCGCGAGGCATTGTCGCGAATGAACGCCAGCGCCTCGGCGGCGATCATGTCGGGAGCGTAGGTCGTGCCCTTGAAGCGATCGTACGCAGACGGGTCGGCGAACGGCTCGTCGATGCGCTGGTGGGCATCGAAGTACTCGTTGCCGGCCAGCATGTCCTTGTCGTGGTCTCGCCACAGGTGGGTGGGATAGTAGTTGTGCGCCACCCTCTGGCACAGGTAGCCGTAATAGTGGTCGAACCCCTGCAGGTTGGGATGTCCTTCGCCGTCGGGCCCTCCCAGACCCCACTTTCCGAAGGCGCCGGTGGCGTAGCCGTGCTGCTGCAGCAGCTCGGCCACCGTCACCTCGTCGTCGGCGAGCGGCCACTGGCCCTCGGGCTCATCCGGGCCCCAGCCGCCGAGCTCCTTGTTGTCGCGAATGTACGAGTGTCCGGTGTGCTTGCCGGTCAGCAACGAGGAGCGCGACGGGGCGCACACCGCGCTGCCGGAGTAGTGCTGTGTGAAGCGCATGCCCTCGGCGGCGAGCCGGTCGAGGTTGGGGGTGCGGATCTTTTCCTGGCCGTAGGCGCCGACCTCGTTGTAGCCGAGGTCGTCGGCGTAGATGTAGACGATGTTGGGCGGTGACGGCTCGGCTTGCTGCGGCGTCGTTTCGGAGGCACGCTGGCAGGCGGACACGAGCAGCAGGCCGGCTGCCGGCAGCACCCAGAAGGCGTGTCGGTGCAAGGTTCTCATCGGCGGCCTCGGGTCTTAGGGGACCTTGGCGAACGGTGCGCACTTTATCGCCGTGTCCGGCGGCGGGCAATGGTGCGGTGAAGGCTGCGCCGGACATGCGGGCCGAAATCGACGGCAGACGAAAGCGGCCGCCCCGCTCGCGGGGCGGCCGCGATTCGTCGCGTCGGCGCTTGCGGCGCCCTGCTACTGGCGAACCTGGTACCAGTTGGTGATGTCGGCGGCGGGGACGAACAGCAGCGGATCGGCCCCGGGCATCCCCGGCGGTAGGTTGGTGGAAAGAATGGGCACCTGCCAGACCGACGGCACCTGATTGCCGAGGTCGAACTCGTCGGAGACGAGCGCGCCGGCGACGTTGGTCTGCTTGTTGACCCACGTCTTGTCCTCGCAGTACAGCGCCGCCATCACCTTGATCTGAGATTCACCCGGGCCGGTGGCCAGGTGCAGATCGGTGTCGGCGATGATGCCGAGGTCGTTGGGGGTCGGGTTGGCGAGGTTGAGATAGTCCCCGGTCGGGAGCAGGTTCGAGTGGATCCGCACGGTGCCGGACGAGTACAACGTGCCGGTGCCGGTGTAGTGCACCGGATTGTTGTTTTTGGCGAGGTCCAAATCACCGTTCGTCCGCACGATGCCGGTGATGTGCATCTCGCCGGTTACGGGATTCCACTGGATGCTGTTGCCCAGCCCGTCGTTCAGGTTGAACGCGGGGGTGTCCACGGAGATTTCGTTGACCGGAAGCAGCAGCGAGTTGTTGTTGAGATAGTCGCGATGGGTGGCGTAATTCGTCGCCGTCGAGGCGTCGTAATAGGGGTCGTCCAGCGTCGGAAAGGCGATCCCGGGGGCGTCATAGGGGCCCTCATCGTCAGCGTTGACTTCGGCGTCGATGCTGTTGAGGTTCAGCGTTGCATCGCTGTAAAAGCCGTCGAGGGTTTCCTTGAAGGCGTTTCCCGTCACGTCATCCAGGCCCCACTGGACGGTACCGCTCAGATTGATCGTGCCGGCCTTGACGCGCACCTCGGAGTCGAGCGTCTGGACCATCTCCCCGTTGAACTCCTGCACCGGCAACGGAGGCAGCTTCGCTGCCTCGGGGCCGTAGTCGATCAGCCAGTTCCGGTAGCTGTTCATCACGAACGCCGTACCGCCCGAGTTGATGATGTCGCTGGCCGGGCCGACGACGTGCATCGAGCCGCGCACCTGCACGTTGCCGTTGATCGAGTTGCCGCCTTGCGAGGCGCCGCCGAAAATTGCGTTGTCCCATATCGTCAGCCGGCGCACCACGACGCGCATGTCGGCGTGTACCCGCGTGGTGGAGGGCTCGACGACGCCGCTGTTGCCTTGAGCGCCCACGGGGACGATCAACCAGGCCTTGGTTCCGGAGCCGTTGGCGGCCTCGATGGAGACCGGCGGCATGAAGATCTGCCGCTGGAAGCTGCCGTCGTCGAGGGTGACCGGATTGCCCAGCGCGTAGAACTGCGGCACCGGCTGCCCGCTGCCGTCGTCCGTGTAGGTGACGGTCATGCCGTTGATCGTCGAGTTCATCGGGAAGAAGTTGGTGACGGTCATCGGCAGGGTCGAGTAGTCCACCATTTCGCGCGCCCACTGCGGGTCGGCAAGCAGGTCCATGGCGACCCGCTCGAGGCCGGCGTCGGCCTGCCACAGCGCGGCGCCGCGGGTACGGTAGTTGGCCGACGAGGTGATCTCGGTGAGCATGCTGGAGGCGAGCGTCGCACCAAGCGCGAACACCATCAACATCACCAACAGGGTGATCAGCAGGGTCGCGCCGGTACTGTCGGCGAGGTCCAGACGGGCGGTCCGGTTTCTCATGGTCGGGTCATCCTTGATCATTGTTGATCATGATAAAACATCACAAATCAACTGCAATTTTCGAAAATCATCATAACGCCTCGAAACGTACAATAAAATACTTGAATTCGCCAGGGGGACTGGGTACTTTGGAAAGTGATCCGATGCCTCATCGGAGCAGTATCTTGCACCTGGACACGACAAATGACCCACTCAAGCGCGATACACCCCATCGAGCCCGAAGGCGGTTTCTCCCTCATCGAGGTCATGGTGGCGATGTTCATGGCGACGTTGGTCTTCCTTATGATGGCGCAAATGATCGGCGTCGGGGTAGAGGCCAACCGCGCGGCGACCGATACCACCCGGGCGGGGGCCCTCGCCGCGGACCAGATGGAGTCGCTGACGCGTCTTGAATACGCCGACCTGGTTCCCGGCGGCAACATCAACGCAGATGTCAACGGCTATTCCGAGACGCTCGATATCGACGCCGACGGTATCAACGATTATGTGCGCCGCTGGGAGATCACCGATCTGGGCGCCGAGATGCGCATCCGGGTGCGCGTGATATCGCTTCTCGACGTCATAGGGCCTCCCAAGGAGGCGACGTACGTCACCCTCAAGGCCGACCGGTGAGATCATGAGAGCTCCTGTACACAACACCTCGACGGAAGACCAGCGTGGCTACTCGTTCATCGAGCTGCTGGTGGCGATGACGGTGTCGGTAATACTCATCGGCGGCCTGTACCAGGTGCTGTTCGAGAGCCAGGCGACGTTCGAGTCCGCACAGGACCAGAGCGCCTTGCGCCAACAGGCGCGCGTCGCCGTCAACCAGCTTGCCGACGAGCTGCGCATGGCCGGGTACGACCTCGGCAGCGCGCCCGAGCGGCTGAGCTACGCGGGCGTCAGGGAGATTCAGTTCGTTGCCGACATCGACGACGGCTCCGGCGACGCGCCATGCGACCTGGCCGACGAGATCGCCGCCGGCGGCGGCGCCGAGCGGATGCGCTACCGGGTCGTGGGCACGGATCTGTTGCTGACCGTCGATTGCTGGGACGGCGGGTCGTGGGGCAACGAGTTCACCGACCTTCCGATCGCCAGCGACGTACAGAGCGCGCGCGCGCTGTTCCGCTATTTCGACGAGGACGGCAACGAGCTGTTACCCGGCGCCGGCACGCTGAGCGCTGCCAACCGTGACCTCGTGCGCCTGGTCGAGATCCAGCTCGATCTTACCGATCCCGACAACCAGGTTATC
>JASFRZ010000105.1:0-12691 GCA_050114655.1 Acidobacteriota bacterium
CTGCGAGCGACCGGAGAAACCGACCCGGCGGGCTGAGCGCCGCACTGCTCAGAGATCGGCGAGAGCCTGTCGCGGCCCCTCGAGGCCGCGCGCCCGCCGTCCCATGCCGTGCCACGGGTCGTCCTTTTGCGCCAGGCGCCGGAAGAGGTTGCGTAGCGTGTACCTGCGCGGCCCCATGCCGGAGGCGCCGAGCTCGTCCCAGTCGAGCGGCGTGGCCACCGGCGCGCCCGGCCGCGCGCGCAGGGCGTACGGCGCCGCCGTCGTCTGGGCGTACTCGTTGCGCAGGTAGTCGACGAAGATGCGTTCCCCACGCTTGTTCTTGCGCATCGCGGTGGTGAGGTGCTCGGGGTGGCGCGCGGCGAGGCGATCGGCGATGGCGCGGGCAAGGTCCTTGACCGCGTCGAAGTCGTCCTCGGGGCGGATCGGCACGTGTACGTGCAGGCCGCGCGAGCCCGAGGTCATGACGTAGCCGACCAGACCGATCTCGTCGAGCAGGTCGCGCAGCGCGCGGGCGGCGCGGCGCACGTCGGAGAAGGCCTCGCGCCACGGCCGCGAGGGGTCGAAGTCGAATACCATGCGATCGGGGTTGCGCACCGACGCCGCGCGGCTCAACCAGATGTGCGGCGTGATGCACGCCTGCTGCGCCAGGTAGACCAGGGTCGCCGGTTCGTCGATGATCACCTGGCGGTTGCTGCCGCTCTCCTTGGCGACCTCGCCGGTATCGATCCAGTCGGGGAAGTACTCCGGCGCCTCCTTCTCGTAGAAGCCCTCCTCCGCGATCCCGTCGGGAAACCGCTGCATCGAGATGAAGCGCCCCTCGACGTACGGCAGCATGGTCCCGGCGATGCGCTCGTAATAGTCGATCACATCGCCCTTGCTGATGCCGTCCTCGGGGTACAGCACCTTGTCGCGGTGGCTGACCTCGAACGTCCGCCCGTGGATGTGGCGCTCGCTCATCGGCGAACCGGGCCGAGCTAATCCGCCGTGATCCACTCCCGCGCGGCGTCGACCTCCGACTCATCGAAGTACCTGATGCGGGCGCCGGTGAACGGACGGCAGATCTTGGCCATCCATTCCTCCCACTTCTTGTCACCCACCATGGCGATGCGCGAGATGTCGGCGTGGTGTTTCATGTCGAACTTGGTGTCCTCCCACACGGAGCGGAGATCCCAGCCGTGAAAGTCGTGCATGATCATCAGGAAGCGCACCTTGCCGGCGCGCTCGATGATCGCCTCGACGCCGGGCACGAAGGTGTCGTAGTCCTCCTTGTGCAGCTTGCCCGACAGATTCACCTCGATGACGCCATCGGATAGCTCGTTGATCTCGATAGCCATTTCCTGCTCCGTGCGTTGGCGGGGACGAGTGGGCGCGGCGGACGGGAAGCTCGGGGAAGCTCGCCGTAGCCCTGCTAGAATGCGAAGCTCACCGCGATACTAGCAGGGCGCCGGCTTTCGGTAGCCCGCCGCCGCCTCGCCACCTGCCGAAAGGAGTGGGCCGATGCCCCGCAGCCGCTCTGTGGTTCCGTACCTCGCGCTCGCCATGCTCGTCGCCGCGCCGCTCACCTCCACCGCGCAGCAGCGCCCGATGACCGACCAGCTCAAGCTGGAGGCCGAGCAGATGGCCGCCTCCATGCAGAAGATGTCGCAGGAGATCGTCGACTCGCTGTTCTCCTTCGGCGAGCTCGGCTTCCAGGAGTTCTGGACGGTGGATTATCTCACCGGGATCCTCGAGGCAGAGGGCTTCACGGTGGAGACCGGCTGCGCCGGCATGCCGACCTGCTACGTGGCCACGTGGGGCTCCGGCAAGCCGGTGATCGGCTTCATGGGCGACATCGACGGGCTGCCGGAGACCTCGCAGAAGCCGGGCGTCGCCTACCGTGACCCGCTGATCGAGAACGGCCCGGGGCACGGCGAAGGCCACAATTCGGCCGCCGCGGTCGACCTGGTGGGCGCCATCGTCACCAAGCGGTTGATGGAGAAGTACGGCCTGCAGGGCACGCTCAAGATCATCCCCGGTGTCGCCGAGGAGCTGGTCGCCTCGCGCACCTACATGGTCAATGCCGGGATCTTCGACGGCATGGACATCATGCTCTCTACGCACATCAGCTCCGGGATGACGACCAACTACGGCATCTCCGGCTCGGGGCTGGTGTCGACGCAGTTCACTTTTCACGGTCAGTCGGCCCACGGCGCCGGCTCGCCGTGGGCGGGCCGCAGCGCGCTCGACGCGGTAGAGCTCATGGACACCGGCTGGAACTTCCGCCGCGAGCACCTGCGCCTGCAGCAGCGCAGCCACTACATCATCGACAACGGCGGCAACCAACCCAACGTCGTGCCGTCGGAGGCGTCGGTCTGGTACTACTTTCGCGAGCTCGACTACGACCGCATCAAGGGGCTGCACGAGATCGGCCAGCGCATCGCCCAGGGCGCCGCGATGATGACCGACACCACCGTCACCGAGCGCGTCTACGGCGCCGCCTGGCCGTCGAACATGAACAAGCCGCTCGCCGAGCTGATGCACGCCAACATCCTCGAGGCCGGTCTGCCCGAGTGGTCGGACGCGGACCAGGAGATGGCGCGCGCGGTACAGACGATGATGGCGGAGGACCGCGGCGAGGAGGAGGTCGACACCGAGGAGATGCGCGGCCTGCCCACCGAGTTCCGCAACACCGAGCTGCGGGAAGCCAGCCAGGGCATGGGCGGCGGCAGCGACGACATCGCCGAGGTGTCCTGGAACCTGCCCACCGTCAGGCTGCGCTATCCCGGCCAGATCCCCGGCACCACCGGCCATCACTGGTCGAGCAGCATTGCGATGGCGACGCCGATCGCCCACAAGGGCGCCAATCAGGGGGCGCGCGTCATTGCCATGACCGCCATCGCGCTGGTCAATGAGCCGGAGCTGGTGGACGAGGCGTGGACCTACTTCCGCGACGTCACCACCGCCGAGCAGCAGTGGGCCTCGCTCATCCCCGAGGGCACCCCGCCGCCCATCCACCTGAACGCCGAGAAGATGGAGCGCTTCCGGCCGCTGCTCGAGCCGCTGCGTTACGACCCGTCGCGCTACGATACATACTTGCAGCAGCTGGGCATCCAGTACCCGACAACCCGTCCCCGGCAGGAGCAGCGGCGCTGAAGCGATTGTCTTTGAGTTTCTCACGCCGGCGACCCTTGCGGCGTCACGGCGGCATCGCGCTGTCGTTGCTCGCCGCGCTGGCGGTAGCCTGCGGGCCGGCGGCAGAGCCGCCGTCGGCGCCCCCACTGACCTACCTCGGGGAGGCGCTCATCGCCCCCGAACCCGAGGTCCGTGGCGACCCGGGTGTAGGCGGGCTGTCGGCGATCTTCCACGCCGGCGGCGATACCTACTACGCGATCTCCGATGACCGCGGCCGGTACGGCCCGGCACGTTACTACGTGCTGCGCATCGACCTGAGCGACGGACGTCTCGACGACGGCGACGCGGTGGTCACGGGCTGGCGTCCGCTGCTCGATCCCGACGGCCACCCGCTGCAGGCCAACACCTACGACCTCGAAGGCCTGGCGGTCCACGACCAGACCCTGTTCATCGCCTCCGAAGGCGACGCCTCGGCGGGAGTCGAGCCGTTCGTCGCCGTCTTCGGCGCCGAGGGTCGCATGATGGAGCCGCTCGGGCTGCCTCCCGGCTTCGAGGTCGGCGATGGTGAGAACAGCGGGGTGCGCGACAACCTGGCGTTCGAGTCGCTGGCGATCACCCCCGACGGTCGTTACGTGTTCACCGGCACCGAGAGCGCGCTGCTTCAGGACGGCCCGGTGGCGACGCCCGAGTCCGGCACGGCGGTCCGGCTACTGCGCTTCGACCGTACCCACGGAGTGTTCGACGCCGAGTTCGCGTACCCGATCGACGCGGTGCATGCCAGGTCGCCGATGCCCGGTGGCCTCGAGGTCAACGGGCTGAGCGAGCTGCTGGCGTTCTCCGGTGAGCACCTGCTGGCGCTCGAGCGCTCTTTCGTCACCGGCGCGCTTCCGGAGCACAGCATCAAGTTGTTCGACGTCTGTCTCGAAGGAGCTACCGACATCTCCACCATCGACAGCCTGGCGCACACCGATGCGTCGGTGACCCCGGCGAGCAAACATCTCATCGGCGACATCGCCGACCTGGCGCCGCGCCTCGACAACCTCGAAGGGATGACCTTCGGCCCCACTCTGCCGTCGGGCGAGCAGACGCTGCTGTTCATCTCCGACGACAACTTCGCTCCTCATCAGATCACCCAGGTGCTGGCTTTCGCCGTCTCCGGCGACGCCATTCAGGGTTGCCCGTCGGGTCAGTGAACCTCCCCACAAAGCGGCGGCCGCGACCACGCGGGGGCGGTAGAATGGCCTCAACCAGGAGGTGGTTCGATGGAAAAGCTGCTCCCGCGCAACGAGCATGACCTCGAGCGCGTTGCCCGCGTCATCGTCGGCCTCGGCTTGCTGAGCCTGGTGTTCATCGGCCCGCAGACCTACTGGGGCCTGATCGGCATCATCCCGCTGGCCACCGGCCTGCTCGGTAGCTGTCCGCTGTACACGATGCTCGGCATCAGCACCTGCTCGATGGCAAAGGGCTGAAGCGGTCCGCATCCTGAAACCCCCTGCACGCGGCCGTCACATTCGGGTGACAGCATCTGGCGTTGTGGGCAAACGCCTAATATAGCTATTATGGCTATATGAAAAAGGCCAGCGTGGCAGACATGAAGAACAACCTGAGCAAGTACCTCCGTTACGTGCGCCGCGGCGGCCGCGTGACCATCTATAACCGCGACACGCCGGTCGCGGAGTTGGTGCCGGCGCGCGCCTCCGAATCCGCCGAGCCCGGTGACCGGCTGGCTGCCAACGTCGAGCGACTGGCGCGCGAGGGCATCGTGCGCCGCGGCAGCGGCGGCGGCGTCGTCGGCCTGCTCGAGCCGAAAGAGGGACCACCGAGCGGCGTGCTGGAAGCGTTGCTCGAGGAACGGGCAACCGGACGATGAGGTTCTGGGACAGCTCCGCCCTGGCTGCCCTGCTCTTCCCCGAGCACCTCTCTGAGACATGTGCGCGGCTGGACGCAGACGACACGGATGTGGTCGTCTGGGCGTTGACACCGTTGGAGTTGGTATCGGCGCTGCATCGCCGGCGGCGCGAGGGCACGCTGGGCGACGAGCTGTTCACACGGGTGACTGCAGAGCTCGGGGAGCTTCGTGACAAGTGGAGCGAGGTGCTCGACCTCGATCTCGTGCGCCCGCGTGCGGAGCGCGTGGTTGCCGTCCACGAGCTGCGTGCAGCCGACGCCTTGCAGCTCGCCGCCGCTCTGGTGGCCGCGAACGAGCGGCCGCAGCAGGTTCCGTTCGTGTCGCTGGACCAGCGGCTCAACGATGCCGCGCGCCGCGAAGGCTTCACCGTCCTTCCGAGCTGAGACCACCTGCACCCGCCGCTCGCACCGCGCGCCCACCCCATGCGGACCCCGCGACCCGTGGACGTTGCCGTCCCTTGGTTGATCCGCGGTCGTCTGTCGTCATATAACGCCGGCGGAAAAGCTCCCTGCCACTGCTGTTCGGAGGCTCGTCATGATGCCCATTCCCAGTCCGCGCGGCCACCGCCTTCGCATCGTTGCGGCGGCCGCCGGTTCGTTCCTGATCCTCGCTTGCGGCGGCACCTCGGACGCTCCCGACTCGACGCACGAGTTCACCATCAGCGAGGAAGACGGCATCACGGTGGCGCGCAGCACCGGCGGGCCGAAGTACGAGGGTGAGATCTTCTCGTACGAGAAGGTGCTGGAGATCCGCCCGGACGAGGGCCGGCCGGAGACGCTGTTCTTCCTCCCGACGGGCCTCGAGTTGGACGAAGAGGGAAACCTCTACGTCGTTGACGCCAACGGAAATCGCATCTCGGTCTTCGACCGGCAGGGCAACTGGTTGCGCGACATCGGCCGGCAGGGCGACGGCCCCGGCGAGTTTCAGTACCCGACCACCATCGAGTACGTCGCCGGGAACCTGCGGGTGCGCGACACGCGCAAGCGCGGTACCCACATCTTTGCCCGCAACGGCGACTTCATCGAGTTCGAGCGCTGGCCCGAGTTCACCCGTGTCGGGTCACTCGTTCCGGAGATCTGGCCGACACCGACCGGCGGGGCCGTCGTCCGGCTGTTGGCGGACAGCCAGACCGTCGCGCGGTTGGAGGAACGCACCCCCGACGACATCGCCCGCGAGCGCATCCGGATGCTGGTCTTCGACGAGGAGGGCAGCGAAGCAGCGCGCGTGGAGGGTCCATGGGTGAAGACCGGCGAGTACCGCACCTACACTCGTAACGAACGCGAGGCCAGGTCTTTTGTGCCGGTCTACTTCTCTCCCCAGACCTGGGGCGGCTTTGTCCACGAGCGTGGTGTCTGGGTGAGCCCGGGTGATTCGCCGCGCATCGACTGGTACGACCTCGACGGCCAGCCCGTCGCGCGCTGGGAAATCGACCTACCGATGGTCCCGGTCACCGACGAGGAGCGCGCTGTCGTCCAGGAGCTGCTCGACGAGCAGGTGCAGGCCGCGGTCAATCCGCCGCCAGGACAGGAGCAGCAGCCCGCCGAACGCCTACGCTTGTTTGCAGAAAACGCGCTGTTCGCCGACTCCAAGCCGTTGTGGGGAATCCCGCGACCCGACACCGACGGCTTCTTGTGGCTGTCCTCGCAACCGCCTGCGAGCGGATCCGTGGGACGCGCCCTCGCGGAGCAGGACGACGCGCAACGCTTCTTCCGCGTGCTCAGCCCGACCGGTGAGTATCTCGGCGACACCACACCGCCGAGCCCCGGAACCGTCGTCCGCGGCCACCTGCTGTCCATTGCCACCGACCCGGAAACCGAGGAGCTCTATCCCGTCGTGTACCGGATCCGACCGGCGGTCGAAGGGCTCAAATACGGTCGCTGGAGCAGCACCTACTCGGCGTCGGACCCGGCCTCGTCGGGCGTCGCCGGCTGCGCCGCCGGAATCCCTGCGGGGACCGGCTGCGGCGCCAGCTCCGTATCGCCGATGTCCCTCTGTCGCGCCGAGCGCAGCATGGCGATGGCGGTGTAGGTGACGACGATCACCACCAGCCAGCGGATTGCCGCCAGCGGCAGCTCGCGCACGATGTAGGCGGCGATCAGAACCGCAGGCACCCCACCGATGGCGAGGCCGAGGGCGGGGCGCAGCGCGTAGGCCTCGGCGCGCACGAAGCGCACACTGCCCACCGGCATCAGGAAGGCACACGAGCCCATCATGATGGGGAAGGCGGCGCGCGGGTCCATGCCGAGCAGGCTGATCATGATCATGCACGGCGCGTACATGCCGATGCCGAGCGTCATCAGGGCCCCGAGCACGACATTGCCTAGAGCCGCCACCAGCAGCAGGGGAAGCGACAGCGACAGACCGGTGCCGCCCTGCGGACCGATCTCGAAGTAGGCCATCACCATCAGCGCCGCGGCGACCAGCAGGGCGAAGCCCATGCCGAGCTGGATCTTGCGCTTGGGCCAGGCGGCCACCACACCGGCGCCGAACCAGGCGCCGAGCACCGCGGCGGAGATCAGCACCGCCAGCGTCACCATGTCGACCTCGATGATCACCGTGTAGATGAACGCCTGCACGATGACCGGCGGAGTATGTCCGACGTTCAGCGTGCCGGGGATAATGCGGTCGGGCACCACGTGGTGCAGCTTGAACCACGACGTGGTGGGCGCGAACGAGCCGATGCCCAGCGTGTCGAAGAAGTTGGTAACGAACCCGATGGCCAGGTGCTCGCCACCCGGCAGCCCAGGCGCGGCCGCCGGATCATCCGGAGAAAGCGAAGCGCGCGCCTTGCGCACCGCCCCGATCCAGGCGCCGACGAAGACCACGCCGACGACAGCCAGCAACCCCAGCAGCGCGAACAACCCCGTCCGTCCCGACATGGCCGCAAATCCTACTTTGAGCCGCGCCGCCGGTAAACTACCCGGCCATCACATTCCGCAATGCCGCAGCGGGAGGGCCTGACGGCGGCAGCTGCAAGGCGCGCGACCGCAGGCATGGCGGAGGCGTACTCACGTACGTCGGAGCCAGGCCGAGGGCGCGCAACGCCGCAGATGCCGTCGTCAGGCTCTCCCCACCTCCTAAAACTGGACCAGGTGGCCGGCTTCTCGAAGTGCGTCGATCGCGTCCGGCAGGTCGATCTGGCGCACCAGGATGTAGTCGGTCTCGAACGTCGAGATGGTCAGCAGGCTGATGCCGCGGGTCGCCAGCGCGCCGGTGAGAGCGGCAAGAACGCCGACGCTGGAGAATTCCAGCGGGCCGACGACCTTGAGACAGGAGAAACCGCGCTCGGCCTGTACGCCCGAGGGAACGTGGATCTCGGCACAGACGATCGACAGCTCGTCGGGCGTACGCGAGACGCTCCAGAAGCTGCCGTGGTCGACCCATTCGGGGACCAGCGCCTTGGCGCCGAAGCGGCAAACTCCGTAGTTGTCGCGCAGGACGACGAGCTCGTAGCTTGCGGCTACCTCGTTCACTTCCCGGCCTCGTCGTCCGCCTTTTCGGGGCGCTTCCACGGCTCCCACTCGACACCGAGAATGTACCTCTGCATCCACTTGATCTCCTCGATGTCGCGGATGCGCTGGTGCTCGGGCTCGCGAAAACCGTGCGGCTCGCGCGGGAACTTGATGTAACGCGCCGGGGCCTTGCCGATGTCCTCGAGGGCGGTGAAGAACATCATCGACTGCTGCTCGGTGTCGGTGGTGTCCTCGATGCCGTGGAACAGGATCGTCGGCGTGGTCACGTTGGCGACGTGGGTCAGCGCCGATTGCTCACGCCATGCCTCCGCGTTGTCCCACGGCGTGCCGCCAATGTGCCACAGGCGCACGTCGTTGTTGAAGCCGGGGCCGTACTCCGAGGTCCAGTCGTACACTCCGGCGCCGATCGACGCGGCCTTGAAGCGGTCGGTCTGGGTGATGGTCCAGCCGCCCAGGATGCCGCCGTAGCTCCAGCCCTTCAGGCCCATGCGATCGGCATCGACGATGCCCCGGGCGATGACCATGTCGACGCCGCTCATCAGGTCCTGGAAGTCGCCGTAGCCGATGCCGTCGCCGCGCGCGACGGTGTTGCCCTCGCGCAGGTAGTCGGTGTAGCCGCTGGAGCCGCGCACGTTGGGCGACAGCGAGGCGTAGCCGAGGCCGGCGTAGATGTGGTAGCTGGCGCGGAAGCTGTTGGCGAAGACCCCCGCCGGGCCGCCGTGGATATTGAGGATCAGCGGCACGCGCTCGCCCTCTTCGTAGCCCACCGGCAGATGCAGCAGCCCTTCGATATCCATGCCGTCGGAGCTCTGCCACTGCACCACGCGCATGTCGGCGAGCTGCAGCTCCTCGATCTGCGGGTTGGCGTGCGTCAGGCGCACCGGCTCCGCGCCGTCGACGAAACCGACCCACAGGTCCTCGGGAGTATCGAAGTCGGAAAACGAGTAGACGTACTTGGTGCGGTCGGCGGACCAGGAATCGACGGCCATCGTGCCGACGAAGTCGGTGAGCTGCTCGAGATCGCCGGTTCGCGCGTCCATGCGGAAGAGGTTCGTGTTGGTGCGCTGCTGGCCGGAAAACAGCAGGTAGCGGCCGTCCGGCGTCCACACCGCGTTGCGCGGGCTACCCTCGAACTGGTCCGACAGCAGGCGGATCTCGTCGAGCGTCGGATCGAGCAGCCAGATCTTGGTGTTGCGGTTCAGCCACGTCTTGTCGTCGGCGGCGGAGAAGGTGAACATCTTGCCGTCGGGCGACCACTCGGCAACCGACTCGGGCGCGTTGTTCTCGGTCAGCTGCCGCTTCTCTCCGGTAGCGACGTCGAGCAGGTAGATCTCGTTCTTGTCGGCGTCGTTGCGACGGTTGGTGTAACGCGCCGTGAAGGCCACGTACGCCGCGTCGGGCGAGACGTCGAAGCTGCCGACGAAGAACTCCTCCTCGGTCAGTCGCTTCTCCTCGCGGGCGTTGATGTCGAACACCCACAGATTGCTCCAGTAGTCGCGGTTCTGGCCGTTCGGGCCTTCATCGACAAACACCACGTCCTCGTCCTCGTCGACCATCGTGGATTCGTCTTCCGGCCGCTTGTCGTCGGCCGTGAAGAAGATCTTGGTCGAGTCGTCGGACCACTGATAGGAGCCCACGCTGGTTTCGTGCTCGGTCAACTGGGTCGCCTCGCCGCCGGCCGTACGCATCCAGAAGATCTGCCGCTTGCCGTCGACCGAGCGGGTGAGCGTCAGGTACCTGCCGTCGGGCGAGAATTGAAACGAGCCGCCGCCCTCCTCGCCGATGTACTCGAACGAATCGCCGCCGGCCGCCGGGATCATGTGCCAGGTGGTCTTGTACTCGTTCTCTTCCCAGTCGAGCTCGCGACGGGAGAACAGCACCCACTCGCCGTCGGGAGACATCAACGCGCCGCCGACGCTGATCATGTCGAGCGCGTCGTCGACGGTCATCGGGCGCGGCCCCTGCTCCTGTTCGGCTTGCTGCTCCCCTTGTCCCGAAGGGGCGGCCTGAACACCGGCCAGGGCGCCGGAAACCAGGAGGGCGATCAGCAGAATCGGCACAGCTCGTCGCATCGAATGACTCCATGGACTGGCGAGCCGAGCCCGGACGGGCCGTGGAGCGAGCCCCCACGACCGACCGCGCCCGGCGCGCGCGGATCGTGTATTGCAGGTGAGTGGATTCTAGACTCCCGTGGCCGGATTTTAAATCAGACGTGGACGTTTGATTTCGCTCAAAGCCGATGGGAGACTCCGAATTGTAGCCGGTGGTTTTCGACCGGCAACGGTGCGAAGAGGACGCGAGATGCAAGAACGACAGACGGTAACAATCGACGGCAACGAGGCGGCCGCCTCCGCAGCCTACCGGATCAACGAAATCGCGGCGATTTACCCGATTACCCCCTCGTCACCGATGGGTGAGTGGGCCGACGACTGGGCAGCCAAGGGCGTTCCCAACATCTGGGGCAACGTGCCGACGGTGGCCGAGCTGCAATCGGAGGCCGGTGCCGCCGGCGCGGTGCACGGCGCGCTGCAGGGCGGTGCCCTGGCGACCACGTTTACCGCCTCGCAGGGCCTCCTGTTGATGATCCCCAACATGTACAAGGTCGCCGGCGAGCTCACCTCCTACTGCATGCACGTGGCGGCGCGCACCGTCTCGACCCACGCGCTGTCCATCTTCTGCGATCACTCCGACGTCATGGCCTGCCGCCAGACCGGCTTTGCGCTGCTGGCGTCGCGCAACGTGCAGGAGGCGCACGACATGGCGTGCATCGGCACCGCCGCGTCGCTCGAGAGCCGCGTCCCTTACCTGCACTTCTTCGACGGCTTCCGTACCTCACACGAGATTGCCAAGATCGAGCTGCTGTCGGACGACGACCTGCGCGCCATGGTCTCGCAGGAGGCAATCGACGCGCACCGCGCCCGCGGCCTCACCCCCGACGCGCCGCAACTGCGCGGCACCGCGCAGAATCCCGACGTGTTCTTCCAGGCGCGCGAGTCCTGCAACCCGTACTACGAAGCGGCGCCGGAGATCTTCGACCGCGTGCTGCAGCGCTTCGCCGAGCTCACCGGACGCACATACGCGCCCTTCGAGTACACCGGTCACCCGGAGGCCGAGCGCGTGCTGGTGATCATCGGCTCGGCCGCCGAGACAGCCGCCGAGACAGTCGACTGGATGGCGGCGCAGGGCGACAAGGTCGGCGTCATCAACGTGCGACTGTACCGACCGTTCTCGTTCGACCGCTTCGTCGCCGCGCTGCCGCCGACGGTGCGGTCCCTCGGCGTCCTCGATCGCACCAAGGAGCCCGGATCGCTGGGCGAGCCGCTCTACCTCGACGTGGTGACGGCGATCGAGGAGGCCTTCGCCGCGGATCCGGCGGTGCTGTCGGAGCGCCCGGTGGTGGTCGGCGGCCGCTATGGGCTGTCGAGCAAGGAGTTCACCCCGGCGATGGTCAAATCGGTGTTCGATGAGCTCGCCGGTGAGCAGCCTCGTCGCCGCTTCACCGTCGGCATCGTCGACGACGTGTCGAAGCTGTCACTCGACTTCGACGCCGAGATGGACATCGAACCCGACGACGTGGTGCGCGCGGTGTTCTTCGGCCTCGGCGCCGACGGCACCGTGGGCGCCAACAAGAACTCGATCAAGATCATCGGCGACGAGACCAGCCACTACGTGCAGGGCTACTTCGTCTACGACTCCAAGAAGTCCGGCGCGATGACCATCTCCCACCTGCGCTTCGGGCCGCGGCCGATCCGCTCGACCTATCTGATCAAGAAGGCGAGCTTCGTCGCCTGCCACCAGTTCGGCTTCCTCGAACGCATCGACGTGCTCGACTATGCCGACGACGGCGCGGTGTTCCTGCTCAACTCGCCCTACCCCGCCGACGAGGTCTGGGATCGACTGCCGCGTGAGGTACAGGAGCAGATCCTCGACAAGAAGCTGCAGTTCTGGGTGATCGATGCCATGCCGGTGGCCGAGCAAGCGGGCATGGGCAAGCGCATCAACACCATCATGCAGACGTGCTTCTTCGCCCTTTCCGGCGTGCTGCCGCGCGACGAGGCGATCGAGTGCATCAAGAACGCCATCAAGAAGACCTACACCAAGAAGGGCGACGAGGTCGTGCGGCGCAACTGGGCCGCGGTCGACATGGCGCTCGACCACCTGCACCAGGTCGAAGTGCCGGGCGCGGTGAGCAGCGAAC
>JASFRZ010000106.1:0-12655 GCA_050114655.1 Acidobacteriota bacterium
GGCATCACCGCGGTCGTAGGCCCCAACGGGTGCGGCAAGAGCAACATCTCCGACGCCATCCTGTGGGTCCTGGGAGAGCAGAGCACGCGCGCGCTGCGTGCGCAGCGCATGCAGGACGTCATCTTCCAGGGGACCGCGACGCGCAAGGCAATCGGCCTCGCCGAGGTTACCTTGCACCTGACCAACGACGCCTACGGCGACACAGGTGGATTCGACCCGCTCGCCGAGCTCGAAGCTGCCGCCGCGGCCATGCCGGGCGGTAACGGCAACGGCAAGGGGAACGGCAACGGCAAGGGACGTTCGATCACCGAGTTGGCGGCGGAATCCGGCGCCGCCGCGGGTGGCAACGGCAGCAACGGCAAGGGATCGAACGGCAACGGTAACGGCAATGGTGCCGGGCGGGATGCCGCCGATTCCAACGCGGTCGACGCCGGTGAAGGCATCGCCATCGACACCTCCGGCGAAATCGAGATCGACACCAGCGCCGACGTGGACGTCTCCGCCGTCGAGGACGCGGAAGAGCCCGGCGAAGAAGAGGAGGGCCTGCTCAAGATCACGCGGCGCCTGTTCCGTTCCGGCGATTCCGAATACCTGCTGAACGGCCGCAAGTGCCGCCTGCGCGACATCCGTGAGCGTCTGGCGGGCACGGGTCTGGGTGCACGCGCCTGTTTCCTCATCGGTCAGGGCAAGATCGACCAGATTCTGTCGGCGAGCTCGCTGGAGCGCCGTGGCCCCCTGGAGGAGGCCGCCGGCATCACGCTGTACCGCCAACGTCGCCACCTGACGCAGCTCAAGCTCGAGGCAACAGCCCAGGATCTGGCGCGCATCGACGACATCTATCAGGAGGTCGGGCGTCAGATGCGCAGCCTCAAGCGCCAGGCAGGTCGTGCACGCCGCTACAAGAAACTGCGCGCCGAGCAGCGCCGGCTGGAGCGTGCCTGGCTGCACGGCGAGCTGTGGGAGGCGCGCCACCGTGCCAAGCTCGCTGCGGCGGCGATGGCCGCCGCTGCGGCGGCCGAGGAGACGGCACGCGAGAAGCTCACCAGCGCCAGCGAGAAACTCGATGCCGCGCGCACCGCGTTGCGGGCCAGCCGCCAGGCCGAGCAGGAGCGCCGCCAGCGGCTGTATCAGAACCAGCTCGAGCAGGAGCGCCTGCGCGCCGAAGCGCAGCGCCAGGAGGACCGCGGCAGCTTCGCGCGGGAACGCCTCGCCGAGCTCGAGCGGCGGGCCGAGGATCTCGCCGAGCGCCTCGAAGAGGCGCGCGGGCTGCAGGGTCGACGTGAGGAGGTGGCGCGTCAGTGCGACGTTGCCGCCGAAACCGCGCGACAGGTTCTGACCGAGGCCGAGGAGGATCTCGAAACGGCACGTCGCCGGCTCGATCTGGCGATGAGACCGGCGGCGAGCGTGCCCGAGGACGACGGCGAGCCGCGCGCACTGTCCGCCGACCTGGTAGTGGAGAAGGACGACTTTCCGCCGCTCAGCCTGGCGCTCGGCGACCTGCTGGACGCCCTGGTTCTGCCGGACAGCAAGCTGGGCGACTGGCTCGACGAGAGCCTCGACGGCAACCGGCGAGTACGCGCGCTACGCCGCCCCGAGGCGGGGTTCGCGTCCCCGCCGCCGGCGGCCGACGGCGTCATCGGTCCGCTGGGCGAGCGCGTGGACGGGCGCACCGAGACCGCCAAGGCGGTCGTCGGCGCGCTGTTGCACGATACCTGGCTGGTAACCGATCCCGCCGACGCGCCGCGGCTGGCGCGCGAGTACCCCGGGCACGCGTTCGTCGATCGCAGCGGCTCGTGCTGGGCGTGCGGTGTGGAGGTGCGCGTCCGCGGCCGCCAGGCCCGCCTCGCGGCACTCGAGGACGTCGCCGCGGAGCCGACGGCGAAGGCGCCGAGCGAGGCCGACAAGCCCACCGAGCCCGAGGTCACCTCGCCGGAGGAGCTGGCGGCGCGGGAGCATCGTGACCGCGCGGCCACCGCTGCGCGTGCCGCGACGGCGCAGGCGGAGGCTGCGCGCCAGGAGCTCGCCGTGTCGCAGGCGGCATGCCGGCGGCTGCAGGCCGAGCGCGAGCGTACGTTGGCGGAGGTCAAGAGCCTGCGTGAAGCCACCGAGGCAGCGGCCAAGAGCGCCGCGGAGGCGCGCCGACAGGCCGACGAGGTCGCCAAGCGCGGCGTCGAGCTGGAGGCCGACCTGGAGCATGCCGGCAGCGACGACAAGGCCGCCGAGGCCGAGGCCGCCGGGCTCGAGGCGGCACAAGCACAGGCGCGTGACGAGGTCGAGCAGGCGCACGACGCGCGCGGCAAGCTGGAAATCGAGGCCGCGGAGCTGCGCGTGGAAGGCACCCATATCGAAGGCCAGATCCGCGAGCGGCTCAACCTGGAGCCCGACCGGTTGCTCGAGCAGGGGCCTGTGGAAGCCGAAGGAGACGACGAGGCCGAGGGAAAGAAGCGCAGGAAGAAGGACGATGTCATCGATCTCGAGGCGCTCGACGCGCGTCAGCTGCGCGCGATGATCTCCGACGTGCAGGCCAAGATCGACCGGCTCGGACCGGTCAACCTGATGGCCTACGAGGACTTCGAGGAGCAGGAGGAGCGCCACGAGGACCTCGGCAAGCAGCGCAAGGATCTCAAGGGCGCCGCCGGCAACCTCGAGGAAGCGATTCGTCGCATCGACGAGGACTGCATCAAGCGCTTCACGGAGTGTTTCGAGTCGATCAACGGCTACTTCAACCGCATCTTCCGGCAGCTTTTCGGCGGCGGTAAGGCCGGCATGCGGCTGGAGGACCCCGAAGACCCGCTCAACACCGGCATCGAGATCTTCGCGCAGCCGCCGGGCAAGAAGCTGCAGAACATCCGCCTGCTGTCGGGCGGCGAACGCACACTGGTCGCGCTGTCGCTGCTGTTCGCCATCTTCGAGTACCGCCCGACCGCCTTCTGCATCCTCGATGAGGCCGACGCCGCGCTCGACGAGGTGAACGTCGATCGCTTCCTGCGCGCGCTGCACTCGTTCGAAAACCGCACGCAGTTCATCCTCATCACCCACAACAAGCGCACGATGGAGATCGCCGACCTGCTGTACGGCGTGACGATGCAGGAGAGCGGCGTGTCGCAGCTCGTTTCCGTGCAGCTCCACTGAGGTGACGCTGCCCGCCGCGCGCTCGGGCGGCGGGAGTCTCGACCGCTGGTTCGGCGTGACCGACGCCGGCAGCACGATCGGCGGCGAGTTGCGCGGCGGGCTGACCACGTTCGTGACCATGTCGTACATCGTCGTGGTCAACGCCAACATGCTTCAGCAGGCCGGTATCCCGTTCGCCGACGCGGTGTTCGCCACCTGCGTATCCGCGGCCGTCGGAACCCTGCTGATGGCGCTGCTGGCCAATTATCCGTTCGCCCTGGCGCCGGGCATGGGGATGAACGCCTACTTCAGCTTCTCGGTAGTGCCGGCGGTGGCCACCGCCATCGGCCCGGGTGATCCTGATCGCGCCTGGCGCGTGGCCCTCGGGCTGGTCGGCTGGTCGGGCGTACTGTTCCTGCTCGCAACCTGGCTGGAGGTGCGCAGCAAGGTGATGCGCGCCATCCCCGACACCCTGCAACTCGCGGTCTCCGCCGGCATCGGTGTGTTCATCGCCTTTCTCGGCCTGCAGGGGGCGGGCATCGTGGTCGACAACCCGGCGACGCTGGTCGGTCTCGGCGACCTGCGCACGCCGCAGGTGGTCGTGGCCCTCGTCGGATTGCTGATCACCGCCGGCCTGTGGGTGCGACGCGTTCCCGGCGCGCTGCTGCTCGGCATCCTGCTGACCACCGTCGGCGCGGTGATCGTCGGCGACATCGACGCGCCTGCCGCCTGGGTGGCGACGCCGCAGGCACGCGCCACTTTCCTGCGCTGGGATCTGCTCGGCGCGCTCGACTGGCGGTTTCTCGACATCCTCGTAGCGCTGCTGTTCGTCGACTTCTTCGACACCATGGGAACGCTGGTAGGCGTCGGTGTGCAGGGCGGCTTCATGGATGAGAAGGGCCACCTGCCGCGTGACGTACGCGCGATGACCGCCGATGCGGCAGCCACCGTCACCGGTGCGGCGCTCGGCAGCTCGCCGGTGACTACCTACATCGAGAGCGCCGCCGGCATTGCTTCGGGGGCGCGCACCGGGCTCGCCAACATGGTGGTGGCTGCGGGCTTCTGCGGCGCGATGTTCTTCGTCCCGGCGCTCGCCGCGGTGCCCACTTTCGCCACCGCGCCGGCGCTGATCATCGTCGGCTCGCTGATGGCCGCCGGGCTCGGCCGGCTCGACTGGGACGATCCCGGAGAGAGTATCGCCGCCTTCGTCACCACCCTCGCCATCCCGCTGACCTTCAGCGTCTCCAGCGGCCTGGCCGTGGGCGTCGCCACCTACATCGGCGCCAAGGCCGTGGGCGGCCGCGCGCGTGAGATCGCGCCGATCATCTGGGGACTCGGCGTGGTCTTCGCGTTGCGCTACCTGCTGCTGCCGGGGGCCTAAGAGTGTGTCCGGGTAATGGCGCCCCGCCCGCTACTCGGGCACACTCCTGACATGGCACCTGCAGACGGCAGAGGACCGGCGCTCACCGTCGACGTGATCATCGAGATGAAGGCCGGCGGCATCGTCCTGGTCGAGCGCCGCAACCGGCCGCACGGCTGGGCGCTGCCGGGCGGCTTCGTCGAGTACGGCGAAACAGTCGAGCAGGCAGCGGTGCGCGAGGCGCGCGAGGAGACCGGCCTCGACGTCGAGCTGGTGCGGCAACTGCACGTCTATTCCGATCCGGCGCGCGACCCGCGGTCGCACACGGTTTCGGTGGTGTTCCTCGGCCGCGCCGGGGGAACGCCGCGGGGCGGAAGCGACGCGGCTACCGCGCGTGTGTGCGCGCGCGACGAGCTGCCGGCGCCGATCGTCTTCGACCACGCGGTCATCCTCGACGACTACTTCAACGGGCGTTACTGAAACCGAGCGCTCAGCGCGCCGCCGGCAAAAGGGCGTCGGCAACCCCCTCGAGCCCCTCCATCGCCCGTCGGAATTGCCCGCCGGCCGCCTTGACCTCGGACAGGTGGTGGCGTGGGCGCATCCAGGCGCCGGAGAACAGCATCGCCAGCGCCAGGCGGTGCTTGCGTACCGATCCGTCGTCGCGCATGAGCCAGGCGCGCCGACCACCCTTGGGGCGCGGCCCGGGCAGCGGCCGGTTGGCGTGATCCGACACCACCCGGACGGCGGCGAAGGGCACCCCTGCGGCAGCGGCGATGCCGGCCCAGGCAGCGCCCTCCATTTCAACCAGGTGGGCACCGGTGCCCGCGCGGATGCGATCGCGCTCGGCGGTATCGTGCAGCGGGTGATCGACCATCACGGCGCGTGCCCGGCCCCAGTCGAGGCCGGCGCCGTCGAGCAGCCCGGCAAGCTCCGCGCACAGCGCCTCGTCGGCGCGCGCGGCCAGCTCATGCGGCGGCTGCGGCCGGTGCCACTGATCCACCAGCCACGTCGATCCCGCCGGGTGCTCTTCGTCGAGCGCGCCGGCTATGCCGATGTTGATCACCGCGCCGGGGCGCAGGTCGTGCAGCGCGGCGGCGAAGGTGTCGTCACCGGGCCGCCCCATGCCGGCCGAAAGCAGCGACACGTGGCGCTCTCCGTGCTTGCCGTGGGCGATCGCCGAAGCCGGCGCCTCCAGGCCGAGGCGGCGGGCGAACGGCCGCAGCTCGAAGGGCACGGCGGCGGCGAGCAGAATGTGCGAACGTGGACTGGACTCGGTCTCACCGGAGGGATTGCGGATCATGAAGGACATTCTAGATCGGCGCCTGCAGCTGCACGACGCGGTCATCCGGGTGCCCGGCGTGGGGCCGGCACGGGCCTCCCTGCTGGCCGCGGCAGGCATCGACACGGTCGAGGATCTGCTGCTGTACCTGCCGTTCCGCTATGAGGACCGGGCGACGGTGGTGCCGGTGGCGCAGCTGGTGCGCGGACAGAGCTGCGCCTTGCGGGTGGTCGTCGAGCGCTGTCGCCGGGTCGGGCGGGGCCGGCGCGGTCGGGTCGAGGCGACGGTGAGCGACGCCAGCGGCAAGCTGCGGGTGGTGTGGTTCCAGCAGCCCTACGTCGCCAACTCGCTGCACGTCGACGACGAGGTGTGGCTTTACGGCAAGGTAGGCGAGCACGACGGCAAGCTGCAGCTCGCCAATCCGGTATTCGAGAAGAGCGAGCGGGACGCCGGTGACGCGACCGCGCCGGGCGAAGACGGCGACGACGATCCGGTGCCCGGCCTGCACGTAGGGCGGCTGGTGCCGATCTACCGCCGCATCGGCAAGCTCGGCCCGGCGCTTCTGCGGCGGTTGATCGCAGCGGCGTTGCAAGCCGTCGGCGAGGTGCCGGAGTCCCTGCCCGAGCGCTCACGGCAGGCGTTCGGCCTGCTCGAACGCCGCGACGCGCTGCGTCACCTGCACGATCCACCCGACGACGCCGACGTCGCGGTCTACAACGAGAGCCGCTCCCCCGCCCACCGGCGCCTTGTGTGCGAGGAGTTCCTCGCCTTTCAGACCGCGCTGCAGCTGCAACGACCGGGCGCGGGTGGGCGCGAGCGCGGCGTGGCGCGGGCGTTCACCCCGGCGACCGTCGAGGCGATTATCGACGAGCTCCCTTTCGTGCTCACCGTCGGCCAGCAGTCGGCAGTCGAGCAGGTACTCACCGACCTGCGCGCGCCGGCGCCGATGCACCGTTTACTGCAGGGCGACGTCGGTTGCGGGAAGACCGTGGTGGCGGGCTGTGCGATGCTGGCAGCGGCGGCGAGCGGCTGCCAGGCGGCGTTGATGGCGCCCACCGAGATCCTGGCTCGCCAGCACCTGTCGTCCCTGACGCCCTGGGCGGCGGCGCGCGGCGTGCCGATCGCCTGCCTCACCGGCAGCACGCCGACGACCGCGCGTGAGGGCATCCTCGCAGGCCTGGCCGACGGCAGCCTGCCGTTGGTGGTCGGTACCCATGCGCTCATCGAGGAGACGGTGCGCTTTGCCGACCTGGGTCTCGCGGTGGTCGACGAGCAGCATCGTTTCGGGGTGCGCCAGCGTGCCGCTCTGCGCGACAAGGGAGCGGGAGCGGACGGCACCCTGGCCGACCTCCTGGTGATGACCGCGACGCCGATCCCGCGCTCCCTGGCGCTGACGCTGTACGGGGATCTCGACGTCTGCACCATCCCCGACTTGCCACCCGGGCGCCGACCGGTGGACTCGGAGGTGATGCCGGCACAACAGTGGGGTAGGGTGGTCAAGCTGCTGCGCGAGGCCGCGGCGCGCGGCGAGCAGGCCTACGTCGTAGCGCCGCGCATCGAGGTTGGCGACGACGAGCTCGCCGCCGCAGTGCGGCTGGAGTCCGACCTGCGCCGCCAGTTGCCGGACGTTACCGTGGGCCTGGTCCACGGCTCCCAGAGCAACGGGGAGAAGCTCGCCGCCATGCAGGCATTCGTTCAGGGCCAGACCGACGTGCTCGCCGCGACGACGGTCATCGAGGTCGGCGTCGACGTCCCCAACGCCACCCTGATGGTTGTCGGTCACGCGGAGAGCTTCGGCCTTGCCCAGCTGCACCAGCTACGTGGCCGCGTGGGGAGGGGGGAGCTGCCCTCGAGTTGTCTGTTTATCGCCCACCCGCCGCTGTCGGCGATGGCCGACCGGCGTCTGCGAGCGATCGTCGCCACCAACGACGGCTTCGTGCTCGCAGAGCAGGATCTGCTACTCCGCGGCCCGGGCGAGGTGCTCGGCACGCGCCAGGCGGGCCTTGCCGCGCTGCGCGTCGGCGACCCGCTGCGCGATCACCGCTGGCTCAAGGCGACCCGCGCCGAGGCGCATCGGCTGGCGCGCGCCGACGACCCCGAGAGTTGCGCTTACCGCGAGCGGGTGCGCGCCTACTGGCAGCGGCGCTTCGCCGTGCTGCGCGCCGGATGAGCGTCCGGATCATCGCCGGCGAGTTCAAGGGGCGGCGGCTCGCCGTGCCGTCCGCGCCGGGCCTGCGGCCGACCTCGGACCGGGCGCGGGAGACGCTATTCAACGTGCTCGCCCCACGCGTCAACGACGCGGTGTTCCTCGACGCTTTCGCCGGCTCCGGTGCGGTCGGCATCGAGGCGCTCAGCCGCGGAGCGCGCCACGCTGCCTTCGTCGAGGGCAGTACGCGGGTCGCAGACGTGTTGCGCGCCAACCTGCAGATGTGCGGCCTCGAGGAGCGTGCCACGGTGGTGCGGGCAGCGTGGAAGGCGGCGGTTGCGCGTCTCGTGGAGCAGCGCATGGTGTTCGACATCGCCTTCTTCGATCCACCCTACGACTGGCAAGAGGCTCACACCTGTTTGCAGGACCTGCGCGGGGTCGGACTGATGGCGGCCGAAGGCGTGGCGATCCTCGAGCACCGCGCCGCGACCCCACCGCGGATTCCGGATGGCTGGGAGGCACGGCGGACAGTCGAGGTCGGCGATACTTCATTCGCGTTCTTCGGTATACTTGACGGGCCGTGAGGCTGCGCCCGGCGACGCCGGGTGTACGACCGTCCGCCCCTGATTCTCGAGTTCACCATGGATCGTATCGCCGTGTATCCCGGCTCGTTCGACCCGATGACCAACGGCCACGTCGACATCGTCGAACGCTGCAAAGCCCTGTTCGACAAGGTGGTCATCGGCATCCTGCAGAACCCGCAGAAAGAGCCGCTGTTCAGTGTCGACGAGCGCGTCGACATGATCGAGGAGATCTATCGGGGTGACGACGCCGTCGAGGTACAGGCCTACGACGGCTTGTTGGTGGAGTTCGCCGAGCGGCTGGGTGCGCACGCCATCGTTCGCGGCCTGCGGGCGCCGACAGACTTCGAGTACGAGCTGCAGATGGCGTTGATGAACCGGCGTCTTTACGAGGACATCGAGACGCTGTTCATGGTCCCGCACGAGGAGTTCACGTTCGTATCGTCGAGCCTGGTCAAGGAGGTTTTCTCCTTCGGCGGCTCGATCGCAGGATTGGTGCCGCCGCAGGTGGAATCCCGACTGGCGGCGAAAATGGGCCGGTAGAAGGCACCTAGGAAGGATTCTGGCGGCATGCAAATCGTCAAGCGATTGGCGCAAATAAGTCCGTCGGCGACACTCGCCGCGGCGGACAAGGCAGCGCGGCTCAAGGCTCAGGGCATCGACGTGATCGACCTGGGGCAGGGGCTGCCCGACTTCGGCACGCCCGAGAACATCTGTGCCGCGGGCATCGCCGCGATCGAAGACGGCAAGACGCGCTACACCGCGAACGCAGGCATCCCCGAGCTGCGCGACGCGATTGCGGGTCACTACCGGGCGACCTACGGCATCGAGTACGACCGCGAGGAGGTGCTGGTCACCTGCGGCGGCAAACAAGCCCTGTACGCCGCCTTCCAGGCGCTGGTGCAGGATGGCGACGAGGTCATCATCCCGACGCCGTACTGGGTCTCGTTCCCCGAGCAGGTGCGCATCGCCGGCGGCCGGCCGGTGTTCGTCGACGCCGACGAGGACAACGACTTCGTCATCACCGCCGAGCAGATTGCCGCTGCGGTTACCGATCGCACCAAGGCAATCGTCCTCAATACGCCCTGCAATCCGACCGGGGCGGTGATTCCGGTACAGGTGCTGGAGGATATCGCGCGGGTCGCCATCGATCGCGACCTGGTGATCGTGTTCGACGAAACCTACGACCGCTTCCTGTACGACGGCGCTACCCACGGCGCGCCGCTGAGCCTCGGCAAGGAGGCCAAGAAGGTCACGCTGATGATCGGCTCGGTTTCCAAGACCTGGGCGATGACCGGTTGGCGCATCGGTTGGGCTGCCGGGCCACGCGAGCTGATCAAGGCGATGGCGAGGCTGCAAAGCCACCTGACCAGCAACGCGGCGTCGATCAGTCAATGGGCCGCGCTCGAGGCCGTCAGCGGCGATCAGTCTTCGGTGGCCGAGATGCTGGCCGCGTTCACGGAACGGCGCGAATTGGTGCTCAAACGCCTGCGCTCGATGCCGGGCGTCGACTGCGCCCAGCCGATGGGGGCTTTCTACGCCTTTCCCAACGTGTCCGAGCTGTTCAACGACGAGATCACCAGCTCCTATGAGCTCGCCACTCACCTCATCGACACGGTGCACGTGGTCACGGTCGCCGGGGCGGCCTTCGGGCGCGACGGTTACCTGCGCGTCTCCTTCGCGGTCGAGATGGATCAGCTGCGAGACGCCCTCGACAAGGTGGCCGACGCCTTCCGCGCCTTGGCGTGAACCGCTTCGTCGTCGAATCCGCGTTCGAGCCCCAGGGCGACCAGCCCGACGCCATCCAGGGGCTGGTGGATGGGCTCGAGGGTGGACAAGCCCATCAAACGCTGCTGGGTGTCACCGGCTCGGGGAAGACCTTCACCGTCGCCAAGGTGATCGAGGCGGTACAGCGCCCGACGCTGGTGATCGCCCATAACAAGACGCTCGCGGCACAGCTCTACCAGGAGTTCAAGGAGTTCTTCCCCAACAATGCGGTGGAGTATTTCGTCTCCTACTACGACTACTACCAGCCCGAGGCGTACATCCCCTCTACGGACACCTACATCGCCAAGGAGACGCTGATCAACGAGGAGATCGACCGGCTGCGGCACGCGGCGACGCGGGCGCTGTTCGAGCGGCGGGACGTGGTGATTGTCGCCTCGGTGTCGTGCATCTACGGCCTGGGGTCGCCGGAGGCCTACTACGGCATGCTGGTGCCGCTGGCAGTGGGCGACCGGATGGTGCGGCAGAAGTTCCTGCGCCGCCTGGTGGACGTGCATTACAGCCGTACTTCGGGTGACCTCGAGCGCGGCAAGTTCCGCGTGCGCGGCAACGACATCGAGATCTTCCCCGCCTATGGCCAGGACGCGCTGCGCGTGGTTCTGGAAGACGACGTCATCGCCGAGCTGTCGAGCATCGACCCGCTTTTCGGCGACGTGGAATCGAGCTTCGACAGCATCTCGCTGTACCCGGGCAGCCACTACGTAACAACCAACGAAAGCCGGCTGGAGGCCATCGAGTCGATCCGTCGTGAGCTCGACGAGCACCTCGGCGTCCTGCAGCAGGAGGGTAAGCTGCTCGAGGCACAACGGCTGCACCAGCGCACCAGCTTCGATCTCGAGATGATGCGCACCATCGGCTACTGCCACGGCATCGAGAATTACTCGCGCCACATCACCGGGCGCGCCGCCGGCGAGCCGCCGCCGACGCTGATCGAGTACATGCCGAGCAACTACATGGTGGTGATCGACGAATCGCACATGACGGTGCCGCAGCTACGCGGCATGTACGAGGGCGACCGCTCGCGCAAGCTCAACCTGGTGGAGCACGGCTTCCGTCTGCCGTCGGCGCTCGACAACCGGCCGCTGACCTTCGCGGAGTTCGAGGATCTGGTCGATCAGACGATCTACGTGTCGGCCACCCCGGGTCCCTACGAGCTCGACATGTCGGGCGGCGTGGTGGTCGAGCAGGTCATCCGTCCCACCGGCCTGACCGATCCGGAGATCGAGGTGCGTCCCGCCCGCGGCCAGGTCGACGACCTGCTCGACGAGGTGCGCCAGCGCGCCGAACGCAAGGAGCGCGTGCTGATCACCACGCTGACCAAGCGCATGGCCGAGGAGCTCACCGCCTACTACCGCGACCTCGGCGTGCGCGTGCGTTACCTGCACGCCGACGTCGACACGCTCGACCGCGTCAAGCTGCTGCGCGACTTCCGCGCCGGCGACTTCGACGCGCTGGTCGGGGTCAACCTGCTGCGCGAAGGGCTCGACCTACCCGAGGTCACGCTGGTTGCCGTGCTCGACGCCGACAAGGAAGGCTTCCTGCGCTCCACCACCTCGCTGGTGCAGACCTCCGGGCGCGCGGCGCGTAACGTCGAGGGTCGCGTCATCCTGTACGCCGACAAGATCACCCGCTCGATGCGCGAGGCGATCGACGAGACCGACCGCCGCCGCACCCGCCAGCAGGAGTTCAACGAGGAGCACGGCATCACGCCGGAGACGGTGGTCAAGCGCATCTCCGACGCCTTCGGCGAGTTCTTCGACAAGGACTACATCGACCTCTCGGAGGTCGACACCTCGCTGCTGCTGTCGGAAGAGGCGCTGGAGCGCAAGCTCGAGGAGCTCGACAAGCAGATGCACGAGGCCGCCGAGGCGCTCGACTTCGAGCGCGCCGCGACCCTGCGCGATCGCATCCAGGAGCTCAAGCGGGCGCGCGTGCAGGGCGTGGCTTGAGACGAGACCCTGCCGGGCGCGGCATCTGCTTGCCCGGCACCCGCGCGCCGTGGCACGATCGAGACATCGAGCGGTGGCGATGGAGTCCGCCCACAAAACGCGCCTGCGGTACAGGCTGATGACTCCTACTTCGACATTCGTCTGAGTAGGAGTGCCCATGCCAAGCAGACGCCGCGCCATGCCGCCGCTGAGCTTCGAGAGCATTCTCTTCCCGGGCGGGCGGGCGTCCGAGGTGGGGGAGACTCGGGAAGCGCCAGCGTTCTTCGACGATCTCAATCTCGATCGGATCGTCGCAGCCGTCACCAGCGACAAGAGCGAATACGACCTACGCCCCGTCTTTCATAGCGGCCCTCTGGATCTCGAGACCATCCTGTATCGCCACGAGGTGATGCAGGATCTCGAAGATGCGGGCACCAAGGCCGCCATCGAGAGCTTCGCGACCGG
>JASFRZ010000107.1:0-12655 GCA_050114655.1 Acidobacteriota bacterium
CTCCACTGCGGGTATGTACCACCTCTGGCGAAATCCCTCGATCGCCGTCTCGGGATCGATCTCGCGGCGGTCGAACTCCTCGACGAACTCGACCGGCAGCGGGAAGTGCACGCGCTCTTCCGGGCCGTCGAGCGGGCGCACGATGCCGGTGGGGCCGCGCAGCGCCTCGACGATGTCCATCACCAGCGTTTCGGGAGCCGACGCGCCGGCCGTGACACCGACGGTCGCGACGCCCGCGAGCCACTCCGGGCGCAGCTCGTCGCGCGTCTGCACCAGGTAGGCGGGCAGTCCTTCGGCCTTGGCGACCTCGACCAGACGGTTGGAGTTCGACGAATTGGGGGCGCCGACGACGAACACGGCGTCGACGTCGGAAACCATGCGTTTGACGGCGTCCTGGCGGTTCTGGGTGGCGTAGCAGATGTCGTCCTTGGCGGGACCGACGATCTGCGGGAAGCGGCGCTTGAGGACGGCGAGGATGCCGGCGACGTCGTCGACCGACAGCGTCGTCTGGGTCAGGAACGCGACCTTGCCGTGCTCCGGCCCCTCGACCACCTCGGCCTCCTGCTCCGTCTGCACCAGCGTGACGTCGTGCGGCACGTGGCCCATGGTGCCCTCGACCTCGACGTGGCCGGCATGGCCAACCAGGAAGATGTGATAGCCCTGCTCGACATAGCGCAGCGCCTCGTGATGCACCTTGGTAACCAGCGGACAGGTGGCGTCGACGCTGCGCAGGCCGCGGCGCTGCGCCTCCTGGCGTACCTCGGGCGGGATCCCGTGCGCCGAGAAGATCACCACCGAGTCGTCGGGCACCTCATGGATGTGGTCGACGAACACCACGCCGCGCGCCTCGAAGTCCTGCACCACGTACTTGTTGTGGACGATCTCGTGGCGCACGTAGATCGGCGGGCCGTACATCTCCAGCGCCAGATCGACGATGTCGACCGCGCGCACCACGCCGGCGCAGAAGCCGCGTGGCTTGGCGAGGATGACCTGGCGCGATGTCGTGTCGGCGTCGATTGCCACGGTCGCTGTGCCCGGACGAGGAAGGGATCAGGAAAGCCTGATCACAGGATACCAGCGCTGCGCAAGGGAATCAGGAGGAGAACCGCCCCGCGGGAGCGGAGCGAAGTGCCGAGGGGGGGACTCGAACCCCCACGGGCAAAAGCCCACATGGCCCTCAACCATGCGCGTCTGCCAAATTCCGCCACCTCGGCATGAGGTGTTGTTGCTCTGCGACGTCAGCGTCCGCCGCCCTGCCCACCCGGCTGACCGGAGCCACCCTCGGGAGAGGGCAAGGTCGTCGGCGTCGCCGCCTCGGTGCTCGGCGTGGCCGCCGGTAACGTGGTCGGCGTCGCCGCCCCGGTGCTCGGTGTCGCCGGCAGCGTGGTCGGCGGGGCGGCCTGGGTGCTGGGGGCCGGCAGGCCGCCGGCCGGTGCCGAGACGTCGTCGATCACCGAGCGGTCACTACGGCCAACGATGCCCAGGCTCAGCGACGTGAGCATGAAGACGATCGCCGACCAGGTGGTCAGCTTCTGCAGCAGGGTCGCTGCGCCGCGCATGCCCAGGGCGGTCTGGCTGCCGCCGCCGCCGAACGCCCCCGCCAGATCCGCCGCTTGCCCCGACTGCAGCAGCACGACGAAGATCAGGAAGAGACACACCATGACGTGCAGCAAGGTCAATATTGTTGCAAGCATTTTCTGGACAACCTCACAACGGCGCCCGGCTACCGCCGCGGCCACACCGGCCGGGCGAGCACGAGCTCCGGGAAAGCGCGGCGCCGAACGGCGCCAGCACCCTGAAATGTACCATCGGCGCGGTCAGCCGGCCACCGCGGCGCGAATGATGGCAGCGAACGAATCGGGGGCAAGGCTGGCGCCGCCAACAAGGGCGCCGTCGATGTCCGGCTGGGCGAGCAACTCGGCGGCGTTGTCCGGCTTGACGCTGCCGCCGTACTGGATGCGGATCATCGCCGCGCTGGTCGCGCCGAGCAGGCTGCTGAGAGAGTCGCGGATGATGGCATGCACCTGCTGCGCCTGCTCCGGCGTTGCCGTCAAGCCGGTGCCGATCGCCCAGACCGGCTCGTAGGCGACCACCAACTGCGGCAGCTCGCCGCCCTGGACGCGAGCCAACGAGCCGGAGAGCTGTGCGGTGACCACTGCCACGGTGTCATCGGCGGCGCGCTGCTCGCGTGTTTCCCCGACACACAGGATGGGCACCATCTCGTGGTCGAGCGCAGCCTCGACCTTGCGGGCGACGAAATCGTCGCCCTCACCGAATATCTGGCGGCGCTCGGAATGGCCCAGGATGACATGGGTGACGCCGGCGGCCTTCAGCATCGGCGCCGACACCTCGCCGGTGAAGGCGCCCTCGTCCTCGGGATAGAGGTTCTGCGCCGCCAGCACGACGCCGCTGCCCTCGAGCACGTCGTGCGCGGTGTTCAACGCCGGGAACGGCGGCGCGACGCCGCATTCCACGCCGCTGATGTCATGCACCGCCGCACGCAGCTCGGTGAGCGTGTCGCGCGCCTGCGGGATCGTCTTGAACATCTTCCAGTTGCCGACGATGAACGGCGTGCGCTCACTCATGTCTCTTCTCCCCTCGAAACGACTACGATCGGATTCATCCGCAGACCCTATTCCCTTGCTACTCGACCACGGAAGCACTTTTGCCTCGCTGCAGACCGTTCGCCCGGGCGGGCCGCCGGCCACGCCCGATCACTGCCGCTGCCGATCGGTAAGTGCCGCGATGCCCGGCAACAGCGCGCCGCTGAGCAGGTCGAGCGAAGCGCCGCCACCGGTCGAGACATGGCTCATATCGTCGGTCAGACCGAATGCCGCCACCGCGGCAACGGTATCCCCGCCGCCGACGATGCTCAGACCGCCGCGCCCGGCAACCGCACCGATGGCCTCGCCCACGCGTCGCGTGCCGACCGCGAAACGATCGATCTCGAACACCCCCATGGGGCCGTTCCACAGCACGGTGCTGGCGTCGGTCAGCGCCCCGGCGAAGCGCTCGGCGCTCGCCGGACCGATGTCCAGCGCCATCGCCTCCGCGGGCACCTGCTGCGCGACCAGGGCGTCATCCGCATCGTCGAGGCCGGGCGCGACAACGAAGTCGTCGGGCAGTACTACCTCGACGCCGTGCCCCGCCGCCTTGTCCAGCAGGTCGGCAGCGAGCTCCAGCGAGCCCTCCTCGATGCGCGAGCGGCCCATCTCGGTGCCGGCCGCGGCGAGCACCGCGTTGGCCATCGCGCCGCCGATGATCAGACGGTCGACGAGCGGCATCAGGTTGGCCACCGCGTCGAGCTTGTCGGACACCTTGGCGCCTCCGGCGACCAGCACGAAAGGCGTCTGCGGATCGTCGACACACCGGCTCAGCATCTCCACCTCGAGCGCCATCAGGCGGCCGGCCACCGCCTCGCGCACGTGGCGCGTCACGCCGACGGTCGAGGCGTGCGCGCGGTGCGCCGCCCCGAAGGCGTCGTTGACATAGATGTCGGCGAGCGCGCCGAGGCGGCGCGCGAAGTCGTCGTCGTTGGCGGTTTCGCCGGGGTGGAAGCGCAGGTTCTCGAGCAGGACGACCTGCCCGCGGTGCAGACCTGCGACCGCCTCCTCGACTGCCTCGCCGACGCAGTCGGGCAACAGGGTCACGTCGCGGCCGAGGGCCGCGCGCATCGCCTCGCCCACCGGCGCCATGCTGAGCCGCGCATCGGAGACACCCTTGGGGCGACCGCGGTGGGACATCACCACCAGCGCCGCACCGCGATCGAGCAGCGTCTCGAGCGTGGGCAACGTGGCCCGCAGCCGGGTGTCGTCGCTGACCACGCCGTCGCTCACCGGCAGATTGAGATCGGCGCGCACCAGAACCGTGCGGCCGTCGACCTGCAGGTCGTCGAGGTGCAGCTTCTCGGCCAGCGCCGCGGCCGAAGCGGATCTCATCGCGGCTTCGCCCCCTACATCCGCGCGGCGACGTACTCGGTGAGGTCCTTGAGGCGCGTCGAGTAGCCCATCTCGTTGTCGTACCAGGACATGACCTGTACCAGTTTGCCGCCGACCACGCTGGTGAATCCGGCGTCGACCGTCGAGGATGCGGGGTTGCCGTTGAAGTCGATCGACACCAGCGGCTCGTCCGACACCGCCAGAATACCCGCCAGCGGGCCGGCAGCCGCGGCGCGGAACGCCTCGTTGACCTCTTCGGCAGAGGTGCTCTTGTCGACGTCCGCAACCAGATCGACCATCGACACGTTGGGGGTCGGCACGCGCACCGCGCAGCCGTCGAGCTTGCCGACCAACTCGGGCAGCACCAGACCGACTGCCTTGGCAGCGCCGGTCGTGGTGGGAATCATCGATACCGCCGCAGCGCGGGCGCGCCGCAGGTCCTTGTGCGGCAGATCCTGGATGCGCTGGTCGCTGGTGTAAGCGTGAATCGTGGTCATCCAGCCGCGCGCCAGGCCGAACTGCTCGTTGATGACCTTGGCGACCGGCGCGAGGCAGTTGGTGGTGCAGGAGGCGTTGGAGATGATGTGGTGGGCGTCGGGATCATAGGCGTCGATGTTGACCCCCAGGCAGACGGTGACGTCGGGGTCCTTCGCCGGGGCCGAGATGAGCACCTTCCTGGCGCCCGCGTCGAGGTGCTTCTGGGCGTCGGAGCGGGCGCGAAACAGCCCGGTCGACTCGATCACGATGTCGACGCCGAGCTCACCCCAGGGCAGGTTGGCGGGATCGCGCTCGGAGAGGATCTTCACCTCGTCACCGTTGACCACCAGCGCCCCGTCCCCTACGTCCACCGTCCCGGGGAAAGCCCCGTGAACCGAATCGTATTTCAGCAGGTGCGCCAGCGTGGCGGGATCGGTCAGGTCGTTGAACGCGACGAAGTCGATGTCGGCGTTGTCGCGGAACGCTGCGCGCAGCGTGTTGCGGCCGATTCGTCCGAAGCCGTTGATGGCCACACGGGCGGGCATAGCAATCTCCTTAATGACGGTTCAAAAGCTGGGCGGGGGCGTCGCGGACACCATCGCGCGGCGCGCAACGAGCCCTTCGACCACACCCGGCGAGGGTGACCAGAAGCGCAAAAAAAGCTCGGTCACAAGGGATTATCGGGGCGCGATGCGGAACCTGTCAACTCGACGCCTGAGGGGCCTCTAGATGCCCGAATTCGCGGCTTCCGACACTCCGGAAATCACCTATTCTTGCATAGCAATGATTACTATTGAACCTTTCAAGTCAAAAGAACGCAGATTGTCCGGCGGGTCACCATTCCTGCTCAATCACCCTCCGCGGGATCCTTGCCATTGGCATTTTTGCCCCCTAGACTTTCCTTGATCCCAACCACGTCTCCCCGTGAAGTTTCGGAGAGTCGGCCACTGACAAGTCGATTCCGACCGCCCATCCGTGTCGGTGGATGAGAGTCCCGGCATAGCCGGCTGTCTCTCGAGTTTCCAAAGCGAAAAAACACGCCCGAGCCATGCCGCGGATACCGGTGCGGGCAGGCGTGGAACAAGGAGCCAACAATATGCGAAGTCCAATGCGGTGGTTGACGCTCGCGTCGATGGGGCTGTGCCTCGTCCTCGTGCAGGCGTTGCACTACCAAGCCACCGAGCTGGACGAGCTGCGACGCCAGAACCAGTCCCATTACGCCGCCATGGCCGACGTGGAGTCCTCCCTGGAGTCGCTTCGTGTCGAGACCAGCGTCCGCGACGTTCTGGACGCCCACAACATCAACGTCCCCCGTTACAAGCACCGTGAGATCGCCCGCAGCATCATCGAGGTGAGCCACCACTACGACCTCGAGCCCGAGCTGATCCTGGCGATGATCTTCACCGAGAGCCGTTTCGACGTGTATGCCGAGTCCGAGGCCGGTGCGGTCGGCTTGATGCAGCTTCGGCCGGCGACCGCCATGGCGGTCGCCGACGACCTGGAGCTCGAGTGGAAGGGCAAGCGGCTGCTGACCGATCCGCAGATCAACATCCTGCTGGGCACGTCGTACCTGCACTCGCTGCTGCAGCGCTACGACGGGCAGGGACTCGATTACGCGCTGGCAGCCTACAACGTCGGTCCGAGCAAGTTCGACCGCCTGTTGCAGGAGCGCGGCCGTCCGCCGGCCCGCTATGCGCGAGAGGTGCGCAAGATGACCGAGGATCTGCGGGCCAACTACTTCAAGCCCGGTTCGCAGCGCTGAGCCGCGTCCCGCGCGGCGCGCGTGAATTGATCCCGGCCCCGTGGCAACCTGCCACGGGGCCCTTTTTTTTTCCTCTTGCCAAGGAGGGCGCCGGAAACTCCGCAAAGGGATTCTCGGCAGCCCGCCAGAGGACACCGTGGACCTGGTCGTCGTACAGCGACTTGCCGGCGAGCTCGACGAGCGCCTGCGTGATCAGCGCATCGAGCAGGTATGGGCGGTACCGAAGAACGACGTGATCCTCGCGGTGGAGCGCCGCTCCGCCCCGCGACTATGGTTTTCCGGCGAGCCCGATCAGCCGCACCTCTACCTGCGTCAGGGCTCCCATCCTACGCCCCAGCGACCGCCGGGTTTCGCCATGGCGGCACGCAACGGGCTTGTCGGCCGGCGCATCTCAGAGGTCCGCGCGCTGCCCGGGGAGCGGGTCATCGAGCTGCGTTGCGCCGGAGACACCGCCCCGCGAGTGATCTTCGAGCTCATTCCCCGGCGCGCCACCGTGTGCATCCTCGACGGCGACGGGGCGATCCGCGCGCTGTGGCTACCGCGACGTGGTCGCCCCGCCCTCGGAGAGCCCTACGCGCCGCCCGCTGCCGATACGCGGCCGGCGCTGGAAGCGGTAGAGCCCGCCACCTGGGAGCATCTCCTTGCGCTCCCGGACGAGGATGCGCTGGTCCGCGGGCTGCTGCGCTCGGTCTCCGGCATGTCGCCGCTGGTCGCCCGCGAGACCGCGCGGCGCCACCGCGACGGCGAAGAGCTGCAGCGAGCCGTCGAGCTCGAGATGCGTCGTGCCGGCCAGCAGCCGACGGCGGCGCGGATCTACGCACCCGCGCCGCTCGACGAGATGACCGCCCTCCCCGCCGCGCGCCGTTTCGTCCTCGCCCCCTACCCGCTCGCGCACCTGGAGGGACCGGACGGGCTACGTGCCCACCTGTTCCCTTCGCTGATCGACGCGGCGGCCGCCTTCTACCCCCTGCGCGCCACCCTCACCGGGCTGCAGGCGGCACGCGACGATTTGGCCACCGGCCTCGACCTCGGTATCGCTCGCCTGCAACGCACCTTCGACGCGGTGGCCGACGATGCTGAGGCCGCCGGCGATGCCGATCGGCACCGCCGCTGGGCCGACCTGCTGCTTGCTTATCCCGACGCGCCGCGCGACGGCGCGCTGGTGACGGTTCCTGACCCGTACGCCGGCGCCGAGGGGCCGACGGAGGCCCGTATCCCGATCGACCCGGCGCTGTCGCGCGTCGACAACGCGCAGGTCCTCTACCGGCGCGCGCGGCGTGCCGAGCGCAGCGCCGAGCGCACCTCCTTGCGCCGCAAGCGCCTGGCTGAGCGCATCGCCGCGCTCACCGCGTTGCATGACCAGGCAGCCGAAGCCCGCACGCTGGACGAGTGCTTCCACCTGGTGCGCGCCGCCCACGCGCAGGGCGTGAAGATCGCCGGCAAGTGGCGTCGGCCCGAATGCGGGACACACGAACCGGCGGCAACGAGCGAGGAGCCCGAAGCCTTCCCGGTCGCGACGCGCGCCGGGCACCGCCGCACCGGCCCCGCCGTCGCCGGGGTCGCCGCCTACGCCGCCAGCGACGGCAGCGAGATCCTCGTCGGTCGCAGCGCGCAGGGCAACGAGAAGCTCACCCACAAGCTGGCGGCGCCGCACGACTTCTGGCTACACGCCGAGGGCCCCGGCTCGCACGTGGTGATCCGCAATCCTGAGCGCGCCGAGCGGCCGAGCGACGACGCCCTGCGCGAAGGCGCTGCTCTGGCAGCGTGGTTCAGCCGGGCGCGCGGCGCCACCAAGGTGAACGTGCGCTGGACCGAGGCGCGCCACGTCAAGAAGCCGCGCGGTGCACCGACGGGGCAGGTAGTGCTGCGGCAGTCGCGCACTGTGCTGGCCGAGCCGGTGGCGCCCATCGAGCTGTTCGGCGACGACATCGAAGCGGACGACGAAAGATGATCAGCCCCGCGGCGCGCGTGACGCCGCGGGGCTGACAGCTCCTCTTCTCGCGTCGTCGAGGTCAGCGCGTCTCGCCGTCCTCGGGTGCGCCCTCGTCCTGCGCCGGCTCTTCGTAAGAGACCGGCTCATCGGCTTCCACGGCCGGCTCGTCGAACTGCTCCGGCCCGCCGCTCGCCGGCGGCTCCGGCGACGGCGGCGCGGGCTCGGGGGCCGGTGGCGCATAGTGTGACTGCGGCACCGCGCGTCGCAGCCACGGCCGACCGGTTCCGAAGCGCGTGGCGAACACCGCGCCGAGACCGACGAGCGACGCGACGAACCACAGCAAGCCACCGAATACCGGCATGTAGCGCAGGATGCCCATTACCAGGCCACCGGCCAGCACGATGGCGATCTGCGACGCCTCGGGGCGGCCGACCAGCCGCATGACCCGGCTGCCGACCGACTGGAACGCTGCCACCACGCCGAAGATGTACGCCACGAGCCACAGCATGATCAGGGCGAGCAGGAAGGGGATGCCGATGATCAGGAACGACATCAACAGCAGGATGAGGAAGCCGAAGAAGAGCGCGAACAACGCCACGAGGCCGATTGCGCCCATGCGCAGCGGCTCGCGCGAGATGGCGTGCGAGGTGGACGACACGCGGTCACCGACCAGCGCCACGGTCACCAGTGCGAACAGCAGCCAGTAAAACAGCTGCGTTGTGCGGAAGATCCAGGCGAACGGGTTGTACCGCCACCAGCCGCCCCACGAGGGCGTCACCCACTGCATGGGCCCGACGGTGACGTTGACCACCTCCCCGCCGATGCGCGCCGAGTCGGAGCGCTCCAGGTGACCGCCCACTACCACCACGTCGCGACCGACGCGCGCCCGCGGGCCCAGCACCAGCGTTCCGCCGACACAGGAAACGTTGCGCTCGGCCTCGCCGTTGATCACCAGCCGGCCGCCGACCACCACCACGTCGCGGGTGGCACGCCCATCGATGCGCACGTTGCCGCCGACGGCGACGACGTCGTCGCGGGCGACCTCGCCCTCACTGATGACGATGTTGCCACCCATCACGAAACCGCTGTCGGCGGCCTGCACCTGCACGCAACCCGTGGCCAGCACGGCAGCGACCAGCAGCGCCCCCAGGACGCCCAGCCGTTGCAGCGCCGCCCCGCGCCCCCTACGTGCGGTTGTCATCCACATTTCCCGAATCCTCCTCGCCCGCCCACATCTCCGGCCCGCCGGCCGGGTTCATTGCCGCCGCTGATAGTTCAAGACCATGCGCGTGAGGCCGTAGTTGAGCCCCACGGTGATCAACAAGATCGCCAGATGGACGGCGAACGGCGCGTTGCGGATCCACTCGACCGCCGCAAGTAGCACGCCCAGCCCGATCTCGAGAATCGGCATGGCAAGATCGAACGTGCCCTTGGTGTTCTCCCACAGCCACACGGTCCAGTCGACCGCGCCGGTGAACGCGCCCGCGCCCGCGCCTACCTGAACGCCCTGGCCGCTGCCGCTCACCGCCACCATCCAGCCGATGAAGATCGCCATCACCAGCAGCACGCCTGCAGCGACGAAGCCGCGCGTCGTATAGCGCCGCCACGGCACCTCCTGGCGCGGCTGATAGGTCGGGTACTGCGCCACGCGAGCCATCACACCCTGGGTGAAATCGCTCGGCGCGCGCACCGCACGCAGGCTGTCGAGCTCGGACAGAAAGGTTCGCTCCTGCTCCAGCTTGTCGCGGCACGGCCCACAGGTGCCCAGGTGGTGCTTGATCCACTGGGTCGCGTCGATCGAGAGCGATTCCTCGAGATACGCGCTCAGGCTGTCGCGATCGGGATGCTCACTGCTGCTCATTGCTTCGCCCCGGATTGGGGATCCGTTGATTCATCGTCGAACAGATCGCCGAGCGACTGACGCAAGGCGTCGCGCGCCCGGAAGATTCTCGTTTTCACCGTGCCGATCGGCAACTCCATGGCCTCGGCGATCTCGTCGTACGACAGACCGCCGGCGTGGCGCAAAACGATCGGCTCGCGGTACTTCTCCGGCAACTCGTCGATGGCCGCCGAGATACGATTGGCAAACTCCAGGCCGAGGTAGGAATCCTCCGGGTCGAGTCCCGACGACTCCACCTCGCGCGGCGTGCTGCCGTCGTCGAACTCCATCGGAGCATCGAGCGAAACGGTCGAAAGGCGCCGCTTGCGGATCTCGTCGATCGCCGCGTTGCGGGCGATACGGAACAACCAGGCCGGGAAAGGGTACTGCGGCCGGTAGCTCTCGAGCGCCGAGTACGCTTTCAAGAAAACGTCCTGCGACAGGTCCACGGCGTCCTCGTAGTTGCCCAACATGCGACAAACGTAGTTCACGATCTGCGTCTGGTATCGATCGACCAGCTCGGCAAAACGGTGCTGCTGCCCATTGAGGACCGCCTTCACGACGGCCTGGTCGTCCTGGTCCATCTATACCGCCATCACGGGTTCTTAGTACGTTTGCGGCACTACGAATGTTTCGCCGCGGAAACGCACGCTCAGCAGCCGAAAAAACTGCCCTGGACGGCGCCCGCATCCCCCCACCGACGCCTGCGTCCGGACCAATCGCCGGTATCACGGTCATCGCGGCCCGAATGCTACCATCCGCCTCGCATGCTTGACATCGGCAACAACCTGGAAGCGGTACGGCAACGCATCGACGCGGCGGCGCGTCGCGCCCGCCGGAACCCACGCGAGATCGCCCTGCTGGCGGTGTCGAAACGCGTCGATCGCGAGCGCATCGAGGCCGCCGTGGCCGCAGGCCAGCGCGCCCTCGGTGAGAGCCGGGTGCAGGAGGCCGAAGCGAAGATTCCGGAGATTTCCGGCGACCCGGAATGGCACTTCATCGGCCCGCTGCAGCGCAACAAGGCGGCAATGGCGGCGCGGCTGTTCGATGCCGTCCATTCGGTCGACCGCGAGGCGCTGGTGCCACGGCTGTCGGCCTCAGCGGCCGCGGCGCAGCGGACCGTGCGGATCTACGTGCAGACCGAGGCATCCCCAGGACCGGTCGACGACGCTGCTGCGGCCGGGATCACCGCCCTGTGCCATGCCGTCGCCGCCGCCGAGTGCCTGCACCTCGAGGGCCTCATGACCATGGCGCCGTACGATCCCGATCCCGAGGCGGCGCGCCCTTACTTCGCCGCGCTGCGCGACCTGCGCGATCGCATCGTGGCGGGCGCACCCGAGCTCGCGCCGCTCGGCCTGTCGATGGGCATGAGCGGCGACTTCGAGGTGGCGGTCGAGGAAGGCGCTACAATCGTCCGCGTCGGCACCGCGATCTTCGGAGAGAGAGCCTAGCGGACTCGTCGACGGCAACGCGCCACGAGCGCGGGAGGATGCGGTGTTCGTAATCGCCAACTTGATCGACGCGACGGCCTACATCATCAACATGGGGCTGACCTTCCTGCTCATCCTGGTGTTTGCCCGCGCGGTCATTTCCTGGGTGCAGGCGAGCCCGTATAACCCCATCGTGCAGTTCCTCTACTCCACCACCGAGCCCATCCTGCGCCCCATCCGCCGCCGCCTTCCCGTCACCCCGGGCATCGACCTCTCCCCGCTGGTCGTCCTGGTCGCCGTCATCTTCCTGCAACGCTTCCTGGTCCAGTCCCTCCTACAGCTCGCCGCCCGCCTGCGCTAGGCAGAAGGCGAACACCTGGGCTACCAACCTGCAGGCGCTCACCCTAACTGCCAGGCGTGCGCAGGGGCGGCGAGCGCAAGGCGCACGCCAAGCGGGAGCGGAGGCGTACCTTTCAGGTACGTCGAGCATCACGCGAGAAGCGCAACGCGGCGATTGTCGTCCCTGCGCCCGCCCTCTAGTAGACGGGACCCTCGTGCCTCTGATCGAAGGTCCAGTCGTAGTTGTAGCCGCCGACGAGCTCGATGCGGACCGTGTAGTGCGCCTCGATGATGATGTACTTGCGGCCCGATCGGGTGATGGTGATGTTCTCGCGCTTGATCGGGAGGCTCAGCATGGTCGCCTCTTCGAGCAGATTCTGCATGATCTGATCGTCGTTGGTACGGCGCGCGCTGGCGTACACCACCTCGTCGTTGATCGCGTCGTTGAATTGGTAGGCGGCGGCTCGCACCGGAATGAACTTGTAACAGATGTAGACCGTGCCGACGATCAGCACCAGGGCGATGAGGCCGCGGATGGAGTTCTTGCCCGACTGGTCGCGCCCGAGGTGCAGGCCGCCCGGCGACTGCGTGCTTTTTGTTCGCTCGCTCATCGCTTCCCCCTCGCTGCTCGGGGCCGCCGCCCCGCTACTCGATGATGTGGAAGGTCCGGCCCCAGCGGGTCCGGGTGAAGAAGTGCAGGACCACGTTGCCGAACTGCGTCAGGCTGTCGGACACGCTGGTGGTGGCATACGCCTGCTCGTCCGCCTCGTAGGACCAGTACACCAGCATCGCCTTGCCCTTGATGTAACCGCGCGGCACGGTGCCCCAGTAACGCGAGTCGCGGCTGTTTTCGCGGTTGTCCCCCATGACGAAGTACTCGCCCGGGGGGACCTTCAT
>JASFRZ010000108.1:0-12565 GCA_050114655.1 Acidobacteriota bacterium
AGGCGCGCCAGCACGTCACCGGCACGCACCGTGTCGCCCTCGTCGACCAGCAGCTCGGCAACGCGGCCCTCGACCTCACCGGCCACCACCGCCTCGCGCAGCGGCGCGGCCTCACCGATCAATCGCACCGGCTCGGCGGCCATGGTCTCGACCGCTGTGACCACCTGCACCGGCGACGGCCCCGTGGCGAAGGCGCCACCCGGCGCGCCGCCGGGGCCGCCGGCGGGCGCCCCGCCGTGCGGCCACAGGGCATAGGCCAGACCGGCCGCCACCACGGCCGTGGCGACCGCGCCGTAGAAGGCATAGACAACGGGAGAACGGGCCGCCGCGCGGCCCGATGCGGCAGAGCTATCGGGTTCCATGGGAATGCCTGGGTGCGATCCCGAAGGGATCGAAAAGACAGGTAGAGGGGGCGCCGCCGGGACTTCTCCAAGCCTAATTCCGCCGCTGATGTACTGCAAGGATGGCGGGGGGCGAGGCGCGGCCGCGCGCCGCCGCTCGCCGCGCGCCGCTGACCGCTCAGCCGGCTTGCACGCCGCTTGCGATGCGCGCATTTTCATCCCGGCCGCGGACCACTAGACTGCGGAACGACTCTCCGAGACCGGCCGGCGGGGCCGGCGCGACCACGAGGTTCGCATGACCGAACAACCGGCACTGCGGTGCAGCGGTTTGACCAAGAGCTTCGGCGACAACATCGCCGTCGACCACCTCGACTTCGAGGTCGCCGGGCGCCAGATCTTCGGCCTGCTGGGACCCAACGGCTCCGGCAAGACCACCACCATCAGGATGGCGCTGGGCATCTACGCGCGCGACGCCGGCGACGTCGAGGCGCTCGGCAGCGACGATCCGCTGGCGGTACGCGACCGGCTCGGCTACCTGCCCGAGGAACGCGGCCTGTACGCCAAGATGAAGGTCGGCGAGCAGCTCGCCTTTCTGGGCTCGATTCGCGGCCTGCCGATGCGCGAGTCCAAGCGACGGGCCGAGCAGTGGCTCACCCGCCTCGGCCTCGCCGAGCGCGCCGCCGCCGAGACCAACGAGCTCTCCAAGGGCATGCAACAGAAGGTGCAGTTCGCCGCCGCGGTGATGCATGAGCCCGAGCTGGTGGTGCTCGACGAGCCTTTCACCGGGCTCGATCCGATCAACACGCGCCTGCTCAAGGAGCTCATCCTCGAGCAGCGCGACCGCGGCGCCGCCGTGGTGCTGTCGACCCACCGCATGGACCAGGTGCAACAGATGTGCGAGTCGATCTGCCTGATCCACGAGGGGCGCGCGGTGCTGACCGGACGGCTCAGCGAGATCACTGCGTCGTACGGTGAGAGCACGATCAGCCTCGAGTACGAAGGCGCGGCGGGCTCCCTCAAAGGGCTCGACGGCGTGCGCGAGGTGCGCGACTCGGGCCGCAAGGCGAGCCTGCTGCTGACCGATCCGTCGGTCTCGCAGGACGTGCTGCGGCAGCTCATCGAGCGTGTCAAGGTGCGCTCCTTCGAGCTCGCCGAGCCTTCGGTGGAGGACATCTTCCTCGACAAGGTCGGTTACGTGGCGGGCATGCACGGAGCGAACGGCGGCAGCGGCGGCGATCAAGCCGCGCCTGCCCGGGAGACGGTGCAATGAAGGCGGCCAAGGTCATGAGTATCGCACGGCGTGAGTACATCGCCCGCGTGCGCAGCAAGGGCTTCATCATCAGCACGCTGCTGGTGCCCGGACTCTTCGGGCTGTACGCGCTCCTGGTTCCGGCCATGACGCGTGTCGACGTCGACGAGCTGCGCGTCAAAGTGATCGACGCCGGCACCGGTCTGGGCGACGCGCTGACCACCCGCCTCGACGGCATCGAGACGCTGCCGATCCTGGTGCAACCGGTCGAGGTGGTGCCTGCATCGGAGCTCGAGGCGGTGCGCCAGGCCTCCTCGGAAGCAGTGCGGGACGACGATCTCGACGGTTACATCGTGCTGACGCCTGACGCCGATGTGCTGGCGCGCAGCCAGTACTACGCGCGCGAGACCGGTAACCCGCTGCTCACCGAGACGCTCGAAGGCGCGGTCGAGACGACCATTCTGGAGAGCTGGTTCGCCGGCGACGACCTCGCCCGCATCCGCAGGGTACAGCGTACCGACATGGAGACCATCACCATCTCATCGACCGGCGAGGAGCGCGGCGGCTTCCTGGTGGCCTACGCCAGCACGTTCATCCTCGGGATGCTGCTGTACATGACGGTGCTGATGCACGGCCAGCAGATGGCGATGGCCATCGTCGAGGAAAAGAGCTCGCGCCTGGTGGAGCTGATCATCGGTGCAGTGACCTCGACCGAGTACATGATCGGCAAGGTGCTCGGCGTGCTCGGCACCGGCTTGACCCAGCTCGGCATCTGGCTGGCGATGGTGGCGGTGGTCATTCTCGGCGTGCTGCCGGGCCTGGCCATGGGCGCCGCGGTCGCCGAGCTCGATCTGACCCGCGTGCTCGACGTCGGCGCGCTTTCGGCCTTCTCGCTGTTCTTCTTCCTCGGTTACCTGCTCTACGCCACGGTGTTCGCCGCCATCGGCGCCACCTGCGACACGGTGCAGGACATGCAGCAGGCGATGATGCCGGCAATGATGCCGGTCATCCTCGGCTTTTTGTCGATGTTCTACATCATGACCAACCCCAACTCGTTCACCTCCAAGGTGCTGAGCTTCTTCCCCTACTTCGCTCCGCTGACGATGTTCGCGCGCATCAATGTGTCGGAGCCGCCGATTTGGGAGGTCGTTGCCGGCGTGCTGCTGCTCATCGTCACCATAGCGGTGACCATCTGGGCCGCGGCCAAGGTGTTCCGCGCCGCCATTCTGTTCCACGGCAAGCGCCCGTCGTACGGCGAGTTGCTGCGCATGGTGCGCGCCGCCTCGTAGTTCCCCGTGCGGGTTCCCCACCGTCGATGTTGCTCAATCGCAGCGCGGCGGCGACCGACGTGCGCGCCGCCGCGGCTTGGGCTACGATCGTGCTTGCCTTCGATCGCCGGGTACCGCAAGATTCCCGCGATTCTCCGCTTCTTTCCCACCGCAAACCGCTCATGGTCGCCAAGTACAGCTGGCTGTTCGTCGACGGCGAATCGCAGGAGACGTTCCGTATCCAGACCGGGGACCCGGTGTGGCAGACGGGCGACGACGGCTCCTTCGAGCAGGCGCGCTGCAACTTCGACATCACCAGCGAGGACGGCACAGGATTCAAGTTCTCGCTGCGCATCACCGGCGGCGTGCTCGAGTCGCAGGGGGTCGACAACGCCGCCGGGCTGATCCGCTTCATCGGCTCCAAGGGCGCCGATATCATCGAGGGTGTGATCAACCGCGGGGTACGCGGCGATCAGAACATCCTGTGGGAATCCGACGGCGTCTCGGTCGGCTGAAACCGTCATCCCGGTCACGCAGCCGGCCGAAATCCGCCCCTGACGCGGTGTTATACTCCGCCCACCGGCCCGCCACATGGCGGGTGCCTCGAAAGTCCATCCCCGCAGCAATGCCCATGTCGCCTGACCCCTCGTCGAATTACCTGCGCCCCGCAGTGGCCGTCGCGCTGCTGCTGACGATCACGGCGACGCTGTGGGCTCCGGCGCCGGCGCGTGCACAGACCCCGTCCCCTCCGACGCCTGCAGACGGCACGATCATCGTCTACTTTCTGGACCACCAGTTCCTCCCCGAGGACGAGATCGAGATCCTGCAACGGGAGATCTCGGCGATCTTCGCCGATGCCGACCTAGCGGTCGAATGGGTGCCGGGCGACTCACCGCGGCGGGTCCTCGAGACCAACGAACTGCGCCTGATCGTGCTCGCCTCGGACGGCACGAAGTGGTTCCACGGGCCATCCAACGTCATCGGCATCGCACCTCACGACGACACCGGCATCGGCCGTAACTGCTGGGTTTTCTACCGGCAGGCGATCTGGTTCCGCCAGCAGGCGGTGTTCCGCTGCCGCGAGGCGATCCAGGCGCGCACCGAGGCGCAGGTGCGCGGCGTCGAGATCGATCCGTTCATCGACTCGCTCGCCCCCGCCGAGTGCGGCGACTTCCTGCCGTCGCTTACCGCGATGATCGTGGCGCGCGCCGCGGCACACGAGATGGTGCATATCCTACTCAACAAGCTCGATCACTCCAGCGACGGGCTGATGCGCGATTCCTTCGACATCGGCGACTGGTTTATCGCCAACACCGCGCACTTCCGCCTCGAGCCGAGCGAGATCGACCAACTGCGCGGCCTGCTGGGCGCTGCACAACTCCCCGAGCGCTAGTCGCGGCGGCCACCGCCGCGCTGCGTCGCAGCACCCGGAGCGTGCGAGCGCCGGCGGGTACCTTCCTGATATCCTCAAGGTGAGGGGCAGGAGCGTGAACCGATGACACAGCTACCTGAACGACGCGTATTCCTGGTCGGCCTCGTCGCCGTCGCGACGCTGGCCATGGCCCAGGGGCAACAGCCCAGTCTGCGGATCCTCAGCCCGGAGAATGGTGCCGCTGTAGCGGGGCCGAACATCGAGCTGAAGATGGAGGTGGAAGGGGTCGAGCTGACACCACGCCAGTCACCCAACAGCGCCTACGTACAACTGCGACTCGACGACATGCCGCCGGTCAAGGCATACTCCGACAACTTCACCTTCCAAGGTGTGTCACCCGGCAATCACGTCATCCGAGTCGAACTGCGCCGCGGTAACGGCAGTGAGCTGGACCCGCCGGTGAAAACCCAGGTTCGCTTTGCCGTGCGGGCCGAGCAGAACTGACGCGCCAGATCCGTACACCTTCGAGAACCCGCAGGCCGCGCCCGGATGCCACAGTCCGCTGACCCCGCAGACAACCCCGTCGTATCGCGCGATACCAGGCGCGACCTGCGGACGCAGGACTTCGCCACCCCCGACACCAAGCCGGCGACGGTCTCGTCGGGTGCCGACGACGACACCGACCCCCTACCCAACCGGCGTTTCACCTCGATCCTGTTCTGGCGCATGGTCAAGGCGCTCGACCCCGAGGTGGCGCCGGCACGCATCCTCGACCTCGGCCCGACCAACCATCAGAACATGAGCTTCTGGGCCGAGCGCGGCTTCCGGGTGAGCTGCTACGACCTCGAGCGCCACGAGATGGATGAGCTCGAAAGGGAGCCGATCAGCAACCTCAGCCTGGCCGCCGATCGCATGAACCAGCGCCAGTTGCCCTTCGAGGATGGCGCGTTCTCGGCGGTGTGTGCCTGGAACTGCCTATCACGCCTGCCATTCGTGTCCGCACGCCGTTACATCCGCGAGTGCAACCGGGTACTGCGGCCGCAGGGGATCATGCACGCCATCTTCCTCGACGCCGCCGGCCGCCTCGACGCCCGGCGACAGTACCGCATCGCCGACCGGCAACAGCTCGACGTGGTGTCGGGCACCTCGCGTCGCGGCGTCAAGCCGACGCTGGTCGAGGCCGAGCTCGCCTATCTGTTCTCCAGCTTCGACGCCTGCGAGACCAAGGCGGCGCCGTGCCAGACGCGCGAGGTTCTGGCGCAGCGGACGCGCTAGCCGCCGACCATCGCACGCATCACGAACAGCGCATTGGCCGGACGCTCCGCGATGCGGCGCATGAAGTAGGGGCACCACTGGGTACCGAAGGGCACGTAGACGCGCACCCGGTAGCCGCGCTTCACTAGATCGACCTGCTCGTCGCGCCGGATGCCGTACAGCATCTGGAACTCGAAGTCGTCGGAACCGCAACCGAGGCGCTCGGCTTCGGCGAGGACGTGGGCGATCATGCGCGGATCGTGGGTGGCGAAGGCGGGGTAGTTGCCCTCTTCGAGCAGGGAGGTGGCGAGACGCTCATAGCTGGCGTCGACCTCGGACTTGTCGGTGAAGGCGACGTCCGCCGCCTCCTGGTAGGCCCCCTTGCACAGGCGCACCTGCGCGCCAATCGAGTTCAGGTCGGCGATGTCCTGCGCACTGCGGCGCAGGTACGCCTGGATGGCCATGCCGACGTTGAGGAAATCGGCGCGCACCGCCTGGAGCGTGTCGATGGTGCGCTGCGTGGTGCTGCTGTCCTCGATGTCGAGGCGCACGAAGTTGTCGTGCTCGCCGGCGCGCACCAGGATGGTGCGCAGGTTTTCCTCGGTGAGCTCGTTGCTGATCTCTTGGCCGAGCTGGCTGAGCTTGAGGGAGATGCTGGCCCGCACGTCGCTGGCAGCGATGGAATCGAGCATCTCGCAGTAGATGGCGGCAGCGGCGCGCGTGGCCTCCTCGTCGTGCACCGCTTCGCCGAGGTAGTCGAGGGTGACGTTGAGGCCGGCGTCGTTGAGCTCGCGTACCGCCGGGAAGGCCTCGTCGAGCGATTCGCCGGCGATGAAGCGGCGCGCGAAGCCCCACTGCATGCCGCGACGGCTGAGCCAGCCGGTAAAGCTCTGATTGTCCGCGAGAGCGTGGATCGTGCGCCGGATCATCACGGCGACGATACCACTTTTGCCGCGTTTGTCAGTCCGCCCCGGAACGCCGCCGAGCGCGCCCCACGAAGGGGAGTATCAGGCCGATCGCGCCAGCGCGGGCGGCTCCTCGCGGGTCACCGGGATCTTCAGCTCACCAAGGTCGTCGGGCGGCTCCTCGATGGCCCCGTAGGCTTCGAGTGCGGGCCTGTTACGCAGGTGGATGCGACGACGTTCGACGTCGATGATGCCGGCGCGGCGGAGCTGGTTGAGCAGCGTCGAGGTGGTCTCGCGGGTGGTACCGATCCACTCCGCCAGCTCGGCCTGGGTGAGGCGCGCGTTGATCACCGTGACGCCGTCGACCGCGGCACCGAGCGACTGCGCCAGCTCGAGCAGCGCGGCGGCGAGTCGCTGGTGCACCCGTTTGGTGGACAGCGCTGCGACCTTGACCTCACGCGACTCCAACCGGCCGGCGAGGTGGCGCGCCAGCGAGATCGCCGCACCGGGACGGGCGCTGAGCAACTCCGCCGCGCGGCCCAGCGGGATCGACGCCACCAACACGTCTTCCAGCGCGCGCGCATCGTCGACGTGTGTTTGCTCCGCCACGATGGCGCGACCGCCGACGACGTGGCCGGGGCCTCGGAAGTCGATCACCATCGCCTTGCCGCCCGGCGTCACGCGGCTGAGCTTCACCGCGCCGTCGAAGATCATGTAGAAGTTCTCGGCGTGGCCCCCCTGGCGATACAGGTAATCACCGCGGTCGAACCACCGCATTCCAGCCATTTCGGCGACGGCGTTCACATCCGCCGCCGGTAGGTCTGCGAACAGCGGGGAGCGACGCAGAAGCTTGGGGTTCACGCCCATGGTTTCCTCCTAGACGACGACTTCGACGAGCTTGCGACTGACGTCCGTCTTCATCGCCGCGATGAGTCCGTTCAGAACTTCTCCTCCTCCACGAACCTTGTCCAGCATCAAAGAACCTTCCAGGGTCGCGAGCATGTATCGGCCGTGCTCGGCGGCCGCCTGGGGTTCCATCCCGGCGGCGCGCAGGTAGGTGGCGAACATCTCGCGTATGGTGTCGAAACCTTGCTGCAGACGCTCCTTGAAGCTATCCGAAACGTCGCCCATCTCCAGCGCGAGGCGCCCCAGCGGGCAGCCGAGGTATCCGCTCTCGGCCTGTGCGGTCACCATTGCGTCGAGGATGCCGTGCAGGTTCTGCTCCGGCGTGTTTTCCGTATTCAGGTTGGCCTGGATGTGGCCGCCGAAGTGCGCCACCCAGGCGTCGATCACGGCCAGCCCGAGGGCCTCTTTGGAGCTGAAATGATGGTAGAAGCTGCCCTTGCAGATACCGGCGTGGCGAATGATGTCGTCCACGCTGGTGCGGTTGTAGCCGCGCCGCCAGATCAGATCCGCGCCGCTGGTCACGATCTGTCCGCGGGTTCCCGTTTCCTGCATGTCGGTTGCCGCCCCCTGTGCTCGTGCTCGAATAGACTGACTAGTCAGTCTAGTAGCATGGGAGAGACATTACCAGGGGACCCCGGGCGTCACCAGGGAGGCTGCAGCGCCGGCCGGGCGTTCTATAATCCGCCGGCAATGTCCCTTTCTGCGCCGCTCAATGAAGATCTGAAGGTGCTGGTGCTGGCCGGCGCCAACTTCGTGCCGTCGGGCGATCTCGACGAAGTGTCGCACCGGACGGCGGAGGAGACGCCGCTCGAGGCGAAGTCGTTCGTCCACATCCGCGGCCGCCTGGTGATCGAGTACGTTCTCGACTGGCTCGGCGGCGCGGGGCTCCACCGCACCTGGATCCTGGCGCCGCAGCGCTGTCTGGACACCATTCCCGAGCGCTATGCCTTCGAGCCCATCCCGCAGCGGCCCGGCGCCTCGTTGGCTCACAACCTCAGCCACGCCAAGGAGGTCGTTCCCCTGCAGGCCGGAGAGCCGGTCCTGGTGGTCTTCGGCGATCACCCGTTGACCACGGTGCGCGCGCTGCAGGATTTCCTCGCCTACTGCGCGCCGCGCCTGCACGAGGCCGACCTCTACCACGGTCTGGCACTGCGCGAGGCCTACCTCGAATACTGGCCGCACTTCCGCCGCACCTCGGTGCTCATGCGCGAGTTCTCCGGCCGCGCCACGGGGCTCAACCTGATGGTGCCCGACCGGCTGCACGGCATCCCGGCAGCCGACCAGGTGTACTCGGTGCGCAAGCTGGAGCGCTTCGGGCGCTTCGCCAGCATGCTCGCCCGCTCGATACGGCTGCTCGGACTGAGCGCGCCGCACGCCATGCTCGACGCGGCACGTTGCTACATCGCCAAGGACTTCGAAAAGCTCGCCCACCGCTCCGGCCGCCTGGGCGTATTCGGCGAGCGGGCAATGCGCAGGCTGCAGCGTCAGGTCTCGGTCAAGCGGGTGGAAAGGTACGCCGCCAAGGTGTTCGGCGCCGAGCGCGGCGTGCACGTGGTGCCGCTGCCGCACGGCGGCGCGGCGATCGACGTCGACTTCGCCGATGAGCTCGATGTCATGGAGGCGAACTGGGAAGCTCTGCAAGCGATCGCGCGCCGCCAGGACGAAGCCAGCCGTGCCCGGGCCGCCTCAGCGTGACGGGACGACCAGGTCCTCCGTGTACACGGAACGATAGCCGAGCAGGAAATCGTCGAGCGACAACCGCAGATGGTAGGTGCCGGGGGGCGCCGACATCGTCAAGCTGCGCTGTACGAGCTCATCGTTGCGCGCTGCGAGATCGGCGACCGGCACGCTGATCTCGACGCGCTCGCTGGTGTCGGCCACCGGCTCGCCGCTGTCGTCGGTCAACGTCGCGTAGACGACCATCTCGGTCTCGTAGTTACCGTCGACGACGTGGAACACGAGCGACTCCATGCGCCAGCTAAGCTGCAGGGTCACGTCGACGTTGCCACTCTCCCCCGCGGCGAACGACGCCTCCCAGGCGAAGGGGATCTCGGCCTCGGGAAACGCCACGTCCGCCTGCACGGCCTCGACCGCCATGTTGTAGTTGACCGGCTGTACCAGCGACTCCTCCACCAAGGTGCGGGTAACGCGCAGGAAATCGTTGGGAATCTCGGCAAACGGCGTCGAGCGCTCGAGCTCGCGCGCCGCGGTCTCGGCGCTGGCGGGGTCGGTCAGGGTCGACGGCGGCGCGAGCCGCCAGCGGCCGCGCTGGAAGACGAACATCAGCATCTCGTTGCTCGGCCAGGGCGACGGCAGCCGTTGGTCATAGCCCCACAGGATGACCGGACGCTGCGATACGGAGGTCGGGAAACCGAGCTCGCGACGGGTGCGGGCGGGCGGCCCAAGAATCAGCGCCACGCGGCCGAACGCGGTCTGCCAGCCGGGCAGGCCGCCGGCCGCCAGGGGCCCATCGGTGAACTCCTCGTCGGCGTACTCGACGCGGCGCACGAACTCCTCCAGGTACTCGTTGTCCGCGTTCCGCGGGGCGGGGTCGCGACGCTCCCAGAACAGACGGATGAAAGCGAGCCGCTGAGCGGTGGAATCGAGCGCCTGGTACTGGGCGATCTCCTCCTCGGTGGCGATGTAACGCACCGGGCCGTCGAGCCAGCGCTCGGTCCAGGAGGTCAGCGTCTCCCCTTCTTCGGGGCCGAGGTAGGAGGTGCGCTGCGGCTGCTGCGCGGCGCCTGCCACGCCCGCTTGCGCCAGCCAGACCATCATGGCCAGCGCAGCCGCGGCCAGTATGGCGGGGAAGGAGCGTATCGGACTGGGTCTCTTCATCGTGGCTGGCTCCTGGAGCTCACACCGGTCTCACGCGGTGCCTTGCGCCGCGTCCTCCGTCCCGTTGCGCAGCATGCGGACGATCACCAGGGTGGCGTCGTCGTGCCACGGACGGTTGCCGGTGAAACGCCTGACGGCGCTATACACGTCCTCGACGATGGTCGCGGCGGATTGGTCGGCGCGCGCCGCGACGATGTCGCCGAGGCGCTGGATGCCAAAATCCTGATCGTTCTCGTTGAATGCTTCCACCAGACCATCCGAATAGAAGGCTAGCACGTCGCCGGGGTGCAACTCCCGGCTGCGCTGGTCACCCGGGGGCGTCGGCAGCAAGCCCAGCGGCGGCCCCGTGGAGTCGAGAAACTCCACCGCGCCCGTGTCGCCGCGGTAGTGCAGCGGGAAGTGGTGCCCGGCGTTGAGATAACGCAGCGAGTGGCCCTCCAGGTCGAGCTCGGCGAACACCATCGTCATGTACTGGTTGGGAGCCGACATCTCCAGCAGTACCTCGCCGAGTCGCGGCAACAGCTGCCCCGGGCGACCGTCGGCGCGCACCTGCGTGTGCACCGCGCTCTTGGCCATCGCCATGATCAGCCCGGCGGTCATGCCGTGGCCGGCAACGTCACCGAAAACCACCCCGAGGTTGCCGTTGGGCAGCTCGAGGTAGTCGAAGTAATCTCCGCCCACCTCGGTGGCCGGATTGGAGCGGTCTGCGATGTCCAGTCCGGGCACCCCGGGGGGCGACTTGGGCAAAAGGTCGAGCTGCATTTGGCGGGCGAACTCGAGCTCGTTCTTGCGCCGCTCGCCCTCGACCAGCTCGACCAGCAGACGGGCGTGCTCCATCGCCAACCCGACCTGATTGGCAAAGCCCGACAGGCTGCGCACCTCGGTCGATTTGAAGGCATGCGATTCGTGCTTGCCGGCGATCAACAGTGCCCGCGGTGCTCCCTCGGGTGACAACACCGGCACGATCACCGACGAGCCGCTGGCCGGCTCCCAGATACGCGGTAGCACGCTCTGCTGCCCGCGGGCGTGGTCGGCAACGACGAGCGGCCGGCGATCGCCGAAGCGAATCGACAGATCGGGCCAGGAGCCGCGCGTCTGATGACGATAGATGTGCTCGCCCTCGGCGTCGGAGCGCAACAGGCTGAAGGAAACGTGGTCGTCGCGGCCCGGTTCGACCAGTGCCACGACGTCGGGCGCACCAATGCGCCGCAGCGAGCGCAGCACGGCGGTCTGAAACTCGTGCGCGTCGAGCGCCGAGGTGGTCGTGAGGCCGAAGTCGTAGACGGCGTCGAGCTCCTGCACCTTGCGCTCGTACAGGCGCGCGCCCGACAGCCCCTGCGCGGCGCGCAGCAGCATCAGCGAGACGAACAGCAGGTTGAACAGGGAGCCGCCGCCGACGAACAGCTCCAGCCCTCCCGGCACCGTCGTTCCGGAGGTCGCCTCGCCGGTGACGAACAACACGGTCGCCGCGAACAACGGCACCACAGCGAGCAGCCCGCCGAGGAGCACCGCGATGCGCTGGCGACCTTCCATGGTGATCAGCCAGCCCATCGGCGCCAGCAGGCCGAGCAACAGCCCGGTGAGGGCGAGCGGCACCAGTGCCGCCGCGATGTCGCTGCGACCGAGCTGGGTGCCGAGCACGACCACGATGAAAAACACCGCCACCCGCCAGAACTGGCTGGTCTTGCGCACCAGCGCGAGGTCGAGCGACGCCAGGATGGCGGCACCGAGCGCTGCCACGCCGACCGCCAGCAACAGCGCGCTGAGCGGCCCGCTGACGAGATCCGGCAGGCGCAGCAGCCCGGCCGCGATGTCGTACAGGAGCGTCAACCAGAGCACCTGTACGGCAAAACCGGCCATCTGCAGCTTGATGTACTCGTCGGCGCCACGAGCGACGAAACGCTGGTAGTACCAGACCAGCAACGCTGCGGTCAGCAGCACGCCGGCCGCCGGCTGGGCGCGGGCGAGGCTCTCCGGCGCGAGCTGCGCAGCGGTGACCATCACGCACGCAGCAGCCAGCACGATGTCCCAGGTCGAAGCCAACGAGGAGATCTTCATGGCAGGGATTGTACTGCCGCGACCGGCGCATTGTCGGACCGGGCGCTGTTTGCTATCATCCAGCCGCAACGAAGACGAGGTTCCTGACAGCCTCGCCGCGCGGCGATCGTCGCGCCGTGCGCCGAACCCTTTCCGGCAGATCGGGTTTCGAGAGTGGTTGAAGTCGACCGTCTGACCAAATACTACGGCGGATTTGCGGCCATCGAGGATGTGTCGTTTTCCGCCGAGCGCGGCGAGGTACTCGGTTTTCTCGGCCCCAACGGTGCCGGCAAGACCACTACCATGCGCATCCTGACCGGCTACATGCCGGCCAGCAGCGGTACTGCGCGCGTCGCCGGCTTCGACGTGTTCGAGGAATCGCGCGAAGTGCGCAA
>JASFRZ010000109.1:0-12550 GCA_050114655.1 Acidobacteriota bacterium
GCACAAGGAGAACGCCGATGGTCGACGCCGAATTGCTGGAGATCCTCGCCTGCCCAGACGACAAATCGCCGGTGCGGGTCGCCGAGCAGGCTGAGCTCGATGCCCTCAACGAGCGCATCCGCGCCGGTAGCGTGCAGAACCGCGGCGGCGAGGCGGTCACCGAGGTGGTCTCGGAGGGCCTCGTGCGTGCCGACGGCAAATACCTCTACCCGGTCCGCGACGACATCCCGATCATGCTGATCGACGAGGCCATCCCGCTGGCTCCGTGAGTTCGACTCCGGGGTCCACGACCGGCCGCCCGTCGCCGGGGCGGGACGCGCAGCGCCGGGTGGGCCAGGTGATCACCGGCACCGGGGACGAGGTGCGCGTCGTCGACGAGACCCGACGGCTTCTGCAGGCGCGGCTGAAGCTGGCAGCCACGGCGTTGTTCACCCTCGGCATCCTGTTTTTCGTCCGCGACCTGCTGCTCGGCTTCCAGACCGGCGAGCGCTCGATCGGCATCGGCCAGCTCGTGCTGGTCGGTGGCGCGATGGTGGCGCTGTACAGCGGTCGCGCGCTGACGCTGAAGAGGCTGCGACTGATCGAGTTGCTGGTCTTCGGCGTGACCGGCTTCCGCATGGTCTACCTGAGCTACTGGGCGATTCTCGAGGCCGCGCGGGCGAGCGATGCCGCGGGGGTCGTCGAGCAGATGCTCGGCACGACGCTGGGGTTCTTCGCCCTGATCGCCTTCTACGGCATGTTCGTGCCCAACACCGTGCGGCGCGCTTCGGTCATCATCGGCTCGTTCGGCGTGGTCTTCATCCTCATGCTGCCGGTGATGAGCTACCACGATCCGGTCGCCTGGCGCTTCATCTGGCAAGCGGTCGACATCGAGCAGCGCTCCACCATGGTGCTGATGGTGATCTTCGCGGTGGGCATCTCGATCACCGCCAGCTCGATCATCGACACCCTGCGCGGCGAGGTCATCGAAGCGCGCCAGATGGGCCAGTACCGGCTCACCGACCTGATCGGCAAGGGCGGCATGGGCGAGGTGTGGAAGGCGGAGCACGCCCTGCTGGCGCGCCCGGCGGCGATCAAGCTGATCCGCCCGGAGGTTCTCGATCCGGACGACCCCGAGAAGGCGGTCAGCATGATCCGCCGCTTCGAGCGCGAGGCGCAGAACACCGCCAACCTGCGCTCGGCGCACACCGTCGAGCTGTACGACTTCGGCATCACCGAGTCGGGAACGCTGTACTGCGTCATGGAGCTGCTCGACGGCATCGATCTGGACACGCTGGTCAACCGCGACGGGCCGCTGCCACCGGCGCGCGTGCGGTACCTGGTGCGACAGGTGTGCGACTCGCTGCAGGAGGCGCACGACGCGGGGTTGGTGCACCGCGACATCAAACCGGCCAACATCCTCGCCTGTCGCATGGGCGGCAGCTACGATTTCGTCAAGGTGCTCGACTTCGGCCTCGCGAAGCACCACGAGGCCGCCGATGCGGCGCAGCAGGACGCCAAGCTGACGCGCGAGGGCATGATCATCGGCACGCCCGCCTACATGCCGCCGGAGACCGTTACCCGCGGCGTTTCCGACGTGCGCTCCGACATCTACGCCCTCGGCTGCGTGATGTTCTGGCTGCTCACCGGCAAGTTGGTCTTCGAGGGCTCCGCGCCGATGAGCATGGTGGTACGCCACGCCCAGGAGCCGCCGCCGAAGCCGTCGCAGATGGGCGACCACGGCATCCCGGGGTGCCTCGATCGCATCGTGCTGGCGTGCCTCGCCAAGCAGCCCGACGAGCGCCCACAGAGCGCCGTGGAAGTGCGGCGGATGCTCGACGAATGCGTGCTCGAGGACTCCTGGAGCGATGCCGATGCGCGCGCCTGGTGGGAGAGCCGGCCAACCGCCTGACGTGCGAGCGCGCCGTCTGATGCGCGAGGCTCACCGCCGCTGCGAGGTTGCCCCGTCCTCCCGCCGGCATCCTGCCGGCGGCGGTTTCCGACCTACTGGCCGGCGCCCTCCTGCAGGGCGAACAGGCGATTGCGGGTGAGGATGTAGAGCACGCCGTCGTGCGCCACCGGGGTGCCGTAGACTGCCGCCCCCATGTTGTACTCGCCGACCTCGACCAGCTCGCGGCCGGCCTGCAGCACCACTACGTCGCCGTCCTCGTCGCCCAGGTATACCTTTCCGTCGGCGACGAAAGGAGAGCCCCACACCGCGGCAAAGGCGTCGTAGGTCCACAGCCTCTCGCCGGTCTCGAGGTCGTGGGCGTACAGGAAGCCCGACAGGTCGGCGATGTAGACGATGCCGTCACTGATCGCCACCGTCGACATGGTGCGGTTGATCTGGTCGCCGCCGAGGTGCCACACGACGTTGGTGTCGGTGACGTCGCCGCGGCCGGTGGCGTCGATGACCCAGAAATTGCCCGGCGCCTCACCGTGCTCAGGGTCCTGGCCGACGCCGAGAAACACCTTGTCGTCGTAGATCACCGGGGTCGCCAGCACGTTGTTCTTGGTGCCGCGGCCGCCCAGCGCCCACTGCGTGCCCGGCGGGTTGAGGTTGAACTTCCAGATCAGCTCGCCGGTCTCGGGCACGAAGCTGTACAGCCAGCCGTCGCCGCCCGGGAAGATCACCTGCGGTGTGCCGTCGATCACTCCATACGCCGGGTTGGTCCAGGTGCCGTGCATGATGTTCTCGCCCGGCAGCGCGCTGTCCCACACCAGCTCGCCGGTGTTCTTGTTGAGCGCCACGAAGCTGGCGCCGAGCGGCGAGGGAATGAGGATATGGCCCTCGTCGACGCCGTTGCCGGTGGAGGCGAACACCAGGTCGCCGACCACCAGCGGCGAGCTCACCGCGAGGTTGTGCGGGAAGGCGTCGACCTCGTTGATCATGTCGAACGACCAGACCAGGTCGCCGGCGGTGTCGAGCGCGGTGACGTGCGCCTGGTTGGAGACGTAGTAGACGCGGCCGTCACCGGCCCAGGGAGTCGAGCAGATGCCTTGCAGCGGCCAGTCGTTGACGCGCCCGGCGGGCAGCTTGGTGTGGGTCACCTGCCACAGAAAGTCGCCGGTTTTGGCATCGAACGTCATGATGACGCCGCGGTCCCCGGTGGCCTCGGGATCGCGTAGTCCCTCGTTGTTGGTCCCCACGTATACCTGGCCGGCATAAATCGTCGGGCCGGCGTAGGCCTGCGAGCCGACCGGCTGCGACCACAGCACGTTCTCTCCGGAAGCGACGTCCCATTCGGAGGGCAGGCCGGTCTCGTCGGAGACCATGTTGCGCGACGGCGTGTTGCCGAACATTCCCGGAGTGTCGTCGGATTGCGGCGCGGCAGGCGCGGCGGACAGGCCGACGCCGGCGACTGCGATGATGAGGCCGAAGAGGATCAGGAAGGCTCGGGTGCGCATGGCTTCTCTCTTACGGTAGCTGGGGAATCCGGCGGGGAGAGCGTTTCGTTCGGGGCCTGCGTAGCTCATGCTCCACAGGCCATGTGAGGATACACCCATCGCCCTCCGGCACCACATGGGCGCTCACTTGTGCTTTACACCGCCGCGCAACCGCCCGGCATAGCCGAGCGACGCCAGGTGGCTGGTCTCGGAGACCAGCTGGACCACGTAGAACATCTCCGGATCGACCTCCCGAGCGGCTTTGACGAGGGATTTCATCTCGCGCCGGCGCGCGGTGGCGTAGACCACCTGGCGTGGGCCGTCGCGCCCCTCGCCGTCGAGCACGGTGACCCGCTGGCCGACGGCGCGCAGCGCCTCGGCGACCTCGTTGCCCTGCTTGGAGACGATGGTAATGACACACGAGCCCATCGCCAGGCGCCGCTCCAGCGCGATGCCGACGGCGTTGCCGGCGGCGAACCCGCAGGCGTAGGCGAGCACCAGCCAGGGGTACTGGGTCAGCTTTACGATGACCCCCGAGATGGCGGTCACCCAGATCAGGATCTCGAAGAAGCCCAGCGTCACCGCAGCGACGGCGTGGCCGTGCACCACGGCGATCATGCGCATGGTGCCGAGCGTGACGTCGGTCATGCGGGCGAGGAAGACGGCGAGGGCGAGGATCCAGAACGGCGCGGTGTCGAAAAACTGCATGATGCTCACTTCCCCAGCGATGCGGCGCACCAAGCGCAGTGGCTCCAGTACTCTCCCGCCACTCCGTGGCCGCAACGGCCACAACGCTGCTTGGTCTGATGCAAGGACCATCGCCTGGTCACCTTGCGATGACACCACGGACAGTAACGCATGAACGGCATCAGCTCGCGACGCTCGCACGACGGGTTGGCGCAGCGTCCGGCGTAGCGCTTGTCGGCATAGGTGCGTGTCGTGGTGACCTCGAAGCCGGGTCCCCAGCACCACGGGCAGTAGTGCCAGTCGAGCTTGAGGCCGCGACCGCAGCGCGGGCACGAGGTCGGAAAGCGCACCTCGCCGGCGTGCTTGCTGCGGCTCACGCCGCACCACGGGCAGGCCTGCATCGCGGCGGACAGCGGGCCGCCGCAGGCGCTGCAGTCGGCGTCGTGCGGCAGCTCGGCGCGGAAGCGACGCAGGTACTCGCGCTGGCGCACCTGCTTCCAGTTGCTCGCCGCGCGCGCCTTGCTGCCGCGGTGGCGGCGCCGCTTCCTGTCGCTGCTGCGCCGGCCGTTGGGCGGTGGTTGCTGCTTGCGCCACGTCTGCAGCATCTGACCGGCGTCGGCGTAGCGCTGGCGCGCGTGCACCTGCAGCGCGCGCTGCAGCACCTCGACGGTCCCCGGCGCGACGCGCCGTTCGAGACGGCGCAGGCCGGGCAACGGCCATTCGAACGGCCACTCCGGCAGCTCGCCGGACAGCATGCGGTAGATCACCAGCGCGGCGGAGAACACGTCGGAGCGGAACGACGGCTTGCCGAGCGCCTGCTCCGGAGCGAGGTAGCCGATGGTCCCCGAGCCGGAGCCGTCGCGCAGCGTGCGGTGGGCGATCTTGGCGATGCCGAAGTCAGTCAAGCAGACGCGGCCGTCCGGCATCAGCAGCAGGTTGTCGGGCTTGACGTCGCAGTGGATGACCCGGGATGCGTGCGCGAAGGCGAGCGCCTGCAGCAGCTGATCGGCCCACGACAGCGCAGTGGCCGTCGCGACGCGACGCTGCAGCCGGTCGCCCACCGTCTCGACGCCGAGGCGGTAGGCGATAATCAAACGGTCGTCGACGAACTCGGCGTTCTTGACCGACAGGATGTTCGGGTGCGCCAGGCGTGCGCCGAGGCGCACCTCGTGCAGCAGGTCGTCGAGGGCGGAGCCCTTGGCGAAGCGCTCGTGCGGCACCTTGAGCGCCACGCGCACCCCCTCGACCTCGTCGCGCGCGGCGTAGACGTCGGCAAAGCCGCCGCTGCCGATGCGACGCTCGATGCGATACTTGCCGAGGCGTTGGCCTTTTCTCAAACCGGCGGCTCGAGAGCGACCGCGCACGGACACACTCCTTGGGGAGACCCGAACTACTCGTTCGCGTACACCCGCACGTTGTCGAAGTAGATGTCCACCGGCGAGTAGCCGTAGATCCCGGGCGCGCCGTGGGTGATGCGCAGCGGGTCGGTGACAGTGATCGTCCACTCCTCGGGCTCGGGAGTGCCACGCTGCCACACCTTGCCGCGTACCAGTGTGCCGTCCTCCTGCACGTCGACGCGCAGCTTCATCGTGTACCAGGTGTTCTCGGTCCACGGGAACGGTACGTGCTCGGCGTCGGGAAACTGCTTGACCAGGCGCAACTCAGCGCCCCAGGCGCGAATCTCGAGGCGCTGATAGGCGCCCTGCAGATCGAGCGTGTAGCCGCCGTTGATCAGGCCGAGGTCGGGCCAGCGCCGGCGCTCGCGGCTGCCCATGATGTCGGCCTCGACGGTGTAGCCGGTCATGCTGTCGGGGCCCATGTACAGGACGTGTCGCTGCAGCCCCGCGGCTACCGGCGCCTTGTGCAGCACCCAGGCGCCGTCCATCTCCATCGGCCGGTACAGGCCACCACCGGTCCACTCGCCCGGCTTGGCGCCGGATTCGAAGTCGACGTCCCATGGCAGGGGCGCGTATGCGCGCACGCGAGCCTCTGCGGTGAGGTCGCCGATCTGCGCAACCACCTTGCCGGCCTGCCCGACGCCCTCGGCGGGGCGCAGCACGCCGTTGTCGTCGATCGTGCCGCTGAGGTCCTGCAGCAGCCAGGAGGCGCCTTCCTGCACGCCCAGGGGGTGGCCGTCGGCGTCGAAGCCGCGCACCTCGAAGTCGACCTCCTGTCCGGCGTCGACCATCACGTCGGCGGGAACCACCTGAAGGCTGGCTACCGCGCCGCTGCCGGCGGGCACGCTGGTGTCGATCGGCAGCCCCTCGCCGCTGTACGACGCGGTGGGATCACCAATGGCGAACATCCCCGCCTCGGTGCTGATGTAGATGCGGTTGTAAGCGATCGCCGGCGAGCCATAGATCTCGGCGTGCCGCTCCATCCCCTCGGGCTGGCCGGGCATCTCGATGTACTCCTCGTCCAGTATCTGGGCGCCGTCCGGGCCCGGCTGGATGATGAACACGCGGCCGTTGACCTCGGTGTAGTAGATCTTGCCGTCGGCCCACACCGGCGAGCTCTTGCCCACCGTGCCCACGTCCAGGGTCCACAGCTCGGCGCCGGTGTCGGCATCGAGCGCGAACAGGGTGGAGGAGTTGTCGACCACGTACAGCACGCCGTCGTGGTACAGCGGTGAGGCGAAGCCGATGCCGATGCCGTCGACGCGCCAGATCTCGTTGGTTGCGGTGATGTTGCCCGAGCCGACGCCGTTGATCGCCACCACGCGGCCCATCGCGCGGCTGTCGATGTTCTCTTCGCTGTGCGTCAGGTACACCGTGTCGCCGACCACCACCGGGGTGGTGTTGATGCCGCGCTTGGAAAGCTCGAATTCCCATACCGGCGCGCCGGTGGCGACGTCCATGGCGTACACCCAGCCGTCGGCGCCGCCGGCGATCAGCAGACGCCGGCCGCCGATCTCGGCGACCACCGGCGTGCCCATGGTGTTGGCGTCATCCCACGGCCGGTTGCCCGGCATCGAGATCCACAGCACCTCGCCGGTGCGCTTGTCGAACGACCAGAAGCGGTGGCGCGGCGCGCCATACTCGCCCCAGTTGGCGCCCATGTTGGAAAGGATCAACTGGTCGCCGTCGACGATGGCGTTCTGCGTGCGGCCGCCGTAGCCCGACGCCCGGCCGGTGTCCTCGCCCAGGCGCCACTGCCACACGATGTTGCCGTCGTGATCGAACGCCGCCAGCAGGCCGTCGACACCGGCGTGGTAGAGGTAACCGGTCTCCGGGTCGGCAACCACGCTGGCCCAGCCGACGCGGGTGAACGGCACGGTGGTGTTGTAGACGTTGAAATCCTGCTGCCACAGCAGCGAGCCGTCGCCGGCATCCCAGCAGGCGACGGTGGCACGCATGTCGGTGAAGTCGTGGCCCGCGCGGGCGTTGGCGCAAACACGTCCGTCGAAGACCACCGGCGTCGAACGGCCCTGGAACGGCTCGTAGTGCCAGATCACATTGGTGCCGTCGACTCCCCAGTCGGATACCAGGCCGACGGCCGAGGACTCGCCGGTCTCCTGTGGTCCGCGCCAGCTCGGCCACTGCTCGCTCGGGCCGGCGGCGCAGGCGGCGCCGAGCAACGCCAGAACGAGCGTCGCGGCGAGAAACGGAGTGCGCGCGGTATTTGCTCTCGGCTTGGACATACGGATCCTCTCAGGTTTCCGTGGGGAATCAGAGACGTGTTCGGAAGGTTTTCAACTGCTTCAGATCACCTCGTCGACAGGCAGATCGTATGGCCGTCGGCAGGGCGTCGCAACCGGCGCGCCCCGGACCCCGCGGTTTGCCCGGGAGGCCCCGCCGGCCCGGGGACAGGTAGCGTTCCGGCGGCGTGTCACGCCATGAATGTGCGCTGGAAAGCCCAGTAGAGACCGATGATACCGATGATCAGCGACAGCGGGACGGTAACCCGCCGGCGGTACCAGGGACGTCCGCGAAACGGCCCGAGCACGACGAATGCGCCGGCGATGACGGCGAGCTGGCCGAGCTCGACGCCGCCGTTGAAGCTCAGCAGTGCGGTGAGGTACTCGTTGCGCGGCAGCCCGAGCTGGTTGAGCACGCCGGCGAAGCCGAGGCCGTGCAGCAGCCCGAAGCAGAACACCACCACCGGGCGCCACCAGTGCAGCTCGTCGGTGAGGACGTTCTCGAAAGCGATCCAGGCGATCGACAAGGCGATGAGCGGTTCGACCACCGAGGGAGACAGGCTGACGACGCCGTAGGTCGATAGCGCCAGCGTCAGCGTGTGTGCCGCGGTGAACGCGGAGACCTGCGCCAGCAGAGGGCGCCAGGCGGTGTTGAGCAGGAACAGGCCGAGGACGAAGAGGATGTGGTCGATGCCGAGCGGCAGGATGTGCTCGAAGCCCAGCACGACGTACTCGCGTACCACCTCGAAGCGGGTCGGCTGCGGCGGTGGGCGGTCGAGCGGATAGGGATCGGAGCGGCCGCCACGCTCGAGGATCTGGCGGCTGGTCACCAGGTCGCCGAGGCGTTCGGCGACGTCTTCGCCGCTGGTCTCGCCGGGCACCGGCGGACCGAAGCGCAGCATCTCGTCGAGCCGCCCGGGCGCGATGGTGCGCTGGCGCACATCGACCCAGGTGACGTGCAGCGGCGGAAAAGCGCGCGAGGCTTGCACTGACAGCTCGGTGGCGCCCTCCGGCACGGTGCCGGTGAGCCGGGCGGTCAGGCCAATGACGGTGTTGAACGAGCGCGCCCGCTCGCTGTTCAGGTCGGGGAACTCGACCGCGGGCATCACCGCCTCGCCGTTGAAACGCACGCGCACGCGGCGCAGGAAGGTCTGGCGCAGGCGGTCGAGGGTGCCGGCGAGCTCGGCCGGCGACATCGCCTCGAGCGCCTCCATCAGCTCGACGTTGTCGACATCCTGCGAGACACCCATGGCGAGCGCGTCGAGGTCGGCCTGCATGTCGACGCGGTAGTTGCCGTCGGGCAGCAGCACGACGACGGTGCGGGTGATGCCGAGATCGTGCGCGGCGGCGCTGTCGCCGCCGCCGAACAGCATCGCGCCAAGGATGGCGGCGGCGATCAGGGCGAGGGCGCCGCGTCGCGGCCGCGCGCGGCGCCCGGACCGTGTGCGAAGTGTCGCGTCAGGGCGTTTCGGGTGGAGGGTCGGCACTGCCGATGGCGTACAGATGGTTGAGCCCGCGCACGTAGATTGTTCCGTCGACGATCGCGGGAATGGTGAAGATGGGCTCGTCGAGCGTGTTCTGCGCGGTAACCGCGAACTCCGGCCCGGTGGCGATCCAGAAGGTGTCGCCCTCGGGAGTCGACATCATGATCGAGCCGTCGACCACGATGAGCGCCGACATCAGCATGGCGGGCGGCACCGGAACGCGGCCGCCTTCGTACACCACCTCGCCGGTGGCGGCGTCCAGGCAGGTGATGATGCCCTTGTCGTTGGTGACGTACAGGTAGCCGTCGTAGACGATGTTCGAGGCGACGTAGGCGGCGCCCTTGTTGTACTCCCACACCACCTCGGCGGAGTCGCGCGCGGGACGGATGCCGCGCACCACGCTGCGCGGGTAGCCGGCCGAAACGTACACCAGCTCGCCGTCCCACACCGGCGTGTGGATGGCGTTGTTGTGCACGCCGTCGAGCTGCCATAGCTGCTCGCCGCTGCGCGGGTCGTAGGCGATCAGCAGCTGGTTGCCGATAGTGAGCAGCTGTGGGCCGCCGTCGACGTCGGGCAGCAGCAGCGGCGTCGCCCAGCTCGCCTCGACGGCTCGTTGCGCGCGCCAGACTTCCTCGCCGCTGCGCTTGTCGAGCCCCACAATGAACGAGCCCTCGCCCTCGCCCTGGTCGATCAGCAGGATCAGCACGTCGTCGTACAGCACCGGCGAGGTGCCGAGGCCGACGCCGAAATACGAGAAGTCGCCGAGGTCGGCGCTCCATACCCGGTTGCCGTCGAGGTCGTAGGCGTAGATGCCCTCGGAGCCGAAGTAGAAGAACACCAGCTCGCCGTCGGTGACCGCGGTGGCGGAGGCGTACGAGGCGCCCTGGTGGCGATCGTCGTACACGCGCCCCTCGTAGGCGACGTCGGACCACAGCAGCTCGCCGCTGCGGCGATCGAGGGCCATCACCTCGAGCGTGTGGGCATGATCGGCTCCCATCGCCTGCGGGTGACGGAACACCTCGCCGCCGATGTAGTGCGTCGGCGCGGCGGCGCCGGCGATTACCTCGCCTTCGATCGCCGTGGTCAGAAAGATGCGGTCGCCCCACACCACCGGTGAGGAGTGCCCGCGCCCCTCGATGGCGGTCTTCCACAGGATGTTCTCGCTCTCGCTCCAGCTTCGCGCAACGCCCGCGTCCTCGACGACGCCAAGGCCGCCGGGGCCGCGGAACTGCGGCCAGTTCTCGGAGGTGGTCTTGGGCGGGGCACCCGTCGAGGCGGCGAGCGCTGCGGCCACGCCCTCGGGAGATCTCGCTGCGGGTGCGGCGATGCTCGCCGCGGCAACCGCGGACATGGTGATGATGGTGCAGGCGATGATCTGCTTGGGCATGGGGGTGCTCCGCAGGGGATCTGGCCGGGGAGATCGGCCGCAGCGATTGTATCAGTGCGCCGCCGGCCGGCTTGGCGTGGTTTCGCCTTTTCAATTGGCTCGATCTCGGGAACAATGCTCGCCGTCCGAGTCGCAGAACCTCGCCGCGGCGAGGCGGCACGCCGGTAACGCCGCCAGCGCGCGCAGCATCGTCGGAGCCAGAGAATGATCACAGCCTCTTGCCATGGCCCCCGCCGCCCCCTGTGGGTCGCCAAGCTCATCGCCGTCGCCGCGTTCACGGGAGTTGTTGGGTGCGCCCCCGCACCACCGACCGCGGAAGGCGCGGCCCCGGCGATCGACTCGATCCGTCAGCAGGACATGCGCGCGGATCTGTACTTCCTCGCCTCCGACGCGATGAATGGCCGGCGCGCGGCGACGCGCGACGTCGCCGTCGCCGCCGAGTTCATCAAGGCGCGCTTCGAGCGCCTCGGGCTGACGCCGGCGGGTGACGGCAACTCGTATTTCCAGGACTTCGACCTCGCCTGGACCGAAATCGGCGATGGTGACAACTCGCTGCTGATCGAGGGCGTCGATACCGGCGGGCCGCGCCGGCGCACCGTCGGGCAGGACTACTACACGCTCAACTTCAGCGCCTCCGGCTCGGCCGCTGGCGAGCTGGTGTATGCCGGCTTCGGCATCGTCGATCCGCGTCTCGGCTACGACGACTACCTGGGCGAGGACGTCACCGGCAAGATTGTGCTGGTGCTCGACAGCGAGCCTGGCGTCGATGATCCGGACAGCCGATTCGATGGCCTCATCACCGCCGAGCAGAGCAGGGACTGGCGCAAGGCGCTGGCGGCTCAGGCGCGCGGCGCCGCCGGAGTCCTGTTCGTACGCGACGTGCACAACCGCGGCGACGTCGAGGACTACGACAACGCTGCCGTCAACTACTGGCGTGTCGGCACGCGCGGGCCGCGCTACATGCTCGACGTGTGGCTGGACGAGATCGACATTCCGGCGGCGCGCATCTCGGCGCGCCTCGCCGAGCGGCTCGTCGCCGGTTCCGGGCAGTCTCTCGAGGATCTGGCACGCTCCGCCGAATCAGAGCGCGGCCGCGGTGTGCTGCCGCTGCCCGGTCCGCAGGTGCAGCTCAACGCTTCGGTGCGGCGCAACCGGGCGCCGGCGCGCAACGTGCTCGGCGCGATCCTCGGCTCCGACCCCGAGCTGCGCAACGAGGTGGTGATCATCTCCGCCCACTTCGACCACGACGGCGCCAACGAGCAGGGCATCTACCACGGCGCCGACGACGACGGCTCGGGCACCGTCGCGCTGCTCGACATCGCCGAGGCCTACACGCTGGCGGCGGCTCAGGGCCGGCGTCCGCGACGCACCGTGATCTTCGCCGCCTGGGACGCGGAGGAGCGCGGCCTGCTGGGTGCCTGGTACTACACCGAGGCGCCGGTGCTGCCGCTCGGCAGCACCGTGGCGGTGCTCAACATGGACATGATCGGGCGCAACGAGGAGGTGCCGGCGGATGGCGGCGCACGCTTCCGTGGCCTCGAGCCGCAGACCGCCGAGTCCAACGCCGACGCGATCAACATCATGGGCTACACGCACAGCTCCGACCTGCGCAACGACATCGAGCAGGCCAACGGCGACATCGGCCTGGAGCTCAAGTTCCGCTACGACAACAACGCTTCGCAGCTGCTGCGCCGCTCCGACCACTGGCCGTTCCTGCAGGTCGGCGTGCCGGCGACGTTCTTTCACACCGGTCTGCACCCCGACTATCATCGTTTCAGTGACACACCGGACCGTATCAACTACCCCAAGATGGAAAAGATCGCGCGGCTGGTGTACCTGACGAGCTGGATGCTGGCCAACGACGACGGCCAGCCGGCGCTCGACCGCGATCTATAGCGAGGGGTGGCACGAAGCGGGCGACGTCGCGCGCCGCGCCGAGGCCGAACGAGGGCTGCGGCACCGTGACGGACACGAAAAACGACCTCGGGC
>JASFRZ010000110.1:0-12462 GCA_050114655.1 Acidobacteriota bacterium
GGCGCCTTCACCGGCGCCACCGAGGCGCGCCGTGGCCGCTTCGAGCTGGCGCACGGCGGCACGCTGTTCCTCGACGAGATCAGCGAGATGGGCGCCAACCTGCAGGCCAAACTGCTGCGCGTACTCGAGGAGCGCGAGCTCGAGCGCGTCGGCGGCACGCGCACGGTGGCGGTCGACGTGCGCGTCATCGCCGCGACCAACCGGGATCCGGAGACGGCGGTCGCCGAGGGGAGTCTGCGCGACGACCTCTACTATCGCCTCAACGTCTTCCCGCTGCGCATCCCGCCGCTACGCGGGCGCAGGGCCGACGTGCTGCCGCTCGCCGAGCACTTCGCGCGCAAGATCTCGCGGCGTATGGGACGGCCGGTGAAGCCGTTCGACGAGGCGGCGCGCGCCGCGATCTGCGCCTACGAATGGCCCGGCAACGTGCGCGAGTTGCAGAACGCCGTCGAGCGCGCGCTGATCGTCGCGACCGGCGAAGCCGTCGGACGCGCCGACCTTCCCTTCGTCGAGCACCGAGCGGCGCCGGCGGAGACGTTGTCAATGACGCCCACGCTTGCCGATATCGAGCGCGCTGCCATCCTCGCCGCGCTCGAGCGCAACGACGGCAACCGTCGCGCCACCGCCGACGAGCTCGGCATCAGCCTGCGTACGCTGCAATACCGGCTGAAGGAATACGGCGTCACCGGCAACGACTGACGCCGACCCGCCGGGTGCGGCGGAGGCAACAACTGCGCACCGCGACGAAACCCGCGCCCGTCGAGACCCGTCTATCAAGGCGAGAGCGGCGCCGGGCCGGTCAACGAACTGCCCGCTGCTGACGGCTCGGCGCCGCTTCCTCAACCAGGTGGGTCGCAGGCATGCGCCCGCCGGCGACGCCGGCCCGTGGGTCGGCGCTCGCCTGTGACCGAAGCGAAGCCCCGACAAACAGCTGCAGGAAAGTCCCCATGAGCACGATGATTCGCAACTTCCGTCACGGCATCCGCATGCTGCTGGCCAACCCCGGCGTCTCGGCCATCGCCATCGTTGCGCTCGCGCTCGGCATCGGCGTCACCGCGACGATGTACAGCATCGTCTACGGCGCCATGCTCAAGGGGCTGCCATTCGACGGCGGCGACCGCGTCTACGCGCTCTCGCGCACCGACATCACCCAGGAAGGCAACACGATGAGTGTGCCGATGCACGACTACCTCGACTGGGATGCGCAGCAGACCTCATTCGAGCAGCTCGGCGCCTATTACGAGGGTACGGTGAACGTGAGCGGCAGCGAGGGACCGACGCGCTACGAGGGAGCCTTCATCACCGCGGATCTGTTCGACGTCATCCACGCTACGCCGCAGCTCGGCCGCGGCTTTCTCGCGGGCGAGGACCGCCCCGACGCCGAGCCCGTCGTGCTGCTGTCCGATCACCTGTGGCGCGATCGCTACGGCCGCGACCCGGCCGTGATCGGTCGCACGCTGCGCGCCAACGGCGAGCAGATGACCATCGTCGGCGTCATGCCGGAAGGGTTCCAGTTCCCCATGCAGCAGGACATCTGGCTGACCCTGCGACAGGACCCGCGGACGTTCGAGCGCGGCCAGGGTACGTGGCTCGAGGTCGTCGGGCTGCTGCGCGAGGACGTCTCCCTCGATGAAGCGCAGGCCGAGTTCAGCACGCTGGCGCGCCAGCTCGAAACCGAGTACCCCGAGGTCAACGAGAACATGGGCACCAGCATTCGCTCCTTTCAGGAGCGCTTCGTCGGCGACGACGCGGTGGCAATGCTGTGGACCATGCTCGGCGCGGTGTTCTTCGTCATGCTGATCGCCTGCGCCAACGTCGCCAATCTGTTGCTGTCGCGTGCCTTCGACCGTAACAAGGAGGTCGCCATCCGCACCGCGCTGGGCGCCGGACGCCGCCGCGTCATCGGCCAGATCCTGGTGGAGACCAGCGTGCTCGCGATCATCGGCGCGCTGCTCGGCATCGGGCTGGCGGCGGTCGGCATCAGTCTGTTCAACGACGCGATCGCCGGCACCGGCGCGCCCTATTGGATGGACTTCAGCCTCAACGCCAACGTGCTCGGCTTCGTGCTCGGCATCACTGCACTGGCGACGGTGCTGGCCGGGACGCTACCAGCGGTGCAGGTCACCGGCGGCGACCTCAACCAGGTGCTGTCGGACGAGTCGCGCGGCTCCTCCAGCCTCAAGCTCGGCCGCCTGAGCCGCCTGCTGGTGGTCTTCCAGGTGGCGCTGTCGTGCGGCCTGCTGGTGGCAGCCGGCCTGATGATCAAGAGCATCGTCAACCTCGGGCGCACCGACTACGGCTTCGATCAAGACGCCATCATGACGGCGCGCGTCGGTCTGTTCGAGACCGACTACCCAGAGGCCGCCGACCGCCGAGGGTTCTACGAGGAGCTCGAGCGGCGGTTGCAGGAGCGCTCCGGCGTGGTGTCGGCGGCGCTGGTCCAGCAGCTCCCGGTGAAGTGGAGCAACGGCACGCGGGTCAGCATCGAAGGGGTAAGCTACGCCGAGGACGGCGAGCGCCCGACGGTGCGCACCACCATGATCACGCCGCGTTACTTCGAGACCTTCGGCGTCGAGCTGCTGCAGGGGCGCGACTTCAACGTCATGGACACCGCCGAGTCCCAGCCTGTGGCGATCGTCAACCGCAGCTTCGTCGAGCGCCACTTCCCCGACGTCAGCCCGCTCGGCCGGCGCATCTCCACCGGCCAGCCCGGAACGCCCGAAGCCGACGAGTGGCTCACCATCGTCGGCGTGGCTCCCGACCTGTACATGTCCGGCCCGCTCAACGAGGACCCGGCCGGCTTCTACGTGCCGGTGGCGCAGTCCGATGCCCGCTTCATGAGCATCGCCGTGCGCACGCGCGGCAATCCGATCGAGTTCACCGGCGCCATTCGCGAGACCGTCATGGCGGTCGATCCCGACATGCCGATCTACTGGACCCTGACCATGGCCGGCGTGATCCACGAGGAAACCTGGTTTTACTGGGTCTTCGGCACGCTGTTCGCGGTGTTCGGCGCGGTCGCCCTGCTGCTCGCCTCGGTCGGCTTGTATGGCGTCATGTCCTTCGGGGTGCGACGACGGACCACGGAGGTCGGCATCCGCATGGCGCTCGGCGCCGAGTCCCGCCGCGTGCTCGAGCTGATCATGCGCCAGGGCCTGTGGCAGCTCGGCTTCGGGCTCGCGCTCGGCATGCTGCTGGCCTTCGCGCTCGCCGGCCTCATGGAGTCGATGCTGGTCAACGTCGAGCCCACCGACCCGGCCACCTTCGCCCTGATCGCGATCACCCTGCTGGTCACCGGCCTGACCGCCTCCGCCATCCCGGCCCTGCGCGCCAGCCGCATCGACCCGATCATCGCCCTGCGCAAGCAGTAGGCTCTCGCAGCGAGAGCCAGAGCGAGAAAGAAGGCGGTAGCTGCAAGCTGCGCGTCGGAAGGGATGCCGTGCGCGTACACGCGTGCCGGGGGCAGCCCAACCAAGCGCAACGCCGCAGATGCCCTCTTATCGATCCGGCTCGTCGTCGAGCTTGCGCTTGCCCCTGACGGCAAGGAACGCCACCGTGCCGAAGGCGGCGAACGGCACGGTGAGCAGGAAGGCGATGCCGATCTGGTACTTGCGGATCATGCGCCGACCCTCGGGGGAATCGAAGGCGGAGCGGCACATGGCACACTGCGCCTGCGCCGGCGGCGGGCTCGCCAGCGTTGCACCGGCGACGATGCCGAGCGCCAACGCCGCGGCCGCGATCCGGCGCGCCGGCGACCGGCGATCCGATTCCTGCGGGCTCTTCGGCATGGCTATCCGTTCACCATGTGATAGATGCGCACCGCATCGGGGATGAACAGCGCAAACATGAACGTCCCGTTGATCAGCAGGCCGACGACGAAGGTCGCCCTCAGGAAGGGATGCTCGTACTTGAGGTGCATGAAGAAGCCGGCAATCAGGCTGGCCTTGGTGAGCATCGCCGCCACCATGACGGTGACGAACAGCGTTCGCGGCATGGTGACCTGATCGAGGAACAACATCACCGCGGTGAGAGCCAGCAGCATCGCCCAGATCTGCCAGTAGGTTTTGAGGTCATGCGCGGTGTGATCGGTGGTGGCGACGGCGGTGCCGGATTCGGAGCTCATCGTCGGGCCCCCCTAAAGCAGGTAGAAGCAGGTGAAGACGAACACCCACACCAGGTCGACGAAGTGCCAGTACAAGCCACCCATCTCGACGCCGGTGGGGGTGGCGACGCCCTTGGTCCAGCGCATCCACAGGATCGCCAGGATGATCACCCCCGATAGCACGTGGGTGCCGTGGAACCCGGTGATCAGGAAGAAGTAGGCTCCGAACATCGGATCGCCCCAGGGGTTCCCCCATAGCCGCGCCCCCTCTTCGATCAGGTGGGTCCACTCGAACGCCTGCATGCCGAGGAAGATTGCGCCACCGACGATGGTCATCAGCAGGAAGCGGCCGACCTTCGAGCGGTCGCCGTGGCGCGCCGAGGCCACTGCGGAGGCCATCGTGGCCGAGCTGCTGATCAGCACGAAGGTCATCGCGGCAATGAACGGGATGGAGAAGACTTCCTTCTGATCGGGCCAGCTATCCGACATGAAGCGCATGTAGCCGTACGCCGCCAGAAAGGCGGCGAACAGCAGCCCGTCGGTGACGATGAACATCCACATCATCACCTTCTGCCAGCCGGCGTCGAACGGGCAGACGCCGCCGGCCCAGCGATCCTGCGTGGTTGCCGCTGCCTCAGCCATTTTCTCGTTCCCCGGTCTCTGTCGGATTCATTCGCTCGTCGACGATCACCTGCGGCCTCCCCTCACACCAGCGCGAGCAGCGCGAACAGGTAGATCCACAACGCGCCGAAAAAGTGCCAGAAGGTCGCCCCGACGCCGAGCAGGAACGGCATCTCCTCGCCGTCGCCGCGGCGCGGGCTGAAGCTCACCCGCTCGGTGATGTACAGCAGCAGGATCAGCCCGGCGGCCAGGTGGGCGATATGCAGCGCGGTGAGGATGTAGAAGAACGACGCGTGCGGGCTGGTGGGCAGGTAGTAGCCCGCCGCCGCCAGGTCGCGCCAGGCGGCGAACTGCCCGACGACGAACCCGACGCCGAGCAGCACGGTGGCGAACAGCGCGGTGCGCGCGCCGGCCAGGCGCCCGCGCCGGGCGTCGCGGCGCGCCACCTCGAGCGCGACGCTGGAGAGCACCAGCAGCGCGGTGTTGAACCACAGCACGCGCGGCAGCGGCGTCGGATCCCAATCCATGCCGGCCTGGCGCACGATGTAGGAGCTGGTGAAGGAGGCGAACAGCATCGTGACCACGGCGAGGAAGCACCACACGCCGAGCTGTACGGCGTAGCGGCGCTGCTCGACGCTGCGGAAGGCGCTGTCGGCGGGGATCGTCGCTTCTCTGGTCGCGCTCATGGCGTCCTCACGCGGTCGCCGGCACCTTGTCGGCCGGCACGGTTTGCGGCGTGTAGTCCTCTTCCGCCTGATCGGCGCTGTACTCGTAGGGCCAGCGGTACACCTGCGGGATGGCGTCGCCGAAGTTGCCGTGCGCCGGCGGCGACGGCAACGTCCACTCCAGCGTGGTGGCGTGCCACGGGTTGGCGACGGCGTGCTTCTTCTTCACCAGGCTGGTGACGAAGTTGATCAGGAACAGCACCTGGCCGGCGATCAGCGTGAACGCCGCCATCGAGATGAACCAGTTGGTGTTCCGGGTGGCTTCCAGGTACTGGTAGTTCATGAAGCCGAAGTAACGCCGCGGCGCGCCCTGCAGCCCCTGGAAGTGCTGCATGAAGAACACCGTGAAGAACGGGATCAGCGTGAACCAGAAGTGCAGCTTGCCGAGCGTCTCGTTCATCGTGCGGCCGAACATCTTGGGAAACCAGAAGTAGATCGCCGCGAACGAGCCCAGCAAGGTGACCCCGCCGATCATCAGGTGAAAGTGGCCGACGACGAAGTAGGTGTCGTGCAGCTGCATGTCGGCGGTCGCGTTGCCGAGGAACAGGCCGCCGAAGCCACCGGTGCCGAACAGCGCGATGGTGCCGAGGGTGAACATCATCGGCGTCGCCAGGATCATGCGCCCGCCCCAGATGCTGCCCAGCATGTTCACCCCGATGATCGCCATGGGGATGGTGATCAGCATGGTCGCGAGCGAGAAGTACTCGCCCGAAAACGGGCTCATGCCGGAGACGAACATGTGGTGGCCCCAGACGATCATCGACAGCACGGCGACGGCGATCAACGAGTACACGGATATCCGGTAACCGAAGACCGGCTTGCGGGTGAACGCCGCCAGGATCTCGAAGACGATGCCCAGCGCCGGCAGGATCAGCACGTAGACCTCGGGGTGGCCGAGGAACCAGAACAGGTGCTGCCACAGCAGCGGTGAACCGCCGGTGAAGTCGAGCAGCTGGCCGCCGATGAAGATGCCGGACGGCAGGTAGAAGCTGGTGCCGGCGTGGCGGTCGAACAACAGCATCACTGCGGCGGCGGTGAGCGCCGGGAAGGCGAGGACGCCGATGATCGCCGAGACGAAATACGACCACACGGTCAGCGGCATGCGCATCATCGACATGCCCGGCGCGCGGCAGCAGAACACGGTGACGATGACGTTCAGCCCGGTCATGGTGAACGAGACGATGAACAGCGCCATCGACAGCAGCCACACGCTTTGACCGAGTTGCGAGCCCGGCACCGCCTGCGGCAGCGCGGAGAGCGGCGGATACGCCGTCCAGCCGGCGGCGGCGGCGCCGCCCTCGACAAAGAAGCTCAGGATCATGACCAGCGCCGACAGGAACGCGGTCCAGTACGACAGCATGTTGACCAGTGGAAACGCCATGTCCTTGGCACCCACCTGCAGCGGCACGAGGTAGTTGCCGAAGCCGCTCACCAGCACGTACGAGATGAAGAAGAACACCATGATGGTGCCGTGCATGGTGACCACCGAGATGTAGAACTCCGGCGCCATGAAGCCCTGCGGGAAGCCGTTCGGCATCAGCCGTCCGAGCAGCTCCCATTGGTGGTTGGGAAAAGCGAGCTGCAGGCGGATGAGCGTCGCCAGGAACGCGCCCACGAGGGCCATGACCAGGCCGGTGATGATGTACTGGATGCCGATGACCTTGTGGTCGAGGCTGAAGATGTATTTGCGGACGAAGCCCGGCTCGTAGTGGATTCCGTCGGACATGTCTACGACCCCTGTTGCGCAAGCCAGCCGTCGAACTCGCCGCGCGGCAGAACGTGGAGGAAGGCCTGCATGCGGTAATGCGCCATGCCGCACAGCTCGGTGCAGGCGATCTCGAAGTCACCCGTGCGGGTGGCGGTGAACTTGACGTCGATCGACATGCCCGGCACGGCGTCCTGTTTCACCCGGAAGTGCGGCAGGAAGAAGCTGTGGATGACGTCGCGCGACTTGATCACCAAGTGGACCGTCTCCTCACCGGGCAGGTAGAGGTTGTTGATCGACACGATGTCGTCGGCGCTCGCCGGGTCGGAGCGGTCGATGCCCATCGGATTGGTGACGTCGTCGTAGAACGACGGGTCAGTGCGGCCGAACACGCCGTCGGGCCCGGGGTAGCGGAAGTTCCACACGAACTGCTGCGCGAGCACCTCCACGGTAACCGCGTTGTCGGGAATCTCCGCACCGTAGTACTCGTCCCACACCGGCACACCGATCACGACCACGCCGCCCTCGGCGGCCAGTGCCATCACGAAGCCGAGCACCACCGAGAACATCCTCTCGGTCTTGGGGGTCGCCATGCGCAGCGAAACGCGGTCGTTGCGCCGGTTGACGAGGATCATGTAGCCGAGCAGCAGGTGCCCGGCGAGAAACATCGCGCCGGTACAGATCAGCAGGTACACCATCATCGAGTCGACGCCCGCGCCATGGCTCGAGGCCAGTTCGGGCGCGCGCCAGTGGCCGAAGCCGTAGTAGACACCAACCAGTCCGATGAGGGCGAACAGCGCACCGACGGCCATCGCGTGCAGCGAGAGTCCGCTTCCGGTCTTTTCCGTCATGCCTGGGATCGTCCTGAGATTTGAGGTGGATTAGGACGGAAAAACTATTCGAGGGTCTCGGTATTTTACTTATCGGTCAGCGGAAGTAAACCCTCCTTGTTACCTTTCGACCTGCCCCTCGTACGGAGAATCCCCAACCGCATTCGCGCACCACGTCGCGACAACGCCATGCCCGAGAACGTCGACATCTGGTACGCATTCCCCGGCGCCATCCGTAATCCCGAGCTGCTCGCCGGCTACAAGGAGATCCTTTCGGCCGACGAGATGAAGCGCTTCGCGCGCTTCTGGTTCGATCGCGACCGCCACCTGCACCTGGTCGCCTGGGCGCTGGTGCGCACCACGCTGTCACGCTATGCGGACGTCGAGCCGGAGGTGTGGCGCTTCCGCACCAACCGCTGGGGAAGGCCGGAGATCGCCGGCCCCGAGGGCCTGCCGCCGCTGCGTTTCAACCTGTCGCACACCCGTGGGCTGGTCGCCTGCATCGTCGCCGAGGGCATCGACGTTGGCGTCGACGTCGAGGACCGGCGGCGCGAGACTCATGGGCCGGAGATCGCGCGGCGCTACTTCTCGGCGCGCGAGGTTGAGGCCTTCGAAAGCCTGCCCGAGGAGCAACGGGCGACCACCTTCTTCGAGTACTGGACCCTCAAGGAGGCCTACATCAAGGCGGTCGGCGTGGGCATTTCGCTCGGACTGGGGCGCTTTTCCTTCTCGCTCGACGAGCGTGGCGTGCCGGTGGGCGACCCCGATCGCTGGCCGCCAGTGATCTCCTTCGACGCCACGCTCGATGACGATCCCGACGCCTGGCAGTTCGCCCAGTTCGAACCCACGCCGCATCACGCCATGGCTGCCGCCATTCACCGCGGCGACGGCCCCGACCGGACCCTCAACCTGTACGAGGTGGTGCCGGGCCTCGATCCGGAGTAGCCGCGATGCGTCTGCTCGCCATCAGCGACCTGCACCTCGGGCACAGCGCCAATCGCGACGCCTTGCTCGACATGCCCGAGCATCCCGACGACTGGCTCATCGTTGCCGGCGATACCGGCGAAAAGCTCGAGCACCTGCAGCTCGCCCTCGACACTCTGGCGCCTCGCTTCGCGCGCATCATCTGGGCGCCCGGCAACCACGATCTGTGGGTGACGCCGGGCGACGACATCGGCCTGCGCGGCGAGGAGCGCTATCTGCGGCTGGTCGAGCTCTGTCGCTCCTACGACGTGCTCACCCCCGAAGACGCCTTCGCCGTCTGGCCGGGCAACGGCAACGGGACGCCTACCGTCATCGCCCCCTTGCTGGTGCTGTACGACTACTCTTTCCGCCCCGACGAGGTCCCCGTTCAACACGCCGTCGAATGGGCGCTCCGCGGGGGCGTGCGCAGCGCCGATGAGCGCTACCTGCATGCGGACCCCTACGACGGCGCGCCGCAGTGGTGTGACGCGCGCATCGACTACAGCGAGCGCCGACTGGCGGAGATCCCCGCCGGCCACGACACCGTGCTCATCAATCACTTCCCGCTGCGCCAGGAACACGCGCGACTGCCGCGCATTCCGTCGTTCATGGTGTGGTGTGGTACCCGACGGACCAAGGACTGGCATCGCCGCTTCGCCGCCCGCGTGGTGGTCACCGGCCACCTGCATATCCGCACCACCCGCTTCCTGGAGGGCACCCGCTTCGAGGAGGTATCGCTCGGCTATCCGCGTCAGTGGAAGCAACACCGCGGCATGCCTTCCTACCTGCGCGAGATCCTCCCCGGCAACGACGCACCGGTGGGCGAATTCGTCTGGCGCTGATCCCCGGCAGTTATTCCTCGCGCAGCGCGTTCATCGGATCGATGCGCAACGCACGGCGCGCCGGGATCAGCGTCGCCGCCAGCGTCACCAGCAACAACACGGTGATGCTGCCGCCGAGGGCGTACGGATCGAGCGGGCTGAGCTGTGAGAACTCCGCGGCCAGCAGCGCGGAGATCGGCAGCACCAGCACCATGCCGGCGGCGAGACCCGCGCCGAAGAGGAACGCGCCGTCCCACAGCACCAGGTTCACCACCTGGCGCGGCACCGCGCCGAGCGCGCGACGGACCGCCATCTCGTGGCCGCGCCGAGTGACCGCATAGGAGACGATCCCGTAGATGCCGACAGCGGCGAGCAACAGCGCGAACGCGCCCAGATACCCGAAAGCTCGCGACGCCGCGGCCATGGCCCAGTACTGGAAGCCGACCAGCTCCTCGTAGGGCGACGGTTGGATCAGCGACACCTCACGGCCTTCCAACGGCACTTCCTTGCGCAGCAACGCCACACCCGCCTGCGCGCCGCCGCGGGCGCGCACGTGAATGAAGCGATAGGGGTTGGGATCCTGTGCGATCGGGAGCCACAGGAAGGGAGTGTCCTCGCTATCGAGCCCCGCGTAGTTACCGTCCGCCACCACCCCGACAACACGCACCGACTCAGGCGCCATCTCCGCACGATCGCCCGCGCCGCGCCGCGCCACGATGCGGAAGCTCTTGCCGATCGGGTCGGTTTCCGGCCAGTAGCGATCGGCGAACGCCCGGCTGACCACGGCGACGCGCGGCGCGCCGGCACGATCTTCGGCGGCGATCGTCCGACCCTGCACGACATGGATACGGAGCATCTCCATGTAGCCGGGCGTGACGGCGTTGTAGGCGACCATGTTGCGCTCGCCATCCCCCGGCTGGTGGTCGTCGACCTCCACCTGAACGCGGTAGACGGAGGCGAGGATCGACATCTCGGCGGTCAGCGTGGTGTGCACCTCTTCGACCTCCGGCAACGCCGCGAGGCGCTCTTCGAGCTGGTTGAAGTAGTCCGTCGCCGCATCGCCCGGATATTCGTCCTCGGGCAGGAACTTGGTCATCGAGGCGATCCCCTGCGGATCGATGCCGATATCCATCGTCGAGGTCAGCTGCAGCGTGCGCAGCAGGAGCCCGGCGCTCACCAGAAAGACCACCGAGAAGGCGACCTGTCCGATGACCAGCACGTTGCGCAAGTTGAACCGGCCGGGGCGACGGCCCGACGCGCCGGTGACCGTCTTGAGCGACCGCACCAGGCTCGGCCTCGAAGCCTCCAGCGCCGGCGTGAGACCGAACACGACGCTGGTGACCATCGAAACGAAGACCGCGAAGACCAGCACGTGGTAGTCGAGGCTGAAGTCGAAGCGCAGCTGCAAGCCGAGTGGAAACGGCATCACCTCGAGCCACTGTGCCGCTTGCGTTGCCAGGAGCACGCCCAGCGCGCCGCTCAGCAGGCCGAGGATCACGCTCTCCGTCATCAACATGCCGATCAGTCGTCGGCGGCTGGCGCCCAGCGCCAGGCGGATCGCCATCTCACGCCCGCGCTGGCCGGCGCGCGCCAGGAATATCCCGGCGACGTTGGAGCAGGCAATGAACAGCACCATTCCGGTGACCAGCAGCAACAGGCCGGCGAAACCGTACAGGCCGGAGCGCGCGTCCGGCGGCACGCGCGCGTCCCGCTCCGACAACACGGTCAGGCGACGTGGCTGGCCGAGATCGTCCTGCCACACCGCGCCGTATTCATCATGCAGCGCCCCGCCCAGCAGGTTCATCTGAGCCTGCGCCTGCTCGAGGGTGGAACCCTCGCGCAGCCGGCCCATCACGCCGTACTCGCGGTCATCACGGTCGGCGAGCTCGGTGGGCGTCGCGTGGTAGATGCCGCCGGGGACCCCGAGCGGCAGCCAGGCGTCGACCCCGATCGACAGGAAACGGCCAGTGAGCCCCTCGGGGGCGACACCGATCACCGTGAACGGCACGCCATCGATCTGCAGCACCGTACCCAGCACCGCGGGATCGGCGTCGAAGCGCTCGCGCCACAACCGGTAGCTGATCACCGCCACGGGCTCGGCCGCGCCCAGCCGGGTCTCTGCAGCCTCGAAGCCACGGCCCAGCGGCAGCGAAACACCGAGAACGTCGAAGTAGTTGCCGGTGACGATCTCCACCGTCAGGCGCTCGCTCGCATCGCCGTCCTCGAGTGTCACCATGCCCATGCGATAGGCCATCAGGCCCTCGAAGGCCGATTGGTCGTCGAGCCGCTCGGCGGCCTGCACCATGCTGCGGTAATCGGGAAACGAAGTCGGTCCGTTGGCTCCGCCGAGCTCCTGGCTGGTGTACAGCACCGCCAGGCGGTCCGGATCGGCCGCCGGCCCCACCGACGAACGCAACAGCACGGCGTTGGCGACGGTGAAAACCGTGGTGGCGACGCCGATTCCCAGACCGAGCGACAGCACCGTGGTGATGACCACCAGCGGGGATTGCATCAGCTTGCGAAGCGCAAAGCGCATGTCGCCGAGCACGTCGGGCATTGTCGACCTTCCTTTCGGATCGACGCCGTCGCCCCGCCGGGGACCGAAACCACGGCTCGAGAATCGCTGCCGCAGCAACGGCAGCAGGGAGTGAGTGACCTGGGCGCGGTACCAGCGACGGGCCAGCACGGGGCCGTC
>JASFRZ010000111.1:0-12446 GCA_050114655.1 Acidobacteriota bacterium
GGCCGCGACATCTCGTACGACCGTGCCAACGAGCTCGCCGGCACGATCGGCGCCGAGTGGATCTGGCTGCCCGAGCAGGGCGTCCACTACGCCTTCGGGCGCCGCAACGTCACCTTCGACTGGCTGTTCCGCGAGGACGCGCGCTCGTTCCGGGCCAAGCTGGGTCTGTTCGACCGGTACCCCGGTCTGCGCGGAATCTCGGTCTGGGTCCTGGGCAGCGAGGACCCGACGATCTGGGACGTGCTGGCAGCACGCAAGTAAGGCCGGTGACGACGCCACAGCAGGAGCGAGAAGGTAGTGGATTCAAGGCGAGCGACCGCAGGCACGGCGGAGGCACCCGTACGTCGGAGCCAGGCCGAGGGAGTGCAACGCAGCAGACGCTGCCTTCTCGCTCCTGCCTACCTCCCCCGCTCGCCCGTAGCGTCCGTCGCTTCTCCCTCCCCCTTCACATACGTATCGAACCAGTCCAGAAACCGCGCCCACATGTCGAGCTTGTTTTCGATCGCCCGCGGCGTATGGGACTCGAAGGGGTACTCGTAAAGCACAGCCTTCTTGCCCAGGCCGGTGAGCGCCTGGATCATGCGCTCTGACTGGATCGGCCAGGTGCCGGAGTTGTTGTCGGCGGCGCCGTGGTACATCAGCAACGGCGCGTCGATCTGATCGGCGGAGAAGAACGGCGCGATCTCCTGGTAGATCTGGGGCGCCTCCCACACGGTACGGCGTTCGGATTGGAAGCCGCCCGGCGTCAGCGAGCGATTGTAGGCACCGTCGCCGGCGATGCCGGCCTTGAAGAAGGGCGCGTGCGCCAGGATGTTGGCGGTGGTGAAGGCGCCGTAGCTGTGGCCGCCGTGGCCGAGCCGGTCGACGTCGATGTAGCCCATGTTGTCCAGCGCACGGATCGCCGCGTACATCGAGTCGCGCATGTCGGGGATGAAGCGGTCGTTGTAGGGATCGCCGATGATCGGCACATCGGGGTAGACGAGCGCGTAGCCCTGCGTCAGCCAGATGTCCGACCAGCGCAGCCAGCTCATCTGAGTGTGCTGATTGTGGTTGCGCGCACGGAAGTTGGAACGCTGGTAGTCCTCCACGCTGGTGAACTCGCGCGGATATGTCCAGAAGACGGCGGGCACGCGCTCGCCGTCACGGTAGCCAACCGGCAGCGAGATGCGCCCCTGGATCTTCACACCGTCGCGGCGGGTGAACTCGAAGTCGACGCGGCGTGCCGCGGTGACCTCGGGGAACGGATCGACGTTGTTGGTGAGGTTCTCCACGTAACTACCGCCGGCGGCGGCGCGTCGCCACAGGAAGGTGTCGGGGAAGTCGGTCTTCGATTCGCGCGACACGACCATCTCGCCGAGATCGCCGTCGAGCGGCGTCAGCGGCTGATCGAAGCTGTCGCGCGATCCCTCGAACAGGCGCTCGGTGGTGCCGTCGAGCAGCGACACGCGGTCGACGAACGGCTGCGGGCGGTAGTCCTCCCTGAGGCCGTCGCCCTCGAGGTACACCACCGTGGAGTCGTTGGACAGGAAGGCGGTCTCGAGGCCGTTGAAGGTGCGCCGTGTCCACAGATCGCCGGGCTGGTCGGTGGGATCCTCGTTGGAGTGGAAGTCGACGATGATCTGCGCCGCCGGCTGCGCGGTTGTGAGGTCGAAGTGCGCCAGTCCGCGGCGGCCGTTGCGCGTCACCGCGGCGAACACGTGGCTGCCCTCGAGCGAGAAGACGTGGCCGCTGAGCGGATCGTCGCTCTCCGCGACGACCGTCGCGTCGGCGAAGTCGAACGGCGGCGGCAGCAACATGATGCGGTCCTTGCGCGGCGCTTCATCGGCTTGACCGCCACGGCCACCGCCGCTGCGCCCGGCGTTGGGTCCGGGAGCCTCCGACATGCTCTCGTTGCGCGGCTCGCGCTCGAGATAGGTCAGGCCCCGGCCATCGGGACGCCAGGCGTACTCGCGCCGACCGCTGCCGCCGTTGCCACCGCGGAACCCGCCGCCGCCTTCGCGCAGCGGCCGCTCCTCGAGCGTGGTGACCACGCTGCCGGTACCGACGTCGACGATCTGGGTCTTCTGCGGGAAGCCGTTGTAGCCGGTGAGGTACGAAAAGGGCTCCTCGATGTGGCTGGCAATCAGATGATCGTCGGACGGGCTGAGCGAGATCGAGGTGTAGATTGCCGGCTCGCCGATGCGGCGTGGCTCACGCCCCTCCGCCAGCTCGGCGATCTGGCTGCGCGTGTAGTAGGTAAAGAGCTCGGCGTCGTGGGGTTCGCGCAGCAGATTCTGCGTGGTGCGCGCCGGGATCGCCTCGTCGCGTGTGCGGCGCACCATCGGGCCGCTGGGGATCGGGTTGGTTGGCGGCTCGGGGCCGCGGTCGGGCGGCACGAGCAGGGTGATCACCGTTCCTTCGTGCGTCCACTGCAGCATGCGCGACGGGCTGTTGGCATTGAGTTGTGAGCGTGTCGCGATGGTCGCCAGCACGCGCGCGTCGCTCAGCGGAGCCGCCGCCCCGCTCGCGACGTCCGCGGTCCACACCTGCGTGCCGCCGGGCAGGTGCGCCAGGAACGCTATGCGACCGCCGTCGGGTGACCAGGTGACATCGGATACGAAGGTGTCATCGGGTAGCTGAACGTCGGTGAAGCCGCGCTCGCGCAGCGAGTAGATGCGCAGGCCGTACATGCCGAAGGTATCCAGGTGCCATAGACGGTCGGTCTGCGGCCGGATCTCCAATGTCGCCAACCGGTAGGTCGGCCGCGACATCAGGTCCAGATCGGACAGCTCGGTGACCAGCGGCACGATGAAATGGTCGCCGTCCGGCCCCAGGTTATCGAGTGTGGCGAAGTTCTTGTCGGTGGCGAAGATGCTCTGCACCGACTCGTCGGGAAGCACATAGCCGTCGGTCTCCTGGACCGACGGGACTGCCTGGCCGGCCGCGTCGATCGGCAGGCTGACGAAGGTGAGCGACAGCAACAGGACGAACGCGCACATCGCGAAGCGCTGGGACAACGAAGTCACGACACCCTCCCTGGTAGGTCGCGGCGTGGGGCGCGCCGCAGCAAGAGCTGGCTGGTTCGCACCATTCAAGGTTCCCGGGCGCACGATTACAAGCTCCCGCTCGTCGGGCGTCGCGTCCGCTGACGCGAAGATAGGGCCGATCGCTGCACAAACGCGGATTCTGGCGGCGGCAGCCGGTACAATCCGGCCCCATGATCGAGATCGACAAGCTGGTCAAGACCTACGAGGGATTCACCGCCGTCGACGAGCTGTCGCTGCGTGTCGGCGAGGGTGAGATCCTCGGGCTGGTGGGCCCCAACGGCGCCGGCAAGACCTCCACACTGCGATGCCTCGCCGGCATCATACCGATGACCTCCGGCACCATCCGCATCTGCGGCCACGACCTCGTCAACGAACCCATCGCGGCGCGCCAGCAGCTCGCTTTCGTGCCCGACGAGCCGCACCTGTTCGACTATCTCACCGTGTGGGACCACATGACCATGTTCGCCCGCGTCTACGGGGTACCCAACGCGGAGGAGCGCGCCACCCGGCTGCTGGCGGAGAATGATCTCGCCGAGCAGCACCTCGCCTTTCCCGGCGAGCTGTCGCGCGGCATGAAGCAGAAGCTGATCATCTCCTGCGCCCTGCTGCACGAGCCCCGGGCGTTGATCTTCGACGAGCCGCTCACCGGTCTCGATCCGGCGTCGATGCGCCGCACCAAGCGCACCATCCAGAAGACCGCCGCGGCGGGGGCTTCGGTCATCGTGTCGTCGCACATGCTGCACCTGGTGGAGGAGATCTGTGATCGGGTGCTGATCGTGCAGCACGGCAAGAAGATCCTCGAGGGCACCCTGCAGGAGATTCGCGCCGGCGTGCCGGACCTCGCGGTCGATGCCGACCTCGAAGATATCTTCCTGCGCGCCACCGGCCACGAAGACGAGGACTGACCGATCGTGGCTGCCCTACCCGCTTCGAGCCCGGGTCGATGAACTTCGCACTGGTGTACCTGCTGCTGCGCACCGTGCGCGGGCGTGTCGTGCGCACGCTGCGTCTGCTGCGTGAGCCCAAGTATCTGATCGGGGTGCTCGCCTTCTTCGCCTGGATTTTCTTCACCATCGGCATGCCGCTGATCTTCGACCGTGGAGGCGGCGACCGACACGTCGAGTACGCCAACGTCGAGCTCATCTATCAGGCAATGGGTGACGCGCTGCCGGCGCTGCAACTGGTCGTCGCGATGGGCGTCGCGCTGTTGATGAGCCTGTGGTGGCTGGTGCCGTGGTCACGCATGGCGCTCAACCTGACCGAGCCGGAAATCCACATCCTCACGCCGATGCCGATCAAGCGGCGCCACCTCATCCAGTACGCCACGCTGAAAAGCCAGCCGGGGATCCTCTTCGGCTGCACCATGATGACCATCTTCCTGGGCTCGGGCGGTCCGCTGGCGCGCGCCGGCTGGTTCGTCGCATTCTGGATCGTGCTGACGCTGTGGGATCTGCACTCCAAGGGCCGCGCGCTGTGGCTCCAGCGACAGAAAGAGATGCCGCCGGCACGCGCCTGGCGCAACCGCGTTCTGCTGGTCAGCGCGATCGTGGTGTACTGGGTCCTGCTGCTCGGGGCGCTCTCCACGCTGATCGGCGAGATCGTCGCGGTGCGGCCGGCGCCCGGCCAGGAGCTGGAGGATTTCCGGCAGGTTTTCGCATTCGTGCGCGGCGTTCTGGCGACCTTCGGCCCGCGCATGCAGAGCGGCCTGCTCGGCTGGCTGTTGCTGCCGTTCCGCTGGGTGACCGCACCGCTGTTCATTGCCGCCCCGGGCGCCGGTACCATGCTCAAGGTAACCGGCGTGGTGATGCCCGTGTTGCTACTGGTGGTGCAGAACGAGTGGGTGGTGCGATCGCAGGCCAAGTTCGAAGAGGCGGCCCTGGCGCACGCCCGCCGCGAGGCCGGCAAGAAGGACCCGACGCGCCGTTACTGGAAGACCTCGCATCGCAGCCGCGCGCGTACTCCCTTCCGCCTCGCCCCCGTCGGCCGGCCGGAGCTCGCGCTCCTGTGGAAGAACGCGATGATCGTCACCCGCTTCAGCTATCGCACGCTCGCCCTTGCCGGGTTCGGTGGTATCGTCGTCGCGCTGGCGCTGCCGGTGATTCTCAGCAGCTGGCGCGGGATACCGTTTATCGTCGGGTCGATCGGCGCGATGGTGATGCTGCTGAGCCCACTGACCGGCTCGCAGAGCTACCGCAACGACCTGCGCAGCGACCTGCAGCGGCTGGAGATGATCCGCCCGTGGCCGATTGCGGGCTGGAAGCTGTTCGCCGCCGAGGTCGCCGGACCCAGCGTGTTCGGCGTGATGAGCGCGCTGTTCGGCGCCGGGCTGCTGCTGGCGATGGATCTGTATCTGACCCTCGAGGGCGATACGCTCGCTGCGATCAACGGGGAAAACCTTCGCGTCAGCCCCGAGATCGTAGCCGCGGCCCTCGGCGTGCCGCAGCAGCTACTGGTGGCGCTGGTCGTCCTCGGTACATTGCCCTTCCTGATTTCGATGACCTTCATGGCCACCGGCCTGCAGAACCTGCTGGTGCTGTTGTTTCCCGGCTGGGTCCAGCTCGGCCACGCCAAACAGCAGGGCGCCGCGGCGTTCGGGCAGAACATGGTGATGTTCCTGCTGCTCGGTCTGGCCGGGCTCCTGTGCCTACTGCCGGCCGCGTTGCTCGTCGGAGCGATCATCGCGCTGCAGACGCTGGTCCTCGGCGTCCCGCTGTCGGCGTGGGAGTTCCCCCTGCTCGGGATCGTGGCGGCGACGCCGGTGCTGGCCGTTGCCGCGCTCATCATGCACATCGGCGGCAGCGCCTGGGATCGACTCGATCCCTCGCAGGAGATCCTCGAGGGTGGCGCCTGACGGCGTAGGGCCAACGCGCAGCCGGGGTACTCTCACCCTATGCGCAAGCTGGTTCTATTCGACATCGACGGTACGCTGCTGAGCACCAACGGCGCCGCCGGGCGGGCCTTCGCCGACGCGCTCATCGAGGTGTTCGGCACCACCGGGCCGCTCGGGAACACCTCGTTCGCAGGCAAGACCGACCCGCAGATCGCTTACGAGCTGCTCGCCGGCGCCGGGCTGACGCGCGAGCAGGTGGCGCCGCGCCTCGGCGATCTGTGGCGCGGTTACGTCACGCGCCTGGATACCGCGCTGCGTGAGGTCGAGGTGGAGGTCTATCCCGGTGTCGTCGACCTCCTCGACCTGGTCGAGCGGCGCGCCGAAGAGGCGGTCATGGGACTGCTCACCGGCAACATCGTCGAAGGTGCACGGCGCAAGCTCGACGCCTCCGGTATCGGTTTCAACCGCTTCCGGGTCGGTGTGTTCGGCTCCGACGACGAGGATCGCAACGCGCTGCCGGCGATCGCCGCGCGCCGCGCACGTGACCTCGTCGGCACCGACTATCGCGGCGCGGACGTGGTGATTGTCGGCGACACCCCCGCCGATATCTCCTGCGGCCGGGCGTTCGGCGCGCGCACCGTGGCTGTGGCCACCGGCGCCTACCACCGCGACGACCTGCAGGCCTGCGCGCCCGACCACCTGTTCGACACGCTCGAGGATGCCGCCGCGGTCTGGGGGGCGATCGTTGCCTGACGCCTTCCCCACCCGATTCGCCCCCGCTTCCCGGAGTGCCCGTTCGGAGGGCTGCTAACATCGCGCCCGATCGTGGGTCCCCCACACACCGGCGGAGAATGCCGTGAGCCGAAACGCACGCTGGCTGTGGATGCTGGACAACGCGCTGCTGGCAGCTCTCGGCCTCTTTCTGTTCCACGCTCTGCTGTTCAAGCTCTACCGTGGTGCGCCGGCCTCACTCGCCGTGTGGCTGGCGGCGGCGTTCGTCCTGATCTGGGCCAACCGCGAGATCGCCCGCGGCGTGGCCCCTGCACAGCGCTCACGCCTGCAGTCCGCGTGGGCGGCGCTCGACAGCGTCGATCTCGCCTTCGTGGCATTCTTCTTCGTCTTGCTGCTGGTGTTCGACAATTTCTACCTGCGCGCCACCGCCGACGGGCGCGAGTACTTCGCCCAGGCGCGCTCGCTGGTAATCGACCACGACCTCGATTTCGCCAACGAGCGCGAGCTGTTCCGTACCGGCAACGCGCCGGGCATCTTTCCCTTCGGCAGCGCGGTGCTATGGCTACCCTTCGTTGTCGCCGGCCATCTCTGGCTCGGCGTACTGAACCTGCTCGGTGGCGAGCACCTGCGCAACGGCTTCTCCAATCCCTACCAGATGGCCGCCGGCCTCGGCACGCTGGTGTACGGCTTCGCCGGCATGCTGCTCGCCTTCCGCATCGCTCGCGATTACTATCCGCGTCGCCTCGCCGCGGCAGCGACCATGTTCGTCACCGCGGCCTCGTTCATCGTCTGGTATCTCGCGGTCGAGAGCTCCTACTCACACGGCAACTCGCTGTTCACCGTGACGCTGTTCCTGTTCGTCTGGCACCGCACCCGCGAGCGGCGCGACGGGCGCGGCTGGGCGGCACTCGGGCTCGCCGGCGGCCTGATGACGATGGTGCGCTGGCAGAACGGAGTCTTCCTGCTGTTCCCGCTGGTCGACGGCCTGGGCGAGGTCCGGCGCGCACTGCGGCGCGACGATGACGATTCCTGGCGCACGGTAGCGGCGGACGGCGGCGCCTTTGCCGTCGCCTTCCTGCTCGCGATGCTGCCGCAGCTGTACTTCTGGAAGGTGGTCAACGGCGGCTGGCTCACCCTGCCGCAGGCGCAGTCGGGACAGCTGTGGTGGGACCAGCCGCTGGTGCTCGACATCCTGTTCTCCTCCAACCACGGTCTGGTGGTCTGGCACCCGGTGCTGTTCTTCGCTGTGCTCGGCATCCCGCTGTTCCTGCTGCGTGACTTCCGCTTCGGCGCTCTGTTGATTGCGACGTTCGCCATGCAGATCTACGTCAACGCCGCCGTCGGCATGTGGTGGGGCGGCCATGCGTTCGGCGCCCGCCGCTTCGCGAGCTGTGCGCTGCTGTTCGTGCTCGGCCTGGCGGCGCTGATGCGCTGGGCCAGCCGCCGGCCGCTGCTGACCGTTTCCGCGGCGCTGCTGGTTCTGGTTCTCGGTAACGCGTCGATCATGCTCGACATCTCCCAGGGGAGGTTGCCGACCAGCGAGGGGGTGACCTGGGAACAGATGATGTCCGGCGCCTACCGACGGGTCGGCAACCCGTTTTCGTTTCCGGCCTATTGGCTGTTTGCCCGCCGCTACGGCCTCGGTCCCTGGCAACTCGACCAACTCGGCCGCCGCATGTACAACAACCTCGTCATCGACGTCGGCGGCGCCAACGACGCGCGCTTCCTGGGCTCGGGCTGGGGCTCAGCGGAAGGCGAGGGCGAGGCCAGTTTCCGCTGGGTCACCGCGGACGATGCGATCGTCGTGGTGCCGCTGAAGTCGAGTAACGTCGAGGCCCCCGGGCAACCGCTGGAGCAGGCCGACTACGTGGTGCGCTTCCGCGCCTTGCCGTTCCTGTTTCCGGGCGCCCCACCGCAGTCGGTCGAGCTGTGGGCCAACGGCCGTCTCGCGGGGCGCCAGCTGCTCGTGGACGAGATGCGCGACTATACAATCCAAGTGCCGCGCGAGTTGCTCGGCCGCAACCTCAACGTCTTCCGCTTCCGGCATGCGCACCTGCGCAGCCCCGCCGAAGTGAGCGGCACGACCGACACACGCGAACTTGCCGCTCGCTACGAGTGGATCGAGTTCCTGCGCCGGCCACGCTGATCGGCAGAGCCCCTCCGGACTTGCCCCGCGCCGGGACGATGCACACAATCGTCAGATACGTACCCACCGGGATCCGAACATGAAGCTCTTGCGCGCTTTCGCGCTGATACTCGTCGTTGTCGCCGTCGCTCTTCCGGCCCAGGCGCAGGATGCGCCGCCACGCGGCAATTTGAGCGGTTTCGGCGTGTTCGCCGTCAACGCCTCCGAGGGCCTCGATCGCGGCCACGGATTCGGCGTTTCGGGGGCTGTATTCTTCTCGTCGATGCTCGGCGTCGAAGGCGGTTACCGTCGGCAAGCGTTCGACGTGACGGGCACCGACGTCAACGAAGTCTCGGGCGGCGAGCTGGCCGCCAACGTGATCACCGTCAACGTGGTGGCGCGTTTCGCACGCGGCGGCATCCAGCCCTACGTGACCGGCGGCGTCGCCTTCGTCTCCAACGACTACACGATCGATCCGCTGCTGGCGCAGCAGCTCGCAGAGTTCAACTTCACCGCCGCAGAGAGTTTCGACAACACTGTCGGGTTCAACATCGGCGGAGGCGTCGATTTCCAGGCTTCGCGCAGCATCGGGTTCTTCGTCGAGGGGCGCTACCTGGCGGCCACGGCCGACACCACGGCCGGCCTGATCGATGACATCTCGGGCGTCGAGGCATCGACCCCGGGATCTCAGGACATCAACGTGTTCTCGATCGCCGGCGGGATCCGGATTCTCTTCTGACCATGGCGATCAAAGCGCGTACACAAGAGACAGCAGCGGAAGAGGGTGAGCGAACCATGAGCAGGAAGCGCAGCCGCGGCGACACGACGGTCCGCATCTTCACGATGTTGCTCGCCGCAGCACTGGCAACCTCCGCGACACCGGGCGTCGCCGCTCCGCCGCAGGCCGGCGCATCGCTGTCCGCTGCGCGGCCGCCGCGCGCCCTGACCAAGCCTTCCAGTCCGCTGATCGACTCGCGCCTCGACCAGCTCGCCGAGATCGAGCGGCGCGATGGACCCGCGGCCGCGCGGCGCTTTGCCGCCGTCAACGCCATCCCGCTGGATGAGCAGGGACGTGCGCAAATCCTCATCCACCAGGGCGTCGAGCGCGACTGGGCGCGCGAGTCCTCGGCCACCGGCGACGACCCGGAGCAGCGCATCGGCCGGACTTCCTTCGGCGAGGAGGCGCTGTTCGATCTCTACGAGCGTCCTGTTCGCGCGGCGGTGACGCGCCTGGGTGGAGCCGTTCACGGCCGCCTGGCCAATCTCGTGGACGCCAGCCTGCCGATCGCCAACCTGCGATCGCTGGATGTCACCGACGGCATCGCATGGGTCGAGCCGCCCCCCGCGCGCCGACCGACAGTGGTGAGCGAGGGGGTCTCGGTCATTGGTGCGTCGACGCTGCAGGCCTCACCGGTCTCCTACATGCCGACCGATCCCGTCCGTGTCGGTGTCCTCGACATCGGCTTCAAGGGGTACCAGAGCCTGCTCGGCAGCGAGCTCCCCGCGACGGTCACCGTGAACTCGTTCCATCCCGGCGGGATCGACGGCGATGGTGAGGACCCACTCGACCAGATCCACGGCACCGCCTGTGCCGAGATCGTCTACGACATCGTGCCCGACGCCGAGCTGTTTCTCGTCAACTTCAACACGATCACCGACAACAGCGATGCGATCGATTGGTTGATCGCGCAAGACGTTGACGTCATCTCGTATTCGATCGGCTGGTTCAACGCCGGGCCGGGCGACGGCCGCGGGCCGGTCAACGACGCCGTCCAGCGTGCTCTCGACGCGGGCATCGAGTTCGTCGTCGCTGCCGGCAACGACGCCCGTGCTCACTGGCAAGGCCAGTACAACGACCCGGACGGCGACGGATTCAACAACTTCGCGCCGAACGACAACGACAATTCGGTCTTTCTCGCTGCCGGTCAGGAACTGACCGTCTTCCTCAACTGGGACGACTGGTTCGCCTCGGCGCAGGACTATGACCTGTACATCGTCAACGATGACGGCGACGTCGTCGCGGCGGGGACCAGCTTTCAGACCGGCACCCAGAACCCCACCGAAGCCGCCGGCTTCACCGCCTCGACGTCGGGCACCTACCACGTGATGATCGAGCGCTACTCGGCAACGCGGGACGTCAACTTGGAGATGTTCTTCTTCTCGCCGCGTGAGATGCAGTACATCGTCCCCGCCGGCAGCATCACGATCCCCGCCGACAGCGAGGACGCCGTTGCCGTAGGCGCCACGTACTGGGGCGATGACGTCATCGAGTTCTTCAGCTCGCAGGGCCCGACCACCGACGGCCGCATCAAGCCCGACCTGACCGCGCCCGACGGAGTCTCCACGGTGAGCTATGACAACGTGGGCTTCAAGTTCTTCGGCACGTCGGCGTCGACGCCGCATGCCGCCGGCGTCATTGCGTTGATGAAGTCGCGCTTCGGCGTGTACGAGCTGCCGCAGATCCGCGAGATCCTCTACGGACGGGCGATCGACCTGGGTATCGCCGGCAAGGACAACATCTACGGCAACGGCCGCCTGGATGTGGTCGGGAGATGAGCCTTGAGCGGTAGATCCAACCTCGCCACGCTGCGGGCGGCTTTCTCGCTGGTCGGCGCCATCCTGCAGGGGGGCAAGGGAAAGACGCACGAGTCTGGCGCCGTCACCTGCACTTCGCGGGGTCCGTTGCTCGACGGCTTCGGTCCCACCGACGTATACACGCCGGTCGACGCGCCGCCGGCGCGCGCCGCGGTGCTGATGATGCACGGGCTCACCGCCGGCGGCATCCGTGACCACCGCATCCCGACCTTCGCCGCCACCATCGCGCGCGGCGGCATGCCGGTGATCCTGCCGGAGTTCCCACGCATGAAGCGCCGGCTGATGAGCACCGAGGATCCCGCCGACGTGCTGCGCGTGGCGCGCGCCGTACCCGAGGCCACCGGCGTCGACAAGATCATCATGCTGGCGATGTCGTACGCCGCCGGGCCGACCTATCTGGCGGGCACACAGATGGGCGCCGAGCTCGCCGGCATCGTAACCATCGGGGCCTACTACGACGTCGAGCACCTGTCGGAGTTCACCGCCACCGGCGGGGTCGCAGACTACGGCAAGGACCAGCCGACCGCACACGACGCCGCCAAGCAGCTCGAAGGGCGCTGGGTGTTCCTCGCCAGCGCCGGGCGCTGGTTACCCGACCCGGCGGACGCGGAGGTCTTCGCCGCTGGCGTCGAGGCATGGAAGGAGGGCGCCGCGCCGCCCTGGGACGAGGTACGCGCCAAGCTGTCCCCGGAGGGACGCAACCTCCTCGACTACATGACGCTCACCGACCCCGAGGGTCACGCCCGCGCGCGCGAGCGACTCGACCCCGGCGTCAAGGAGGCATTCGCTCGCCTGACGCTGCGCGACAAGCTCGCCGACCTGACCGCTCCGGTGGTGCTCATCCACGGCCGCCACGACGTGCGTATCCCGTACCGTGAGAGCATGCTGCTGCGCGACGAGCTGACCCCCCACGCCGATGTTCGCCTCGCCATCCTCGACGCCTTCGTGCACGCCGAGCGCGCCTATGGATGGAGCAAGTTCTGGCGCGTCGCCGGCGACGGCATCAAGCTCAGTCGGTGCGGTTTCCAGATCCTCCGCTGGGCCGTCTGAAAATGCGCGAGCGATAACGCGGCGTCTGCGGCGTTGGGGGGGCCCCGGGCGGGCCCCACCCCCACGGGGGAAACAAGGGCCCCCCCCC
>JASFRZ010000112.1:0-12341 GCA_050114655.1 Acidobacteriota bacterium
GATGCTGCCGCGATCCGACACCAACTCGACCCGGTCACCATCGCCCACGCCGAGCGCAGCGGCGGTTTCAGGTGCCAGCTCGGCCCACGTCTTCCAGCCGCTCAGGACCGAATAGCCGAACATCTCCATCACCATCGGCGAGTATCTGCCGAGCGAGCCACGCGCCGTGATCGGGCGGAAGGGATGCAGCACGGATTCGCCTTCGCCGGCGAAGCGAGGCGGCTCGAAGTGGGGCAGGCACACGGACTCGGGATCGGCGGCGAGGCCGAGTGCAGCGATCGCGGCGGCCAGCGGGTGCCCATCCTCGGCATCACCAGCGATCGCGGTGAGCCGGCGCTCGAGCTCCTGCGGCCAGAACTCGAAGCGTCCGGAGTCGGTCGCGAACAGCCTGTCCCAGTTCCCCGGCGCGCGCACCGGGTCCCACCAGCCGGCGCTTCGCACCAGCTCGTCCCAGTAGTCATCGGGACGCTGGCTCTCCGGAAAGCGCCAGCCGCGCTCCTCGAGGAACTGCACCCAGGCCTCCTCGAATGAGCCGGTGACAATGGCCCCCTGGCGCGAGACCGCGACACCTTCGAGCCTGCCCTCGAGATAGTCCGAGTACATGTCCCATGGCATCGCATCGACATCGCCGCCGGCCAACCGGTTGAGCTCGAGCAACACGTCGCCCGGATGCCGCGTGTCATACAGCGCGTCGATCACCGGCTGCGCCACGCCGATGGTGCTGAACGGTACCGTCGCCGGCGTGGTGGTTCCCTGCCAGGTCTCCAGGTAGAGGGGCGTCGGCAGGACAAGGTGCGCCTGCGCCGTCGTCTCGTCGGGAAACGCCGCCATGGCAACGACCATGGGCACGCGCCCGAGAGCCTCGCGCAAGCGCTCACCCGCAGGGCTGGCATGCACCGCGTCGTAGCTTGACAGGATCAGCAGGTCGACGGGCGCGGAGCCGTCGAGGATGCCCGCGGCGAGTGCCTCCACGGGGTCTCCACGGTCGATCGCCGGCTGCTCCCTGCGGGCGAAGACGGACTCGCCGGCGGCGCTCGCCGGAAGCTGCGCCGCGGGCATGGCCGTCACCGGAATCGGGGGCGCCAGGGTGACGCCGCCCGGTCGGTCGAAGGCGCCCAGCAGCGCATTGAGCGAGTGAATTGCCATCACCGTGAACGTCGTGTTGGAGCCCCGCGTCACCTCGCCGCCGACGAGCACGAGGGCCGACGGGCTGTCGGCGATGCGGCGTGCCACCCGGACGATGGTCGCCGGTTCGGTGCCGCAGAACTGCGCTGCGCGATCGGGGTAGTAGCGTTCCATCAGCAGGCGCCGGAACCCCATACGCACGCGGCCGTTGTCGTCGGTCCAGTCGTCAAACCCGAAGGTGTGCTGAGCGACGAAGTCGGCGTCGTAGCGGCGCTCGCGTACCAGCACGTGGGCGACACCGAGAGCGAACGCGGCATGGGTGCCGGGCTGGACGCCGACCCATTCCTCCGCCTTGGAAGCGCTCGGCGAGAGACGGGTTCCGACGTGGATCGTACGCGCACGATCCTCCGTCGCCCGGCTGCCGACCATGGCCGCGATGGCGTGCAGCGGTGCCGGCCCGTCTTCGTACAGGTCGAGACCGAAGGTGACCACCAGATCGGCCGATTCCACGTCATAGGCGGGCAGCCCGCTGATCCCCTGGGTCAGCTCGAAGGCGAGGGCCCCGGCCTCCGCCGGACGCGCCACGTTGGGTGAGCCGCAAAGGTGGGTGAAACGCCGCGCCAGGTCGTCGAAGAGAAACCCCGGCTCGTCGTGCACGACCGCGATGCGCGCTCCGTTGCCGGTGTCGCGCAGCTCCGCGACGCGCGCCGCGACCTGCGCCATGGCCTCGTCCCAGGTGGTGGCTTCGAGGTCGCCGGACGGTTGCCGGCGCAGGGGGCTCCGCAACCGGCCGGGGCCGTACAGCAGCTCGAGCCCCGCCTTGCCGACCGGACAGAGGCCGCCGCGATTCAGCGGATAGCTCGGGTTGCCGCGTAACGCCACCGGGAGGTTGTCGACCAATCGCACGGTGACGCCGCAACCCGACGGGCACAGCCCGCACACGGTCTGCGCCTCGCTCTCCAGCCCGGGGCCGCGAAGAGCGCGCTCGATCAGGTCGTCGGGAACCGACCACAGCGGGCTGCAACCTCCGATGCTCGCCGCCCCTGTGGCAACGCCCAGCAATCTGAGGAAGTCCCGTCGGGGGAGATCCATCCGCTCACCTGTGGCACGAGATGCAGTCGTTGGACGCACCGGTGCGGTAATGACAGTCCATGCAAGTGTCCATATCGATCGGCACCAGAGGCCGGGTCAGCGGCACGGTGCGCTCACCCACCGGCCCGTGACACGTTTCACACGGGATCTCGGCGGTTGTCGTGTGACGACGATGGGAGAAGTAGACGTGATCCGGGAGGAAGTAGATCTGACGCCAGGGAATGGGCTCGCCGGATTCGACGAACTCGAGTAGCCGCGCTTCGGCCTCCGAGTCGGTCATCGGCTCATCGATATGGCAGTCGGCGCAACCCTGGATGTTGGGAACGACCGTGCGCTCGCCGCTGGTCACGTAGAGATGGCAGTCGGCGCACTCGAGGCCGACATCCTCGATGTGCAGGGAGTGGTTGAATACCAAGGGTTGAGTGACCTCGGGCGGCGTCATCGAGAGCGCCACGCCGATCCCGGCCAGCACCACGACGGCCACGACCACTACGATGAGCATGATCGTGCCGCGCCCTTTCCCGCGCGCGTCCCGCGCCTCGTCGGCGCGGCGCCGTGCCCATTCTCGCGTTGGCCCGTGCTTCAACTTCACCCCGGTCCTTCTGCCGATCTCAGCGGATGATCCGCTGGGCTTCGGCGAGCCTTACCTGCATCCGTCGAACGTCGAGGATCGCCGGTGCATACTCGTATGAGAGAGCCGCGTTCAGCGTCACCGGTTCGGGCCCGAAGGCAGTGAACCGTAGCCGCTCGACGCGCCGTTCTCCCGGTGCGATACGCGTGTCGTTCATCACCGTGGCCCCCCGCAGCAGCACGTCGACGTCGGTCTTCAGCAGGTTGCCGTCGCTGTCGGCGACCACCTTGCCGTAACGGCGCTCACCGGTTTGGCTCCGCGAGCCCCCCTGCGCGGTGACCGTCAACACGACCTCGCGCGTCGGCATCCCGGTCGGCACCTTGTGCCCCGAGCCGACGTTCTCGATCGCCACCTCGACGTCGAGGCCATCCCCGTTGCGCAAGGCGCGCGTGATCTCGACAGTGAGCGCGCTGCGTAGTTGATCGGTATCGCGGATCAACCGGTGGAGATTGAACTGTCGGCTGGTGCTGGACGGAACCTCCGCTACGCGGCCGGGCGACACCGCCATGTGGCAGCTCTGGCAAGGTATCCCCTGAGCGCCGTACGGTCCCGCGCGCCATTCCTCGTACGTCGTCAGGACGGCAGCCCCGGCCGGTGACACAAAGTTGTGACACCCCCCGCAAAGGTCGGCGGTAGCGTGCAGCTCCGAATAGGCGACCTGGTGGGCGGGGGAGGAGGTGACTTCGATGGTGCTGCGCTTGACCAATCCGGGTGACAGCTCGAACGGCCGTTCAGCGTTGTCCAGATGCACCGTCGTGATGGTGTGGCAGAAATCGCAGCTCACTCCTTCACGCGTGACACCCTGCGCCAGCTCGTAGTCGCCGTTGAACATCGTCATCGGCGCATGGCAGCGCAGGCAAACACGACGGACCGAATCCCCCTCCTGGCGCAGCGCCTGCATGAAAGCGGTGTCAAAAACAGGATCGGTCAAAGAAAAGGCGTGCAGACTCCCTTTCCACGACTCGTAGATGTCCTGATGGCATTCGCCGCAGACACGGGCGCTGGTGTAACCGTCGGGATTTACCTGCTGGGGGGCGGTCTTTGGAGTGCCCTCGAGCCCCGCGAGGCCTTCCGGTGGCGAGAGCGCCAAGAAGAACAGAAGCCCTGCGAACGTCACTCCTGAGGCGATGCTTCTTGTCTTGACCTTCGGAAACATCGGAACCTCCAGGGTTCTCTGACACCGAAGTTCGGGGCTGTCTCGACTTGAAGAAATTGTGTGTTTTTCATATCTCCATATCTGATTTGAGTCAAGAGAAACCCCCGCTTTGATTTCAGGTGCTCCGCGGAAGTGTGCGATAGCTCACAGAATGCAGCTGCGACTGCTCGCGTAGCCCGGCTCTCAGACGCTGGGCCGCCCTTTCAGAGCACGCACCATGGCGGCGATCTGGTCGGCGTCGGGCTCGAGCACGACGTAGTCGTCCGGCTCGTAGCGCCGCCCCATGGGGATGTTGTCTTTGCGGTGGCTCATGGTGCTGGGGCGCGCGCGCTCCGTGTAGACATGAAACTCGCGCGCACGCGTCGCGGTGGCGACCCGCAGGATGTTGCCCGCGTCGATGCCGACGCCCGGCATGACGGTGATGCGGCTATCGGCGGCGCGCACCAGATCGGCGATCAACTCGAGCCCCTGCGGCGCACTGGGCTGCTGGCCGGAGGTCAGCACACGGTCGACTCCCAAGTCGATGAGCGACTCCAGGGCGTCGTGGGGATCGCGGCAGACGTCGAAAGCGCGGTGGAAGGTCACCGACAGGTCGCCGGTCTCCTGCATCAGCGTGCGCGTGGCGGGCCGATCGACGTCGCCCTTGGGCGTCAGACAGCCGAGCACGACGCCGACGGCACCGGCCCCGCGCACCGCCTCGATGTCGCGCTCCATGATGGCGAGCTCGCGGCGGTTGTACACGAAGTCGCCGCCGCGCGGGCGAATCATCACCATGACATCGGCGGCGACGTCGACGACCGCGCGCTCGATCGCCCCGATGCTCGGCGTCGTGCCGCCCTCCACCAGGTCCGCGCACAGCTCGACCCGGTCGGCTCCCGCACTGGCGGCGATCGCCGCCGCCTCGATGGAGTCCACACATGCTTCCAGAACGATCATCGAACGGTCGCCCGGGTCAGCTCATAGCACAGTATCGCCGCGGCGACCCCGGCGTTGAGTGAATCGGCCTCGACGCGAATCGGCACGGTGACGGTGGCGGCGGCCGCCGCGCGCAGTTCGTCGCGCAGCCCGGCGCCCTCGTTGCCGATGATCAGCGCCCAGGGGAGGGAGCGGTTGACGCCGGCGACATCCTCGCCGGAGGTATCGGCCGCCAGCAGGCGGATCCCCATGGAGGAGGCCCACTCCAACAGCTCGGCGCACGTCGCCTGCACCACCGGGAGGCGAAAGCTCGCTCCTGCGCTGCCGCGCACCACCTTGGCGTTCCACGCGTCGACCGTGCCGTTGAGCGCCACCAGTCCGGTGAGGCCGAAGGCTGCGCCGCTGCGGATCATCGCCCCCAGGTTGCTCGGGTCCTGCACCGCATCGGCGACCAGGACGCCACCTGAGCGCGGCGCCAGGTCCGCCAGCGCGACGCGGGGCTCCTCGCACACCATCAGGATGCCCTGGGGCGAAACCGTCCCCGCCAACTCGCTGAGCTCCTTGTCGTCGATCGCGATCACGTCGAAGCGGGCGTGGCTGAGCATCTCGGCGAGGGTGCCGTCGGCATCGAGCTCGGCAAGGCGGGGCGACATCACCGCAAAACGCACCGGCAGGTCGGCCTCGAGCACGGCGCGCACCGAGCGCAGACCTTCGACCAGGAAGCATCCCTCGCGCTCGCGCTGCTTACGTTGCTGCAGCCGCTGCAGGAGACCGGCGCGCGTCCTGCTCAGCTTCATGAATGCACCGTCGGCGAGGCGCGCCGCCGGAAACAGCGGCGCGGGTATTCATCCGCAAATGGTATCAGCGAATGAAACTCGGTTGCTCCGGTGTCGTATTTACTTTAAGTTGTTAGGGAAATATTTCCCTAAAGTTGTTTGGCATATACGGAGAGGGCCGTGGGACGCAACTTCCTGGGCGAATTCGAGCAGATCGTGCTGCTGGCGATGGCACGCGTCGGTGAGCAGGCCTACGCGGTGTCGATCCACGATGAGATCTTACAGACCACGGGCCGCTCGGTGTCGATTCCGGCGGTCTATGTGACGCTGTCGCGGCTGGAGAAGAAGGGCCTGGTGCGATCGTGGATGGGCGAGCCGTCGCCTACTCGCGGCGGCCGCGCCAAGCGCTACTTCGAGCTTGCCGACGAGGGCCGTGAGGCGCTCGAGGAGTCACGCGAGGTATTCGACCAACTGTGGGACGGCCTGAAGCTGGAGGCCGAGTGAGCGATCGACCGGTAGCGGATTCCGGGCAGGAGAACGGCCGTCGGCCGGCCACGCCGCCGCGCCTGGCGCGTTGGATACTGCGCTGTATCGTCCCGGCCGAGATGCGTGACGGCGCCGTCGACGATCTCGACGAGCGCTTCACGGCCTACGCATCCTCGTCGATGGGCACCGGTCGTGCGCGGCGCTGGTACTGGCGACAGGTATTTGGGGGTCTGCACCCATCCCTGTGGCGCCGCGGGCACGATCCACGGCTCCCCGACAAGAAAGGCAGGTCCGGCTTGACGCTTAACGTGATGCACGACGTTCGCTTCGGCGCCCGCATGCTGGCGCGCAACCCGGGCACCACGGCGGTGATCGTGCTCATGCTGGCCGTCGGGTTGGGCTTCAATGGCGCCGTCTTTTCGCTCGCCAACACCATCATCCTCAACGATCTGCCGATCGAGCAGCCGCAGCGCGTCCTGTTCGTCGACTCCGACAACCCGTCACAGGGGCGCGACAGCCTGTACCTGTCCTATCCCGACTACCGCGACTTCGTCGCCGGCGCCCATGCCTTCGCGTCGTGGTCGGCGATGTACCAGCGCAGCATGAACCTCGCCGACCGCGGCAACGTTCCGGAGCGCTATCCCGGAGCCGCGGTCGAGCCGTCGGTCTTCGACGTGCTGCAGATACAACCCCTCCTCGGCCGGCGTCTCGAGGCGAGCGACGCGCAGCCCGGCGCGGCCGCCGTGGCGCTGATCGGATACAACGTCTGGCAGGCGCGCTATGGTGCCGACCCGGACATCCTCGGGAGGGTGGTCCAGGTCAACGCCGAGCCGGTGACCGTGGTCGGCGTGCTGCCGCCCGAGCTGGAGAGAACGCCCTTCCGGCCCGCGCTGTGGGTTCCGCTGATTCCTACGGAGGACATGCGCAACGCCCGCGACCGCCGCTTTCTGCTGGTCGCCGGCCGCCTGCGCGACGGCGCGTCGCAGGCCGAAGCCACCGCCGAGCTCGAGCAGATCGCCGACCGCCTTGCCGCCGAGCATCGCGACACCAACGAGGGCATCGGCGTGGTGGTCGGTACGTTCGGTGAGATGTACACGGACACCGGCAATCGGGTCATCACGTTGGTCATGATGGGGGCGGTGATGTTCCTGCTGTTGATCGCCTGCGCCAACGTCGCCAACCTGCTGGTGTCGCGTTCGATCCAGCGCAGCCGCGAGGTGGTGATCCGTTCGGCTCTTGGCGCCAGCCGTTCACGTGTGGTGCGGCAGCTCCTCGTCGAGAGCCTGATGTTGGGGGGGCTGGCGGCCATCGCGGCGTCGTTTCTCGCGGTCCTCGGCGCACGCATGCTGGAGCGCGCCATCGCCGCCGCGGCGCCTCCGGAGTTCTGGGATTTCTCCGTGCGGCCGAGCGTCTTCGTCGTCATCGTTGCCCTGTCCGCCCTCACCAGCTTGCTGTTCGGCCTGATGCCCGCGCTGCATGCGACGCGGCGCGACGTCAGCGAGAGCCTCAAGGAAGGCGGGCGCAGCTCCGGCGGACGGCGCACGCGTCGCCTGACCGGCGCGCTGGTCGTCGCCCAGGTCGCCCTGTCGCTGGTGCTGCTGGCGGGCGCCGGCGTCATGGTGCGCTCGACGCTCAACATCCTCGACGTCGACTGGGTGATCGATCCCGCCGACGTCCTGACCATGCGCGTGACCCTGCCGCAGGCGACCTATCCGGAGCGCGACAACATCGTCGCCTTTTACGAGCAGCTCGAGAGGAGCCTGGCACCGCTGCCGGGCGTCGAGTCCGTAGCGCTGAGCTCGACGTTTCCCGGTAACGTCGGCTACACGGTGTCCGCCGAGCTCGAGGAGCGGCCAATGAGCGACGGCAATCCGGCGGCGGTGTGGACCCAGCTGATCGTCTCGCCGTCGTACTTCGACCTCGCCGACCTGCGGCCGCTCCGCGGTCGCCTGTTCGACCGCAGGGATGGCCTCGATGCCGAGCCCGTGGCGGTGGTCGAGCGTCGCAGCGCCGAGCGCTTCTGGCCGGGCGAAGACGTCGTCGGCAAGCGCTTTCGATGGGTGGGGGAGACGGAGACCCGCTGGGTGACGATCGTCGGCGTGGTCCCTGACGTGACACAGGCGCTGGAGCTCGATTTCATCCCCATCCGCCCGCTGGTGTACACGTCCTTCGAGCAGGAGCCGTTGCGCGGCATGGGGGTGATCGTGAAGTCGCCCGCCGACCCGGCAACCCTTGCCACCTTGTTGCGGGAGCAGGTCGCCGAGCTCGACGCCAATCTCCCGGTGTACGACGTCGCGACGCTGCACGACTTCCTCGGCGAGCGCACCGCGGGGTGGCGCATCGTGTCCGGCCTGTTTGTACTGCTCGGCGCCATCGCGCTGTTTCTGGCGAGCGTCGGGATCTACGCGGTCATGGCTTTCGCGGTCGGTACGCGACAGCAGGAGATCGGCATCCGCATGGCACTCGGAGCGCGCGGCCGCGAGGTGATCGGGCTCGTGGCGCGCACCAGTCTCGTACAGATCGTCGTCGGCCTGCTGCTCGGGCTGGCCGGGGCCGTCGCGCTGACGCGGGTGTTGGGCATCTTCATGTACGGAGTCAGCCCCACCGACCCGCTCACCTTCGCGCTGGTGTTCGTAATCCTCGTCGGCACCACCCTCGCGGCTCTGTTGGCCCCCGCACGTCGTGCCAGCAGTGTCAGCCCGGTGGAGGCGCTGCGCGACGAGTAATCCCGGCCGTATTTGCGCGTCGTCGCGCGGCTGTTCTACCGTCTGAAGATGGCGGCACAACGACCATCGACCGCGCTGCGTTGCGCCCTTCTGGCGCTGATCGCGCTCCCCGTCTGCCCGATCATGGCGGACGCCGCAGGGCCACCCGAGCCCGGTCGGGCGCTCACCGTGCCCGGCCAAGGCGGCGCGGTCCTCGGCTTCGAGATCGGTGAGGAGCGCCATTACGTTCTCGGGCCGGCCGATGCGCTGCAACGTGGCGAGGCGGGTCGCTGGAGCATCCACCTGGCCGAGGTCGAAGGCACGGGGCGCGATCTGCGCGCCACCTTCCAGCTACAGCACGTGCGCGAGGCGCCACGCGAGATGGACGGCACCTGGACGGCGGGCCAAGTGACCTACGCGCAGATCGACACCGAGCTGGTGGTCAACGCCTACGGCGCCCCGTTGCACCTCACCTATGTGACCCAGCGACACCTTTACGACATCGGCGACGAGGTCTTCCAGGTCGAGTACACCTACGACGACGACAAGTACGAGAAGCGCGTCGCGCTGCAGGGCACGGACTGGCATTTCGACATCCCGATCATCGAGCACGCCGGGCTGGATGCCGACGTTCCGGTGGGTCTGTTCGCCTTCGCGCCCGGCTCGATCGACTGCATGGAGTGGCTTGCGGGAATGGTGATCCAGCAGCGCACCGGCACCGGTGACGTGTCGGCGGCCGGGGCATCGCGCCGCACCGACGTGCAGGGCAGGGCGACGGTGCAGGGCGCAGCGCTCGCCGCGGGCTCCTGCTACCAGGCCAACACGGATCCGGCCTTCGCCAATCCCGGTCTCGCCAGCCTGGCGATGCCGCTGCTATGGGAGCGTGCAGGGGACAGCGAGCTGGTCTTGTTTTCACCGCTGCGTCCCGACCTGGTGCGCGCGCAGGGCAACGGCATCCCGGTGACCTTCGCGCCGATCATCCCGGGGGTGCCCGGCACGGGCGGCGTCCTGGGCAACACGATTCCGGGCCTCGACCTGAGCACGTTGCTGGGCGGTGGTGGTACCGACGGCGACAAGGGCCGCGCTCGCGATCCGGCGCGCTATTTCTTCCCGCGCCGCATGCAGCTCAGCGAGCGCCAGCGCATCGATGTCGGCAACCGCAAGATGGACGCGCTGCCGATGGAGATCGCCGGCTTCGCCGGCACGGTGTGGGTCGACGACTGGGGCAAGGTCCTGCGGCTCGATGTCCCGCCGCTGCGCCAGGGCGAAACGCAGCGTTGGCTGAGGCTACTGCACGAGAGCGAGTACTAGGCGAGCGCCGGCTCAGACCAATGCGTCGTTGTCGCGTTCGAAGTAGGCGGGCCGGAAGCGCCCCAGCGGATCTTTCAGCTTGGTCAGCTCCTCTACGGTGCCATGGATCTCCACGCCGCGGTAGCGCGACACAGCGCCCAGCTTCTTGAGCGTGTCGGCGAACATCGTCACGTGCGCCAGCACGCCGTAGGCGTCTTCCAGGCCGACGTGAACGTGGAACGCGTCATGTTTTCGGGTGAGTCGCTGGAAGAGGCATTTGGGTTGCTCCTCATGGACCGCCCGCGACCTCTCGCACAGGGCCGCAAACTCGCCGGAATCGTCGGATTCGACGGTGAATTTCCAAATGACAATGCAAAAGGGATCGTCGATCGTCGCGCGCGGACCCCGGCTGAGGCTGTCGCCCTGATTGGGTGACGAGTCGGAGAACGGTCGTCGACGAAGCGTCGGGATGCTCATCGATGCGACACCGTACGCGGGGTCGGGCCCGCCGTGGGGATTGGGAACATTCGCGTGGACGCTGAAGCTTCTATTCTATCCACCTATAAAGAGTCGGCGCTCGGACTTTTTGTAACGAAAATGTAAAAAACTCACGCGTCCGACCCGCGCGCTCAGCTTCCGGCCGCGGCGACCATCTCGGCGAGGCGATCCAGCCCCATCACCATGTTGTCCATCGGCGGCCCGAACGAGAACCGCATCCAGCGCTCGTAGGGTGAAGGACCGGGGCGCTCGCCGCCGGGATTGACGTCGAAGAACTTGCCCGGCACGGTCATGACGCGGTGATCGAGGGCACGCCAGAAGAACTCCATTGCGTTGTCGATCGGTGCGGGCAAAGCATCGAGGCAGGCCCAGCAGTAGAACGTCGACAGCGGTTGTTTGGCGAAGCGGATGCCCATCGCCTCGAGTCGTTGCACCATGAGATTGCGCTTCTTCACGAAGTTGACGCGTAGGGCCTCGGTCTCGCGGTCAGCCTGCGTCGGCTCCAGCGCCTGCAGCGCGGCAAGCTGGGCGATGCGCGACGGGCCGCCGTCGATCGAGCTGGCGGTGCGCGCCATGCTCTCGACCATCGCCTTCGGGCCGACCACCCAGCCGACGCGCCAGCCCGGGTAGCGATAGCTCTTGGTGAGCCCGTCGAACAGCACCACCGGATCGTCCTCGACGTCCTCGACGAAGGCAGCGGCGCTCACCGGTGCGGATGCCGGCTCGCCGTCCTCGGTGTAGATGAAGTGGCTGTAGAACTCGTCGAGCAGCAGGGTGGTGCGGCGCTGCCTCGCGCGTGACACCATCGCCTCCAGGTCGGCGCCCTGAATGACGTTGCCGGTCGGGTTGCACGGGTTAGAGATCACGAAGGCGTCGAGGTCGTGTCCGGTGACCGCGTCGCTGAACTGCTGCGGCGTGAGCTGGAAGCCGTCCTGCTCGCGCGTCGCCACTGCGATCGGCTGCATGCGCGCCAGGTGCAGGTTGAACATGTCTTCGTAGGCGGTGTAGTCGGGCAGCTGGTAGCCGATACGGACTGCGCCGAGCGCGGCCATGGCGCGGGTCAACGCCAGGCGGCCGCCGTTGGCGACCGCCACGTTGTCGGCGCTGTACTGTGAGGCCATGCCGCGGCGATACAGCCGGTTGTAGTGCGCCGCGACCGCCTCGCGCAGTTCGTCGATTCCCTCCAGCCGGCCGTAGGCATGGTCTTCGGGGCGGATGGTCACCTGCTCGATGCGTGGCGGGGCGCCCTCGTAAGGGCCGACCTCCGGTTGCCCCTGGCCGAGGTTGCTCCACTCGGGGTTTCCATTCCAGAAGCCGCGCTTGTGCGCCTCGTCGACCACGAAGATGACCCCCATGTAGGGCACTTCGCGGAAGGCGCCGCGCGGCGAGCTGCGGTCGAAGGTGTCATCGAGCATCTGCAGATTCCTCGGAGGTGGTGGCGAGCGCCGCGCTCAGACGTCGACGCCCAGCCCGCGGAAGATGGCGAAGATGTCGCCTTTGACGTAGTCGTTCTCGACCAGGTTGAGCAGCCAATAGCTGTCGTGGATCTCCTCCAGCAGCTTGCGGGAGGCACTGCCCTCTGGGTACATCGACGCCCACTCCTCCTGCCAGATGGCGAATGCCTCGTCCTTCCAAACCTGGAAGCTCTCCACGTCGACCACCGTCGG
>JASFRZ010000113.1:0-12233 GCA_050114655.1 Acidobacteriota bacterium
GAGGTACAGAGCGTGGCGGCTGCGCAGGGTGGGATCGTCGGAGTTGCGTCCCATCTCGGGCTCGAGGAGCTGGAGTGCGCGCTGGTAGGCCTCGCGCGCCTTGTCCTCGTTGTCCGGGGTCCAGCGGTAGGCGTCGCCGAGATTGGCCCAGATCAGGTAATCGTTGGCGCCGAGCTGCAGCGCTTGCTCGAAGGCATCGACCGACTGCTGGTACATCGACTGGTAGAAGTACAGCGTGCCGAGGTTGGAGTAGCCGCTCGCAGTGGCATTGATCTCGAGGGACTGCTGCAGCGAGCGGGCGGCGGCGGCGTAGTCGCCCAGCATCTGCTGGGCAGCGGCCAGATCGCGGTGCGCGGTGCCGTTGTCGGGGGTAAGGCGGACCGCCTCCTGCATGGGTGCCAGCGCCTCCTCGTAGCGACCCTGGCTGAAGTAGAAGTCGCCCAGGTCCTGCCGCACCGACCAGTCGTCCGGGCGCAGCGCGACCGCGCGCAGGTACTCGGCCTCGGCGGCATCGGTCTCCTCGCGCGTGCGGTGCAGGTACGCCGCCGCGGTGTGTGCCTCGGGGCTGTCGGGATCGGCAGCCAGCGCGGCGTCGACGTTCTGCTGCGCCGCGTCGAGCTCACCCTGCTCGATGAGCACCTGCGCCAGGGTCGCGCGGGCAAAGGACAGCTGCGGCGACAGCTCGACGGCACGCTCGGCGTTGTTGCGCGCGCGCTCGAGCCAGATGTCGTCCTGACTGCTGCGATATTCCAGCCAGGACGCGCGCGCGTAGCCCGCATAGCCGGGCGCGTACTGCTCGTCCATGCCGATGGCGCGCTGGAAGGAATCGAGCGCTTCCTCGAGGTAACCCGGGCGGTCGAAGCGTTGCAGGTAGGCGAGTCCGGCCTGATAGTGGCCGAAGGGCGTGGTCGGCATCTCGGTGGCGGTATTGCCGGCCGGCGCGCCGCTCTCGTCGCCGGATCCGCCAGCGCCCAGCCACGGCAGCCGATCGCGCCCGGCCCACAGCAGCGCGGCAACGACCAGCAGCGGCACGGCGATCTTGCCGAAGCGCGACAGCGGCGCGGGGGCGATTGGCTCGCGCACGGAAAACGGGCCCGCGCTCGCGCCGGATCTCGCCGCACGGTCGCCTGAGGTCACCGCGCTCGTGCCCGAGATCGCCGCGCTCGGCGTCACGCCGGAGGCGACGGCGCGCAGGTCGGCGGCCATCTCGGCCATGGTCTGGTAGCGCCCTTCGCGCTCCTTGACCAGCGCGCGGCGCACGATCGCGTCGACGTCGGCGGGCAGGTCGTCGCGCAGTTCGGCCGGCGGGCGCGGCTCACTCAGCGCGATCTTCTGCAGCGTCGAGACGGGATTGTCGCCGCGAAACGGCCGCTCGCCGGTGAGCATCTCGTATAGCACCACGCCGAGCGAGAAGATGTCGGAGCGCTCGTCGACGGCCTCGCCGCGCGCCTGCTCGGGCGACATGTAGTTGAAGGTGCCCAGCAGCGTGCCGGTGCGGGTGCGCTGCACGCTGGCCGTGTCGTCGTCCTCGCCGACCTCGGCCAGGCCGGTGAGGCGCGCCAGCCCGAAATCGAGCACCTTGACGTGACCGGTGGCGCTGATCATCAGGTTGGCGGGCTTGAGGTCGCGGTGCACGATGCCGGCGCCGTGCGCCGTGGCCACGCCCTCGGCCGCCTCGGCGGCGAAGCGCAGCGCCTCGGGCAGCGGCAGGGGTCCGGCGCGCAGCCGATCGGCCAGCGTCTCGCCGTCGATGTACTCCATCACGATGTAGTCGGCGTCGTCCTCGCTGACCACGTCGTGGATGGTGATGATGTGCGGGTGGTTGAGCGACGAGGAGGTCTTGGCCTCGCGCAGGAAGCGCTGCCGCCGTTCCTCGTCGGTGTCGTGCGAGGGCAGCACCTTGAGTGCGACGTGGCGCGGCAGCACGGTGTCGCGCGCCTTGTAGACCACGCCCATGCCGCCTTCGCCGATCTGCTCGACGATCTCGTAGTGCGAAACCGTACGCCCGATCAAGTATCCCTCCCCGCGAGTGAAGGACCGAGGGGGGATTCTGTAGTGGTCAACCAAGAGCGCGCAAGGGAAAGGCCTCGTAGCCCCCGCCGTTGTACGCACGAGTTGAAAAGGGAGATCGATCGACAGTTGCCGCTGTGCACCGACCAATCACGCGGGCGGCCGGTTGCCGCAGGCCGCATCGTTTGGCAAGTTAGATCGCGGCCGCGATCACCCGGCCGCGATCATCCTGATCCCACCTGCGAGCAACGACGCCATGTACTACATCCTGTTCTACGACCTGGTCGACAATGCCCTCGAAGCCCGTGCCCCGTACCGCGACGAGCACCTGGCGCGCGCCAAGGAGGCCTTCGAGAGCGGCTTCATGGTGATGGCCGGTGCGCTCACCGATCCGCCCGACACCTCGATCCTGATCTTCAAGGCCGACGACAAGTCCGCCGTCGAGGAGTTCGCCCGCAACGACCCCTATGTCAACGGCGGCGTGGTGACCAAGTGGTCGGTGCGCGAGTGGGCGGTGGCGATCCCGCAGGGCTGACGCGGGCTGCGGCGCGCCACCATGCCCGAGCGCCATTCCGCTTCGACAGGCGCCCCGCGACGCCGCGGCCGGCTCGAGGGCGCCGACGGGTCGGGCGGGGATCAGCGCAGCGTGAACCCGACCTCGCCGATCACGCGACGGCTGATGATGTCGCCGACGACGTGCTGCTGGAAGGCGGCGTTGGTGAGGTTGGTGGCGCGCACCGAGAAGTCCGCCACGCCGTCGAACAGCGTCACGCCGAAGGTGGCGTCGAGCGTGGTGAAGGCATCCGTGGGGCCGTGGAAGCGCGCGTCGAGGACGTCGTTCCACACCGCCTCGCCGACGTAGGTGAGTGCGGCACCGTAGTAGAACTCGTGGTGGCTGCCGCTGAAGCCGGCGTTGAAGCGGCTGGAGGGCGGGATGTTGATCTCGGCCAGGGTGAGGGTGGTGGGGTCGGGCTCCGCCTGCCAGCTGTAGTTCGCGAACACCTCGTGGTCGCGCACGCGCGCGCGAATCCCGGCCTCGATGCCCTGGTCGACGATCTCGCCGATGTTGCGGAACGAGAAGACCTTGGGTAGCTGCGCGAGGGCGAGGAATCCCGGCGGCAGCGGCCAGCCCGGCGGCGGGTCCGAGGGTGTGTACAGCTGCGATGGCCCGAACATCAGCACGTCGGTGCGCTTGGACCAGTAGTACGCCATGTCGAGCCACACTCCCTCGTCGAGCTGGCCGCGGTAGCCGACCTCGAACTGATCCATCCTCTCCACGTCCAGGTCCGGATTGCCGAGCGCCGCCGAGGGAAACACGTAGGTCGGCAGCCCCGGGATGCCGGTTAGCGCGCTCAAGTCGAGCGGCGTGTACAGCACCGTGTCGGCGAAGTTCTCCAGCAGGGAGGGGGCGCGATAGGCGCGTCCCCACGAGACGCGCGCCGTGTGGTCGGCGCTGGCGTCGGGGCGCATCAGCAGCGCGACGCGCGGCGAGAACACCGGACCCTCGACGACACTGAAACCGTCTACGCGCACGCCGCCGACTACGCGGAAGCGATCGCTCAGCAGCCACTGGTCCTCGACGAAGGCGCCGCCCTCCTCGCGGTGGTCCTCCTCCGGAGCGATCGTCAGATCGAAGTGCTGCAGGCGCAGGTTGCCGCCGTAGGTGAGGGTGTGATCGCCGTCGGCGAGCAGTGAGGTGTTGTGCCCGGAGAAGTCGTACGCCTGCGTGTTGACGTCGAAGAAGAGCTGATTGAGCAGGTTGGTGGCCTCGCCGTCGACGATGTTGGCGTAGGCGCGCACGGTCGCAGCACCGCGGCTGTAGTCGCCCATGACGTACCAGAAGTCCGTGCCGCCGGCGATCGAAAACGGCCCCATCCCGGTCATCATGATCCCCGAGGTGGTCGACAGCCCGCCTTGCAGCGACAGCTCCGCGTCGTCGAGGTCGCGGTCGACACGCGCATCGAGCTTGAACTGGTTGGTTCCCTCGTTGGGATAGAAGTTGCCGGGCTGGCCGCTCGGCAGCGTTGTCGGCCGGTCCCAGGCGTTCTGGGTGAAGTACGACAACCCGCCGCGCAATGCCCACGGACCGCTGCTGCCGGAGCCGACCACCGAGCCGCCGCCGCTGCCCACTTCGCCGCCGCCGGCGCGCACGCGCAGGGCGTTGCCGAGCGATCGTGGCGAGCGGGTGCGCAGGTTCACCACGCCGCTCATCGCGTTCGGTCCCCACATCACCGAGCCGGGACCGCGGTTGATCTCGACCTGCTCGATCTCGCTCAACTGCACCGGCAGCAGGTCCCACATCACGAAGCCGAAGAAGTCCTGGTACACGGAGCGACCGTCCAGCAGCACCACGGTGCCGGTGTCGACTACACCGGTGGCAGCACGCGGCCGCATGCTGATGTCGCGCGCGCTCGTCTGCGCGACGTTCAGGCCGGTCGTCGGGCGCAACAGGTCGGCGTAGTTCGCTGCCGGGCTCGCGGCGATGGCCTCACGGTCGCGCACCGAGATTGCCGCCGGAACATCGGGCAGGTATTGCTCGAAGCGCGAGGCGGTGACCACGATGATCTCCTCGTAGCGCATCGGCTCCTGCGGCTCCCCAGCGGGGCGCTGCGTCGATTGACTGCCTTGCACCAACGGCACCGACGGCGACGCACCGGGAGCCGGGGCGATCGGGGTCGGAGGGGGTGCGGCGACAGCGGAGAGGACGAACAGGGCGACAGAGAACAGCATGTCTACCTCCCGATGCTGCGCCAGCGCGGGCTACCCTGCCTCGCGCCGCTTGCAGGGACTGTCCGCAGTCATGTTGTGTTTGTCCCGCGCTCGCGTCAAGTTCCCGTTGGAGGAGACAGGCTCGGTGAGATTCGACACTGCGGCAGATGACAACGAGGTGAGCGGCGCCGACGAGCGCCCGCCCGGCGAGCGCTCCCGCTATCGGCGCTTCTGGCAGGACACGGGTGATCACTTTCCCGACCTCTCCGGGGCCGCATCGACCGCGCACTACCTGGCCGATGAGCAGTGGCTGCTGCAGCGCTTCCTGGCGCCGTTCGATGACCTCTGCCTGCTCAAGACCGACCTTTGGGACGAGGCCAAGAACACCCGTATCCTGCAGTGGGCGGCGGCGCGCGGCGCGCGCGCCTACGGCATCGACATCTCGCCGCCGATCGTGCGCGCTGCCGGGGCGGGCTTCCGGCAGCGCGGCCTGGCGTTGCACGGGGTGATCGCCGATGTGCGCGCGTTGCCGTTCGACGACGCCAGCTTCGACGCCATCTACTCGATGGGGACGATCGAGCACTTCGCCGAAACCGAGCAGGCGGTCGCCGAGCTGTACCGCGTCCTGCGCCCGGGGGGACGGGCACTGGTGGGGGTGCCGAACCGCCGGGATCCGTTCCTGCGCCCGCTGCTGGTGGCGCTGCTCTATCGCCTTGGCCTTTACGGCTACGGCTACGAGAAATCGTACTCGCGGGCGGGTTTGCGGCGCATGCTGGAGGACGCCGGGTTCCGCGTCACCGCGGAGAGCGGGATCCTTTTCATACCGGGTTGGTTGCGCATGCTCGACCTGGCGTGTCATAGCTGGCTGCGGCCGCTCGCCCGGGTCACCGGGTGGGCGGTGGCGCCGTTCACCTGGCTGTCGCGCCGCTTTCCGGCGCTGCGGCGCCACGGTTATCTGATCGCATCGGTCGGGGTGAAGGCCGACGATCGCCAAAGCGCCCGATGAGAAATTCCCACGGACAGGGCCTTGAGATTGCGCTAGACTGTTTTTAATCAGCTCGATCGTGAGGGAGCCACTCATGAAAATTTCCCGCAGTGCAACTTTTTTGCTTGCCGTTCTCGTAACCGTCGCGCCGGCGGCCGTCGCGCTCGCCCAGATTGGCCCACCGAGCATCGCCGGCACGTGGACGCTCGACGCCAACGTCACCATCGAGGGTGAGGAGCTTCCCTGTGTTTACAACGGGACCACCACCATCACCCAGGATGGCTCCGTAGTTTCCGGTCCGGCGAACCTGTCGCTGGTTTCCGGTCCGGCCGCGTGCCCGGGTGAGCTGTCCGGGACGCTGACCGGCGAGGTGGGTACCGGCAACTTCGGGGAGGCACTGGTAAGCGGTGCTATCGACGGCGGCAGCCCGGCCGGCTCGGCCGATTTCAACGGTAGCTTCTCGGCCCCGATGGCCGGTATCGCCGGCCCGCGCGCGCTGGTGGCGATGGCACTCGCGATGCAGGCCCAGTCCGGTAACGGCAGCCTCAACGTCGTCAGCGGGCCGTTTGCCGGCGCCGGCGGAACCTGGATGGCCTCCGCTCCGGCAGTACCGACGCTGCAGCCGCTCGGGTTGCTGATTCTCGTCGGGTTGCTGCTCGCGGCCGGCTACATCGTCCTGCGGCGGCAGGGACTGCAGCGCCCGGCTTAGCCCGATGAGAAGTTCGGGTTAGTCAGTCGCCCGCGCGACCCGGGTGCGGCGCGAGGAGCGCCAGTGTCGACTTCCGCGTGTCGGCCAGCAGGGCGGGCACCAGCAGCAGGTCTGCGGCCAGCGCCGCCGCCACCGCCAGCGCCGACAGCATGCCGAAGCGCTCCACCGGCACCAGATCCGACGTCATCGGGACCAGAAAGCCGAGGCACAGGATCACCGAGGTGATGACGTGGCCGCCGGCCACTTCCGCCATGCTCTGCTCGATCAGCGCGGCGGGGTCGCGATCGTCCATCGCCGCGGCACGCAGCCGAACGTGTCCGAGCGTGTGCAGCGTGTCGTCGACCGCCAGCCCGAGAACCACGGCCGCCACCATCACCGTGGTGGCGTCGATCGCGATTCCGGCCCATCCCATGACGCCCAGCACCAGCAGCACCGGCCACAGGTTCGGCAGCAGCGACCGCACGGTCAGCGATGTGCTCCGCAGCAGCACCCTCATCACCACGGCGATCACGCTGAACGTGGCCAGCAGTGACAGGACCACCGTGCGCAGCAGCGACTGCTGCGCGGCCAGGATCAGCGGATACTCGCCGGTCACGCGCACGCGCGCGCCGGGAAACAAGGCGCGTGCTTTCTCCTCGGCTGCACGGTAGACGGGGCCGAGCTCATCGTACGCCCGCATGGGCGTGAACAGGGCGACGCGGGTGCGCATGCCGTCCTCGGTGAGCAGGGCGGCGAGGAGGTCGCGCAGGTCGGGGACCGTGGTCATGAACCGTCGCGCCGCCGCCAGGTCATCGGCGCCGGTTGCTGCTTGCAGGCGCCGCGCCACGTCCGCGGTGTCGTTCGGGCTGGCGGCAGTGTGGCGCGCGACGTCCCTGACCAGGTCACCGGCCGACAGCGCCCCGGTCACCAGGGGGTCGGCGCGCAGCTCCCCGGTCAGAAGGGCGAGGCGATCGAGCACGGCGGGATCGTCGAAGCCGTCGCTGCCGGCGGGTGCCTCGATCATCAGGCTGGCGCTCACCGCCGGGAGCCCTGCTTGCTCGAGCCGACCGATGGCGATGCGCACCGGGTGGGAGGGAGCGAAGTACGCCAGCACGCCGGTGTCGACGCGCAGGCGCGGCAGGCCGAGCACGGCAATCAGGGCGACGGCGCCGAAGCCGATATAGACCGCCCTCCGGTGGCCTACGGCGGTATGGACCCCACGGAGCAGCAGCGCCTGCGGAATGGCGACGGCAGCGCCGGCGGCTCGGCCACCGAATACGGCGAGTAACGCGGGGTAGAACGACAGCGCGGCAAGCGTCATGAAGGCGATGGCGAACGCGGTCCACAGGCCGAGTGCACGCACCGACGGCATGCTGCTAGCGGCGAGCGAGGCGAAGCCGGCACATGTGGTGACGCCGGTCCACAGCACCGGCCATGCTTTCACCCGGTAAGTCTCGATCACCGCCGCGTGCGGCTCGATTCCGGCGGCGAGCAGCCGCCGGTGAAAGGCCAGGACATGAACCCCGGTGGCGAGCGTGATGACGAAGCTCAGGGGCACCAGCAACGAGCTGACGAAGTCGATCCTCTGGCCGGCGTAGCCGACCAGTCCGAACGCGGTGATCTGGGTGATCGCAACCAGGGTCAACGGCAGCAGCACCCCGGCGACGCTGCGGAAGAGAATCGCCAGCAGGCCGGCCGCGATCAGCAGCAGCATCGGCAGCACGAAGCGGACGATCAGCGCCTGGCCGCGGTCGACCGCGCGGCTCACGATCGGCAAGCCGACCGCGTAGACGTGGGCGTCGGCGCTCGGGGACAGCGCGTTCAGGGAAGCCTCCAGCGCGCTCATGCGCTCGTCGATCGCTGCGAGCGTCAGCGCCTCCCGTTGCGGCTGCAGTTCGAACAGGCCCACGATCACCGTGAGCACATTGCCGTTCGCCGCCACCCAGCCGGCGTTGCGGTCGAGCTCGTCTGCGAGCGCGAGGCGGCGCAACGCTTCCGCGTCGGCAGGCGGCCAGCGCTGCAGGTGCCAGCGATGGTGGCGCGCCGGCCCGGCCACGGCGTACACACCGCCGAGGCCGCGGTCCATGACGCCGAGCTGGAACGCGAAATTTCCGATGGCATCGAGGGCGGCGGGCGTCCACAACCGTTCGCCCTCGATCACCACGCGCAGCCCGTGGTCGCGACCGAAGTCGTCCTCGAGCTGGCGAAAGTCCTCGAGCGCGGCATGGTCACGCACGAAGAACCCGGCGGGAGAGTTGTCGGTGCGCAGCCGCAACAACCCCGGTGCCGCCAGCCCCGCGGCGATCAGGAAAGCCGCAATGATGCTGCGGCGCGCCCGCACGACCGGTTGGAAAGAGATCACGATGCCCCGCATTGTCGCACCGCTTGCGTGCAGGCGGCAAAAGGGACGCCGGGCGGCGGAGTCGTAACGAGTCTGGACAGCACCGCGTGATTCCTCGACAATGAGGGGTAACGGCATTGTCCTTCTCACAGACGGGGTCCGCTGCGATGCTCAGCAGCCATTTCTTGATCGATGCGTGGCGGTGCTCCCCGGAGCTCCTCGACGATGTGGACGTCGTTCGCGATGCCGTCGAGCGGGCGGTCGAGGCCGCCGGCGCGACCCTGGTCGAGCTCAACTTTCACCGTTTCACGTCGCAGGGCGTGACGGCGATGGCGTTACTCGCCGAGTCGCACCTCGCCGTGCACACCTGGCCCGAAAGGGGCTATTTCGCCGCCGACCTCTTTTCCTGCGGGACGGGCGACGTGCAGCGCGCCGTCGAGATCCTGCGCGAGAGCTTCGCGGCGGGCGAGGTCCGTGTGCAGACGATCCTTCGTGGACCCGACGCCGACACCGAAGAAGCGGACGGGTCGGTCGCGTTGACGGGCGCCGCCGGCGGGGTCGAAGGCGGTTGAGCAGCAGCACGGCAGCCGGTGCCCGACAGCACCCGGCGGGCGCTGATCCAGCGCTGCGCTTCGTGATCACCGCCGGTGTCTGGCTCGTCGGTATGTTCGCGCTCCTGCGCAGCGCCTGGATCCGGCAAGGACTCCTCGATCCCTTCGCACACCTGCAGCAGCGCGTCACCGCCGAGCTGCTGGGGGCGCCGACGACGGGGGTGGTGATCGACGCGAGCTGCTCGGGCGGCGATGCGATGGTGCTCTGTCTCGGCGTGCTGCTGGCCTACCCGGCCACTTGGCGGGAGCGGCTGCGCGGCATCTCGATCGGCTTTGCTCTCATCCTGGGCCTCAACCTCCTGCGCATCGCCACGTTGTCCGCGGTGGTCGGCAACCCGCCGTTGTTCGACCTGCTGCATCTTTATGTGTGGCGCGCCGTCCTGATCGTCGCGGTGGGTACTTACGCCTTTGCCTGGATGCACTCGGTCGGCAGGCGGCGCGACGCCGCGGCGGCTCCCGGCCGCGCGCGGGTACTGCGCTTCGCGGTGCTCGCCTCGTTGTGCGCCGGAGCCTACTTTGCCGCGTCTCCGTGGTTGCTCGGTGGCGGCGTGACGCAGGCAGCCACCCGACAGGTCGCCGCGTGGGGCGCCGGCATTCTGGGTGCCCTGGGCATCTCGGCGACCGCCGCGGGTAGTATCTTGAGCACGCCGCGGGGCAGTTTCCTGGTGACCCCGGAATGCGTCGTCACGCCGTTGATTCCCCTGTACGTGGCGGTGCTGTTCACGGTGCCGTTGTCGGCTGCGCGCCGGGCGGTGGGGTTACTGTTCGCGCCGCCGGCGTTCTTTCTGCTGGGCGTCGCGCGCCTGCTCGTTTTGGCGCTGCCCGCCTTCCTGGTGCCGTCATACACACTCGCCATCCACGCCTTCTCCCAGTTTCTGGTGGCGCTGCTGATCATCGTGGCAACCGTGTTCATGCTCAGGGAAGGTCCCCTGCGCGAGCGCGCCCGGCGGGCCGGCCTGGCGATCTTCGGGTTCGTTGCCGCGGGCGTGATCGCAGGACCGGTGTGGACCCGGGCCATCAACGTGGTGACCTCCGGCCTGCAGGGGCTGTTGTTGGACGGTGCGCACGCGTATCCGGACCCTCAGGGGGCGATGGCCATGCTGCCGGCGTTCCAGCTCGCGCTCGCGGTCGGGTTGTACGTCGCCTGCGGCACCTCGGGTGCGCGCCTGCGCCCCGCCACCGCGGCCGCCGTCCTGGCGGGCGTCCAGATCGTTGTCGTCACGCTTCTGGCGGAGTCGTACGCCCACCTCGGCCTGTCATTACACGTCGCCCTGGTGCGCGCCTTCGCCGTCCTCGTGCCCGTGGCTCTCGTCCTGCCGCTCGAGCGGGGTGTGCGCGCGGCACGCGCGCCGGCGGAGGTCACCGACGCGGTGAAGCAGCCGGGATAACGTCCGGTGCACGCTTCCCTCGAGCGCGGCTTCATCCGGCTCGCGACGTTCGTCGGCGCCTGCGCGTGGATCGCTCTGATCAGCGCCGAGCTCGGGGTGTTCCGGCCGTGGCCGGTGGTGCTGGCCGCCGCAGTGTTGCTCGGGGGCGCCGGCTGGGCATCGGTTCGCTTCGCGCGGCGCGGCGCGGCGGCTGATCGCGCGCCGGGGAAGGGGCCCGGTGTCCCCTCCGGGGATGGTGGAGAAGGTTCCAGCGGCGGACCGGCTATCGGCAGAGTGCTGCCGGGTATCCTGCTCGGCGTGCTGCTATTGCTCGCCTCGGTGCGCTTCCTGCCCCCCTTCGACACCACACTGTGGGCGGCGGATTCGAGCGTGTACATGAGCTACGCGCGCCAGGTCCTCCGCAGTCACGAGCTCGTGTTCGAAGACCCGCTGCTCGTCGAGCTTTCGCCGCAACTGCGCCGCGAGCTGTTTTCCAACCGCGAGGCGGGCGACGTGACCGGCAGCTACACGCGGTTTCCCGGCGGCTTCCTGATCCCCGACATCGAAGGTACGCGCGTCACGGCGGGCTTCGCGCCCGTTTTTCCGTTGCTGGTGGCCCTTTTCGAGGGCGTCTTCGGATCGAGCGCCGGGCTCCTCGTCGCGCCGCTGTTCGCCGTGCTCGGCGTGGCAGCGGTGTTCTTCGTCGGATGGCGGCTTGCCGGGCCGGTCGCCGGGACCCTCGCCGCCGGCCTGCTCGCCTTGTCTCTGCCGCAAACATGGTTCGCGCGCTTCGGCATGCCTGCGGTGGTGGCGCAGTCGTTCGTGTTCGCGGGGATGCTCGCCCTGCTGGCGGCGCTCGACCGCAGGCAGCCGCTTCTTGCCGCGCTCGGTGGCTTCTTCTTCGGCCTGGCGGTGTTCACCAAGTTCGACCTGCTGTTCGTGCTGACGTTCACCGTCGTGGTGATCGCCGCATGGGCATTGCTCGGCGCCGGGCGTGTCGCCGCGGATGCCTCCCCAGGGCTTGACGAGGGCCGGGTGGCGGCGACCTTCTGCGTCGTCTTCGGCCTCCTGCTGGTGCACAACGCGATGCACTACCTGATCCTGCCCTCGCACTATGGGCCCTTCGTCGGGCGCATGCTCGAGACGGTGCTGCACCGCTGGATCCCGGTGCCCGGCACGGGGGTGGTCGGTTTCCGGCTGCTGCTCATCGGGGCGCTGGCGGCAACCGGTGCGAGCCTCGCATGGCTCGTACGCGGAGCTTCGGGTCGCGCGGCGCGCCTTGCCGGCAGCGGCTTGCTGGTGCTCGTCGGTGGATACGTTGCTGCCTACCTGATGGTGAGCGAGAACCGGACAGGCGAGACCGTCGTGTGGCTGTCCTGGTACCTGTCGTGGCCGCTTCTCACCCTGCTGCCGGTGGCGCTGGCGGTGTGGTGGTTGCGCCCGGAAAAGCGGCCGCGTCGGCTCCGCGAGGCCGTGGTGCTCATCCTGCTTGCCGCCGCCGCCCTGCACTACGTCTACGATC
>JASFRZ010000114.1:0-12216 GCA_050114655.1 Acidobacteriota bacterium
TGAGATCCTCGACGTCGAGGGTGTCCTGCTCGGCGAAGTACATGTCGTGCGCCTCCCAGAACTTGCCCTGGTCGAAGGCGCACATCGAGGCTTCGGCCGACTTCTGCGCGTTCGGATGGATCTGGCGCAGCGGGAAGTGCATGAAGACGATCTTCACGTCGTCGGCGTAGTCGTCCTTGATGCGCTGCAGGGTGGGCACGAAGGACTCGCAGTAGGGGCACTGGAAGTCGGAGAACTCGACCAGGGTCACCGGGGCGTCCTCGCGGCCGTAGACCGGCGCGCCGGTCACGTCGAGTGACACGCGGAAGGGCTCGAGCATGTAGGTCGCGCCGTAGGTTTCGGCGATACCGTCGGCGAATTCCTGCAGCGCCGACTGGCGGCGCTGGTCCTCGAGATAGAGGCGGATCTGCGGCGCGATCGACTCATAGGGACGGCCCTGCAGCTGCGCCTGGTTCTGCAGGTAGAACATCCGCACGTCGTCCTCGCTGACTGCTTCCTGATCGGCGCCGATCTCCTCGGTGAGCTCGTCCACCGTCATGTCGCGCTTTGCCGCCTCGGCCTCGATGAGCTGGTCGCGGACGTAGTGGCGCATCGCGTTGTCGATCACCCGATGGCGCTGGCTGCGGTAGTTGAAGTCCATCTGGCCGAGCTGATCGCCGACGAGGTCCTGGAGATCGGCGAGCGTCACCTCCTCGCCGTTGACCACGGCGAGCACGTCCTGCGCGCCGGTGTCGGGCGCAGGCGCCTGCACGCTGGTGGTGGTCCCCGTCGAGGATGCGGGGGCGCTGCCGCACGCGCCGGCCAGCAACAACGCCGGCACCAACGCGACCAGGAGCGCGAGGGACAGAGATCGAGAGGCGGGATGCGGGTGGGTCATGCTATTTGCTCTTCCTTTCCGGAACGATAAGCGTAACGCACCCGGCCGGTGCGGGCGTATTTCTCTTGAGACAATAATACGACTGTGCTATCTTGTTTTCAGGAATGGGGGTCAAGAGCCGTTGCCCTCCTGGCCGACCGCAATAGGCTGTGATGTTACGGTCACACAGACCCACGGGAGGCTGAGTCCCGAGCCGACCAGCGACACCGACACACCGGCCCCCATTCGACGACCCCTGTGGCGCAAGCCACAGGGGCGTTTTTCGTTGCCGGGCTGCGAGAGCCCACGCCTGTGCTCCGTGGCTTGTCGAGGACGTCTCAGCGGTAGGAGGTCAGCGCCGCTTCCAACCTGCGCAGCCGCGCCTCGATCTGCTCGAGCATGTGCAGGATCATGACGTGTGTCTTCTTGGCGTCGATGCCCACCGGGCTTTGGCCGCTGTAGATCGCCTCTTCGATGCGCTTGTAGTCCTGTTCGGGTATCTCCATCAGCTCTCTCCTTCGATCGTCGTGTCCAGTCCGGGGTCGTCGAAGCCCACCCGCGCGTGGCTGCCGTCGCAAAAGGGCTTGCTCGCGGAGTGGCCGCAGCGACACAGCTCGTAGCGCTCGAGGGCGCGACCCGCCGGCCATTCCGTCGCGGAGAGCTCGATGTTCCCGGTAACCACGTAGGGCCCGCCTGCGGTGATCCGGATCACTGCTTCCTCTCCGGCGTCTGCGCCTCCGTCGTACTGCACGCCCTTGCCGCGGCCACGGGCGGGGGGCCTCTCTGCGCCAACCGGCCCCCGCGCTCGATCAGCCGGGCCCGCGATCCCCAGCGGAGTCTCACCCGGACGAGGTGGCGCCGTGTCGAAGGCAACCTCCCGGTGGCTACCGTCGCAAAACGGCTTGGCCCCCGAGGCGCCGCAGCGACAGAGCGCGATGTTTCCCTTGCCCCGCCCTTCAACCCGAATGCGACCGCCGTCGGCACCGAGCAACACGCGTAGCCCGTCGACCCGATAGGGGCCATCCTCGCGCGGCTTGATCGTCGCCTGGCTGGTCTCGTGGTGGTCACTCATGCAGGTCTCCGCTCGGACCATTGTCGATTACCCCGTGAACGAGCGAAACCGTGTCTCTGTGGCAGGGAAAACGTCCGCAGTTACCATGGAAGCGGCATCAACCGACATACCGGCCCTGCGACATGGCCCGTTCCGACCTGCTCGATTATCTGCAGCGCTACCGCGATACACCGCGGCGCCGCCTCGGTCGCACCGAGCGCTGGCGACGGCGCGCCTGGACACGGCGCAGCATCGCCGACGTCGCGGAGGCGCTGGCCAGCCGTCTGCACGAGCGCGGCATCGGCTCGCGGCAGCGAGTCGGAATTTGGGTCAAGGACGGCCCGCTGTGGGCCGCGGCGATGTTCGGCGTCCTGCGCGCTGGAGCCACCGCCGTGCCGGTCGACACCTCCCATCCCGCGGAGCTGGCCGGTCGCCTGGCGTCGCGGCTCGACCTTTCAGCCTGGGTCGCCGACCCCGAGCTGCCGACCGTCGACGCCGCCGCGCCGAGCCTGGAGATGAACGGGCACGCCGGCGAGCGACCGCCACCTCCCTGGCCCGATGACGACCCGCTGCGCCCGGCGCAGATCGTGCTGACCTCGGGGACCACCGGTGAGCCGCAGTCGGTGACCCTCAGCCACGCCAACATGCGCTCGGTGATCGACGCGCTCGACGACGAGATTCACCGCTACCGCTGGCTGATCAGGCTGGCGCCGCGCCTGCGCCTTGCCGTCGCGCTGCCCCTGTCGCACCTCTATGGCCAGTACATGGGCGTGCTCGTGCCGGTGCTGCTGGGGGCCGACGTCACCCTGATCGAGGCCATGCCGGCTGCGGAGATGGCCGCAGCGATCCGGCGCGAGCGCGCCTGGGCGTTGGCGACGGTGCCGCACACGTTGGCTTCACTGCAGCGCCACCTGCTTGACGCAGGGCGCGAGGCGTGGGGCGCGGAGGGCCTTGCGGATCGGCTGCGGCGTGCCGAGGAGCTGCCCTGGCCGCGCCGCGTGGCGCTGTTCGATCCGTTACGCCGCCGGCTCGGCCGCCGCCTTGTCGGACTGGTGTCCGGAGGCGCCGCGCTCGACGCAGAGATCGAACGGGTGTGGAGGCTACTCGGCTACATCGTCGTCCAGGGCTACGGCCTCACCGAAGCGGCCCCGCTGGTGACGCTGAACAATCCGTTTCATGCGCGCGCGGGATCGGTCGGCGCCCCGCTGCCCGGTGTCGAGCTGCGCCTGACCGACGACGGCGAGATCCTGGTGCGCGGTCCGAACGTAGCGACGCCGTCGGGTCGCGGTCCCCGCGTCGATGCCGAGGGCTGGCTGCACACCGGCGACTTCGGCGAGTTGCTCGACGACGGCACCGTACGTTACCGCGGCCGACGCTCGGACCGCATCGTCACGCCGGCGGGCGTGAACGTCGATCCCGACGAGGTCGCGGCGGCTCTGCGCACCTTTCCCGGTGTGATCGACGCGATCGCGCTGGAGCATCCGCGGCGAGAGCCGGGCACGGTGTGCGCGGTCCTCGCCGTCTACCCGGGGACCGATGTCGAAGCCGCCGTGCGCAGCGCCAACCGCGACCTCGCCGACGCCGCGCGGGTGCGCGCGTGGTTCGTCTGGCCGCACGGTGACCTGCCGCGGACCAGCACCGGCAAGGTGCGCCGGGCGGACGTGCTGGCGTGGCTCGCGGCCCCGCCGGCGCCCGAAGCACTTCCCGAGGACGCCGGCACCGCGCCCGCGGGCCCGCTTCCCGAGAGCCCGGTCGAGCAGGTCATCGGCGCGCTCGCGGCCGCGCCGGGCTTCCCGTCTGTCGCCGCGGAAACGCTGCCGGAACGCCAACGCGGCGACCGCCTGCCGGATGACGCGCCGGTCAGCGAGCTGCTCTCATCGCTCGAGCGGGTCGAGCTCGCAGCCCGCCTGGAAGCCCTGTACGGGGTCGCCGCGGGCCGGGATCTGTTCGTCGGTGACCCCACGATCCGCACGCTCCGCGCCACGTTGCGTCGTGCCGGTGATGGGTCGGCGGACGGCGCCCCGCAGCCGGTGGATGCAGAGGATGCCGGCGGCGAGAAACCCGGCACGGTCTCCATCGACGCCGCGCCGCCGACTGCCGCCGGGCCGGTGCCCACATCCGGCGGGACCGCCGCCGGCCGGTCCCCCGCACTGAACCCGGCACACTGGCGCTTCCGGACGGCGACCCGCGCCACGCGATTCGTGTTGCGCGAGGGTCTGATGCACCCGCTGGCGCGCCTGCTGCTGCGCATCGAGGTCGAGGCCGCGGTTCCGCTGAACCAGCTGCCGGCGCCGTTCCTGCTCGCGGCGAACCACGCCAGCTTCATGGACCCGGCGGTGATGTTCGCGCTGCCGGCGCGGCAGCGCGCCCGGCTGGCGCCTGCGGCGCGCTGGAACTTCTTCACCGAGCGGCGCAACGGCGCGCGATTGTACTTCCTCGGCGTGCTGTTTCTGGATCTCTTCCCGCTGGTGCAGGCGGGCGATTGGCGCCCGACGCTGCGCATCGGCGGCGAGCTCGCCGACCATGGGCGCTCGATCCTCATCTACCCGGAGGGTGAGATCTCGCGCGACGGCGCTTTGCATCGCTTCCACCGGGGGGTGGCGGTCATGTCGCGCGAGCTGCACCTGCCGATCGTTCCTTGCGGAACCGCCGGGCTCGAGCGCGTGCTGCCGCCCGACAGCCGGCGCCTGCGCCGCGCCACGTGGTCACGGCCGCTCGTGGCTGCGTGTTTCGGCGCACCGTTCCCGGCGCTGCGTCCCGGCGACGACCTCGGTGCTCGTGTGCGAGAACTCGAGGACACGGTGCACTCTCTGCGTCAGCGCGCCGGCGTCCTGGCAGGCTGTTGAGGCCATGTGCGGCGGCCCACCGCGCGGTCATCGTCGACGTGCCGATTGCGATAAGGTCTCCCGGTCGCTCACCCCCACCAGGAGATCGTCATGCCGGTAGCGCAAGCGCGTCACATCCTCGTTTCCTCCGCAGAGCAAGCCAACGACATCAAGCAGCAGATCGCCGACGGCGCCGACTTCGCCGAGATGGCGAAAGCGCACTCGAGCTGCCCGTCGAGCCGCAACGGCGGCGATCTGGGGCAGTTCGGCCCCGGCCAGATGGTGCCCGAGTTCGACGCGGTGATCTGGAAGGAATCGGTCGGCGACGTGCACGGCCCGGTGAAGACCGCCTTCGGCTACCACCTCATCGAGATCACCAACCGCACTGACTGAGGCGCGCGATCAGGCCCCGACCTCGACAGGTCGTCGCCGGGCTTCCCCGCAATCGTCACGAGACCACCGTGCGTCGGATGGCGGTACTGTCGATGACTCCCCCGCGTTCGAACGAGGACCCAGCCCCTGCCCGCGAGCAACTTTATGGCATCGCGGACCTTCATCGTAAGCACCGCCACTGGGCGCGTGGCATCGCCCCCTGTCACGATGAGACGGTCACATCGCTGACGATTCCATTGCCGGCGGCGAAACCCAGGCGACGACCAGGCTCGGCGGGACGATGAGCGGCGGCTCGCCGTCCCTTTGACAGCGACGGCTTCCGTGAAGCATGCTGCGGCATGCTTCACCGCTCGACAACTTGTGCGGCGGCGCTGACGTTCGCGTTGGTGTGTGCCGCGCCGGCCGGCTGCGCGGGCAACGCGCCCGACGGTCCGACGCACGCATTCACCGTCACCGCGGAGGACGGCGTCGAGATCGCCCGCACCACCGGCGGGCCGAAGTACGACGGCGAGATCTTCCGTTACGAGAAGGTGCTCGAGATCCGTCCCGACCCGGAAGTCGAGGAGTCGTTTCTATACTCGCCGCAGTGGATGACGATGGCCGAGGACGGCCGCATTTTCGTCGGCGACATGGGCGACGAGCAGGTCGTCGTGTTCGACGAGACCGGCAGGTACCTGTATCGGATCGGCCGCAAGGGACAGGGCCCGGGAGAGTTCCAGGTCCTTGCCTTCGTCGACGTCGAGGACGATGTGTTATGGGTCACGGACTGGTTCCGCGTGCATCGGTTCACGCTCGACGGGACGTTGATCGCGACTGACGAGCTGCCGCCGGAAGCCCGCCGCCTGATGCGCGACGGTCGATGGTGGCGTTTGCCCGACGGCCGGACCCTGATCTTCAACCTGCAATCGCGTGCGGAGAAGCTCGCGGAAACGCGCGCCGAGATGTACCTCGTCGACGCCGACGGCGCCGAGCTTGCGAGCGCAGCGACCTCGTGGGTCGTCACCGGCGAGGAGCTCGAGGGCGCGGATTGCGAGCGGCCCGTCTTTCTGAACCATTTCTTCACCACACTGCCGTGGGCTGCCTACGATCCTGACTACGGATTCGTGCTCGTTGATCCCACGCGCCCCGAAGTTCCGATCTATGACGACAGCGGGGCGCTGCGGCGAATCCTGCGGGTAGACGTTCCGGAGCGGCGGGTTACCGAGGATGATCGAGCATGGGCACGGGAACGGCTCGACGACGTGGTCAGCCGCGCGGAGGCCGGGACACGGTACCCGACGCCGTGCATCGCGCGAGCCCAGCGCGACAACCCGCGCTTCGCCGACCCGAAGAACCTCTGGAGTCGTCCGGTCATTGACGATAACGGCTTCCTGTGGTTGTGGATCGTCGACGATCGCGATTCCACTGCCGAGGGCACCCCCAGGTACGCGGTCTTCAGCCCGGAGGGCGAATACCTCGGGATGACCCGGGCTCCGGGCTGGGCGCAGCTTTACCATGGCCACCTGCTAGCGCGAAACGTCGATCCTGAAACCGAAGAGACCGTGCCGACGGTCTATCGAATCCGGGCCGCCGTCGATGGCCTGGTCTACTAGCGTCGCTGCGACCCAGGCCCCGCGGACCGTGGTTGCTCAACGACTCGGTGCACCCACACCGCCGCTCAGCCGCCGGTACAGACCGTCGGTCGATTCGAACCCGTAGCCGCGCCCGCGCAGGTATTCCACCGCGCTGCGGAACGAGGCGAAGGTGTCGTTGCCCTGCAGCGCCCACATGTATCGGTGGGCCAGGCGAGAGAGGGCGCGGCGTTGGGCGGCGGCGAGGGAGTCGCAGCGCACCAGGTCGGTCATGTGGACGTTGTAGGCGACCAGGCGGCCGAGACCGGAGACGGCGCGCAGGAACGCTTCGGCCGGGCGCTTGAGGAGCAGGCGGTAGGAGTGGTTGAAGGCGAGCGGCACGGCGCGCCAACGGCCCATGGGGAATTCGAAGAAGTCGCCGGCGAGGACGAAGTAGTCGCCACCACGGAAGGCCGGGTGCCTGTTGTGTCCCTGCGCTTGCGCGCGCATCACCGAGGAGTCCCAGCGGAAGCCCTCGTCGCGCAGGGTGTCGAACAGCGCGTCGGTGAGCCGGTAGGTGTGGGCGCGGTAGCCGGCGGGACGCCGGCCGCAGAAGTCGGCGTAGGCAGCGGCGCCGCGGCGCAGCGATTCGGGTGTGTCGCCGGGATCGGCGTGGTCGTAGCAGTGGAGCTGCACGTCGACGCCGCGATCGAGCAACAGCCGGGGGACGTCTCGCCGGTTGACGAAGAACTGTCCCTCGACGAACGCGGTCAGTGGAACATCGAGCTCGGCGGTGAGATCGAGGAAGCGATCGAGCTGCGACAGCGCCTCGTCGCGTCCGGTGCCGTAGTCGGTCTCGACGTCGATCGAGAAGGTGGCGACGGGCTTATCGAGCGTGCGCGGCTCGACGCCGACACGTTGCGGGTCGAGCAGCTCCATCTAGAACACGTCCCAGTCGCAGGGCGTGATGTACCAGCCGTCGAACGGCGGCAGCTCGACGCGCTGCGCCCCGTCGCCGATACCCCCGCCGATCACCGCAACGGGCTGCGGCTGCAACGGTTTCGGGCACGGCACGAAGGCGGCGGCGCGCAACGCGGTCCGCAGCGTGCCGGCGACGTTGCCGCCGAAGGCGACCGCGACGTCGACACGCTCGCCGGCGCGGGCCGCGTCGTCGAGGCCGGCGCGCAGCGCCCGCTCCTCACCTGGCGCGGTCCAGCAGTCGCACACCGCAAGGGTGCGAAACCGCTTGATGCGCATGCGGCGGGTCACCAGGTAGCCGACCGCTGTGCCGGCGCGGTGCAGGTAGCGGATCTCGTAGTCGAAGTCCGGTCGCTCCGGGTAACGCCAGTTCAGCAGCGCGGCGCGGCGCGGGCTCCATGCCGTGGCGGCGGCCGGCATGGCGGCGTCACGCGCCGCATCGAAGCTGTCGTCGAACGCTTCGCGGCGTTCCACCTCGATGCCGCGCGTGCTGCTTCCGGCGACCGCCGCCCAGCCCGGAAGCAGCGGCCGCACCCAGAAGGGCAGCTCGCCGGCGAGGCATTCGCCGAGCTTGAGGAAACCCGGCGCGGAGCGCTGATTGGGCACGGTGTACGCCAGTCCGACTCCCATGCGGCGCACCAGCTCCAACCCGAAGCGCGTCATCGACAGGAACACGCCGCGGCGGCGCAGCTCGACACTCACCCAGAGACGGATATGGATGTACGCGGTGGCTTCGTGCAAAGCCTGGCTCGCCGCCGAGTGGCCGCTTTCCGCCGCCACACCTTCCACTGCCCCCGCGTGGTCTGTGGCGTCGGAGCCGCCGGCCCCTCGCGCGGATGCAGGGCTGCGCAGCCTCACCGTCCACGGGTAGAAGACGAAATGCCCCAGGATGCGGCGCTCACCCGGCGGCCGGGCGATCACCACGAAGCCGGGGCCGCAGGGGTTGCGGTCGACGAACCAGGAAATCAGCTCGGCGGTCAGGGGCGTGAGCACGTCACCTGCGATGCAGGCACCGCGCGAGGCTTCCTCGACGGCAGCGTAGTCGTGCGGCGTGGCGATGGTCAGGTCGATGTCGTCGCGGTGCAGCTCCTGCTCGACCGCACGGACCAGCGCCGGGTCGATGCTCGGCGCGGGAGCGCCGGTCGCGCCGTCGTCGTCGCCCGACGCCGGCTCGCTCACGAGCCGAACGCGCCGATCGACACCGGCCGTTCGCGATCGGTCAGGTTGACGACGATCGCCTTGCAGGCACGGGCCAGGTCCTGCGGCGTGAGGATGATCTCGTGGCCCCACACGCCTGCGCCGACACCGAGTAGCTCGTAGCCCATCAGCTCGTGATCGATAAAGGAGCGGAATCCCGGCGGCTGCCAGTGGAACGGCGGCACCGAGCCGACCTCGTAGCCGGTGACCTCACGCACCGCCTCGAGCGGTGCCATCTTGATGTTGCGGTTGCCGATGGCGCGCTTGAGGTGCCCCGAGATGGCGCTCTTGTCGCCTCCCACCATCACCAGCACGCGCTCGCCGTCGCCGGCCTCGAAGATCAGCGTCTTGACCATCTGCGCTTCCTCGAAGCCGAGGGCGCGGGCGACGTTGGCGGCGCCCTTCTCGGTGTCGATCGGAAACTCGCGCCTCTCGTACGGGATGCCGAGGCTATCGAGGTGCAGATGGGCGGCGAGGTCCATCAGCGCCTGCCGAACTCGGTGACTTCCATCAACACCCACAGGTCGGGATCGAGCGTCACCGCGCTCGGAGCGCGCGGCAGCGCGATCCTGGTCTGCGCGCTGGTGCGCGGCATCATGACCTTGCGGTCGAGCACCTGCGGGCCCGACCCGCGGCCGCCGCGCCGCCCGCCGCCGGCCGACGGGTTCGCCGGCACGTCGATGCGCACCGGGATCGGCATCTCGAAGGTGTAGCCGTCGTCCTCGATCTGCGTTAGCTCGATGACCAGCTCGGAGGCGTCGTCGTCCCACCACCACGAGCCGCGTAGCTGCGGGATGCCGCCCTGGTACAGCCACTGATCGAAAAACAGGGTCAGATCGACGGCGGGCTCGAAGGCATTCTCCATCACCTCGCGGAAGTCGTCGGTCGAGGCGTTGCCGTTGCGGTAGAGGCGGTAGTACTCGCGGATACCGGACCAGAAGCGGTCGTCGCCCATCAGGCCGCGCAGCATGTGCAGGAACCAGCTGCCACGCTGGTAGGTCATCCCGTTGGTCACGGTGGAGCGGCCGATCGGATCGAGGTCGTCGTGCACCACGCGGTAGTCGGGGTTGTCGGCGTAGAACTCCAGCACGCTGCGGCGCGAGCTCAGCAACCCTTCGACGAAATCGTCGCGCCCGTAGGCGTGCTCGCGGAACAGCAGGGTGAAATAGGTCGCGAAGCCCTCCGACAGCCAGACGTGGTCCCAGTCGTTCTCGGTCACTGCGTTGCCCCACCACTGGTGGGCGATCTCGTGGATGATGACGTTACGCCAGCGCACGGTGCGCTCGCCGGTCACCGAGTCGTCGCCGTAGAAGATCGCCGTCGCCGCCTCCATGCCGCCGCCGACGCTGTTGGACTGCACGTTGGCGAGCTTCTCGTAAGCGTAAGGGCCGATGGCGTCGCTGTAGTACTGCAGTACCTCCCTGGTCGGCCAGGAGAAGTCGTAGAAGCCAGCGTCGCGGTCCTGCCGGTAGACCCAGGTCTGCAGCGGCACGCCGTCGAGCGTGTACCAGGTCTCGACGGCGAATGGCGCCGCGCCGAGGACGAACAGCCACGGCGCGATCGGCACCGACTGCCGCCAGCGAGTGCGGCGGAAGTCGGCGACGGGCATGCCGGTGGCGGTGCGCACCGCATCGAGCTCGTCTCCCATGAGGTCGGTTTCCTCCGCCAGCAGGCCGTTGCTGACCACCTGGTAGCGGGTCGGCGCGGTCACCACCATTTCCGAGGTGGCCTTCTCGTAGGGATGGTCGATGGTCGGCAGCCAGTTGCGCGCGCGATCGGGCCAGTTATCGGAAAAGAACGTGCGGTCGCCGTACTTGTTGTCGCCGATGATCAGGCCGGTGGCCGGAACGCCGCCGTAGCGGATGCGGAAGCGGCGCACCTCGCCGACGACGGAGGGCCGATCGAGCTCGATGAGGAGGCGGTCATCGGCGTGCACGTGGTGCAACGGCACCGGCTCGGCGGCAACCGCTCCGGACAGATCTTCCTCGCCGTGCAACTCTTCCACCACCCCGACAACCATCCCGACGGTCTCGCTCCCGCCGCCCTCGGTCTCGCGCTGCATTTCTCCGGTCAGGTCGAGCGCGAACTCCTCGACGCCGGCGACCTGGAAGCGTATCTGCACCGTGGTGACGCCCTCGATGTGATCGGTGGCATCGGAGAGCTGCAGCTCGAAGGTGTAGTGCAGCACGTCGATGTCGAAGTTCTTCGGGTAGCTGTCGGCCGGGGCCGATGCCGAAGCCCCGATGAGGACCAGCAACGCCGCAACCACTACCGCAATTCGAGCTTTCATGCCCTTTTCTCCCTCGCTGGCGGATCGCCGCTAACTATAGCGGGCGCGTGGTGTGCCAGGAATCAGGACGGCCCCGGTGGGCGCAGGCCCGGCGCAGGGGCGGCATATTGTGGTTATGCTGCATGCGGCACCCGATGAAAGCACAGTCCACCCACACGGGAGGCTCCATGGACGATGAGCGCAACAACTTCGAGAGCCTGTTCGAGATCGACACCAGCAAGATCCGCAGGCCGCAGGTTCCCACCAACATGATCGCCTTCATCATCATCGCCATCGTGGCGGTGACGATCGCATGGGCGACGTTTTACCAGGTGCAGCCCGAAGAGGTCGGGGTGATCCAGCGCTTCGGCGAGTTCATCAAGATCACCGACCCCGGCCTGCACATGAAGATCCCCTTCGTCGACGTCATGACGCCGGTGCCGGTGCAGCGCCAGCTCAAGCAGGAGTTCGGCTTCCGCACCGTCGAGGCCGGTGTGCGCACCAACTACACCGCGCAGGACTTCCAGGACGAATCGATGATGCTCACCGGCGATCTCAACGTCGCCGTGGTCGAGTGGATCGTGCAGTATCGCGTCTCCGATCCCTACCAGTACCTGTTCCGCGTGCGCAACGTTACGGACACGTTCCGCGACATGAACGAGGCGGTGATGCGCGAGGTGGTCGGTGATCGCACCGTCACCGAGGTGCTCACGGTCGGCCGCCAGGACATCGAGTCCACCGTCAGGGACCAGCTGCAGGAGCTCGCCGACCAGTACGAGACCGGCATCACCGTCGACCAGGTCGTGCTGCAGGACGTCAACCCGCCCGATCCGGTCAAGCCCTCGTGGGACGAGGTCAACCAGGCGCAGCAGCAGCGCGACCGGCTGATCAACGAGGCGCAGACGCGCTACAACCAGGTGATCCCGCGCGCCACCGGTGAGGCACAGCAGACCATCCTGCAGGCAGAGGGCTACGCGCTCAATCGCGTCAACAGCGCCGAGGGCGACGCGTCGCGCTTCAACGCCGTCTACGAGGAGTACCGGCGCGCCCCCGAGGTCACGCGCCAGCGCCTGTATCTGGAGACGATGCAGAACCTG
>JASFRZ010000115.1:0-12156 GCA_050114655.1 Acidobacteriota bacterium
AGCGCGTCGAAGGAGAAGTAACCCTGGGCGGCGCCGTGCCACGCGCTGCCTCCGCGCTGCAGCGCCATGTCGAGCACCACGCCGCCGCTGGCCACGCCGGCCGGCTGCGTCCCCCAGCTCGCAGTCACCGAGCGGAAGGCATCCCAGTCGTAGTAAAAGGCCGAGGTACCGCGCACCGTCGGATCGGTGACGTCGAAGCCGTCGAGCAGGTAGACGTTCTCCATCCAGGTGGTGGCGCGCGCCGAGTACAGGCCCTGCGTGCCGGTAGCGGAGCCGCCGACGTCGAGCCGCTGGGAAACGACCACCGGAACCCGGTGCTCGAGCAGCGCCCATACGTCACGTGCGCTCGGCGCACCCTGCAGCTCCTGCTCGTCGATCCGCTGGCCGGAGACGAGATCAGATCGCGGCCGCTGGCCCTGCTGCGCGGCCGGCCCGGGGGCAGCGACGGGTCGGCCCGAAGGTCGCGCGACATGAGCTGCCGCGGGTCGCCCGAACACCAGCGCGGCGAGCAGCAGCAGGGAATGCAGCGCCCTCACGGCGCCGGTACGCCGCCTCGCACGCGATCGAAGCGCCACACCGTCTCGCCCTGCTCATCGCTCTGCACGAACTCGAGGCGGTCACCTCTCAGGCGATACGCGAAGCGGTACTCGACGCGCTCTTCGGGCTCGGTCGGGTCCCAGTGTCGGCCGGCGATCTCCAGTGTCCGGCCGGCGTCGGTCCAGCGCGCCGCCTCCTCCACCTGGCGGCCGCCGCGCTCGAAGCGCTGGATCGTGCCGTCCCAGGTGTAGCGCTGGGTGTTCGACTCCGCGCCCTCTACCAGGAACTCCAGCAGGATGAACGCCGCCTGCTGGTTGATGCGGTACTTGACCACCCGCTCCTGCCACGATGACAGCATCGGATCGCTGGCATCGGGGTTGAAGACCCACTCACCGGTCATGTCGACGGCCGGCAGGTCGGAGAACCAGTCCTCGGGCCAGGGCCGGCTGCCGAGCTGCTGGTGCCGCGCGGCATCGGGAGCCGCTGCGGGGAGTCCGACGACTACGCCGGCGAGTGTCGCGGGGAGCCCCGGGCCTGCGGCGGCGAGGATCGGCACGCCGAGCAGCAGCATGCCGACAACGGACAGGACGATCGCGCCGGAAGAGAGAGGCGGCGCCGAGACTCGAACTCGGGATGGAGGTTTTGCAGACCTCTGCCTTACCACTTGGCCACGCCGCCAGAATGTCCGGAATCGGTGCGAGGGCATAAAAAAAATGGAGCGGGAAACGGGATTCGAACCCGCGACCTCAACGTTGGCAACGTTGCGCTCTGCCAGCTGAGCTATTCCCGCCCCAGCGTTGAGACATGGTAGCGGCGCGGGCCGCACTCTAGCAAGCCGCCCGGCTTGGGGCGCCGAGCTCTGGGGTGCGCTCGCCGCCACCGGATCGCTGCCACTATACTGCCACATCGATGCCTCGCGGACCCGGCAGCCGGCCGCTGCGAATCGGCGCCGGCCGCATCGGTCCTTGATTGACAGCACGACAGGTCTGACTCCGGTGCCCCAGTACGTCTACTCGCCCCGCTACCGCGTTGACATCGGCGCGCACGTATTCCCGACGGCCAAGTACGACCTGTTGCGCCGCCGTCTGATCGCAGAGCACGGCGTCGCCGAGGCCGACTTCCTCGAGCCCGAGCCGGCCAACGCCACCGACATCCTGCTGGTCCACACACCCGCCTACTACGAGGCCTGCCGCGACAACACGTTGAGCGTCGACGAGCAGCTACGCATGGAGCTGCCCTGGTCCCCGGAGCTGTTCGACGCCGCGTCGCGCTGCGTGCGCGGCTCGATCATGGCGGGACGGCTGGCGCTCGAGCACGGCGCCGGCCTGCACATCGGCGGCGGCTTCCACCACGCCTTCGCCGATCACGGCGAAGGCTTCTGCGTCTTCAACGATCCCGCCTGCGCAATCCGCCGCCTGCAGGCCGAAGGGCTGATCGAGCGCGCCCTGGTAGCCGACGTCGACCTGCACCAAGGCAACGGCACCGCGGCGATCTTCGCCGGAGATCACCAGGTGGTGACCTTCTCGATCCATCAGGAGCTGTTGTACCCGTTCCCGAAGCCGCCCAGCAACGTCGACGTCGGCCTCGATCCGGGCACTGACGACGCCACCTACCTGACGCTGCTGGAAGAGAAGCTGGTGCCGCTGCTCGACGAGCATCAACCCGACCTGCTGGTCTACGTCGCCGGCGCCGACCCCTACCGCGAGGACCAGCTCGGCGCCCTGGGATTGAGCATCGACGGACTGCGCCGCCGCGACGCCCTCGTCACCGAGCTCGCCGCCGAGCGCGACCTGCCCATGATGGTGGTGCTTGCGGGCGGCTACGCGCGCCACACCGACGATACCGTCACCATCCACCTCGGCACCCTACTCGAGGTCGGCAGGCTGTGGCGCGACTGAGCAACCCGGCAGACCCGCTCGCAACATACTCCGACGCCGAAGGCTCGCCGCATCCGTAGCCTCTGTTCCTCAAGGTCGGAAAGCGTCGCGGTACCACGCCACCTGCGCCCTGCCCTGCCCCAGCCGAACGCCGACGATGTCGAAGCGGCAACGTCGCGACCGCCAGCGCCGCGCCGCCAGGAAGGCGCGCGCGGTCGCCACGATGCGCCGCCGCTTGCGCGCCGTCACCGCACTGACCGGCGCCCCGTAACGCTCACCGCGGCGCGCCTTGACCTCGACGAAAGCCACGACGCCGCCGTCGTCGACCACCAGATCGATCTCGCCGCCGCGCTTGCCGAACCGTCGCGCGACAATGGTGCAGCCTTGCCGCTGCAGGTATCGCGCCGCGAGACCTTCGGCCGCACGTCCTATGGCGTGACGAGCGCGCGGGTTGCGCTGCGACCGGTGACGTTGCGGCGGCATCCGGCGCGGTCTGAAGGGGGGCGCTCGACGGCGGTCACTCATGCCCCTATGAGACGGCCATGGACTGGAGCGTTTCCGTACGAGACCGGACCGACGGAAGGACTCCCCGGAACGCTCCTCCGGAGTCTGGTCTCAACCGGCGGCGAGGCTCCAGCGAGCGCCCTTGGCGGTGTCCTCGACGGTGATGCCCCGCGCCTGCAGCTCGGCGCGCAGGCGATCAGCGGCCTCGAAGTCGCGCTCGGCGCGAGCCTTCATGCGCGCCACTACGCGCTCGATGTCGGCCTCGTCGATCCGCGGGCCGACGGCGACGAAGCGCTTTCCTGCGGCCTCGACCTCACGCTCGATCAGCTCTTCGACCGGCAGCACGGCCCAGATGCGATCGACATCGCGCAACCAGGCGAGGACCTCGTCGGCCTCATCGCGTGCCATGTCGTTCTCGTCAAGCAGCGTGTTGGCCGTCTTCACCAGGGTGAACATGTGCCCCAACGCCCCGCTGGTGTTGAGATCGTCGGCGAGTGCACCGGCAAAGTCTTCGGAGGCTCTCGTCAGTGCCTCGCGCGTCGCGCCGCTGCCGGCATCAGGCAGATCCGGCCCCTCGATCTCCAGTCGCACCACCAGCTCGCGCAGGCGCGTCACCGCGGCCTTGGCCTGCGCCAGTGCCTCGAAGGTGAAGTTGAGCTGCTTGCGATAGTTGACCGACGCCAGCAGGTAGCGCAGCGCCACCGGGTCGTGGCCCGCCTCGATCAACTCGCGCAGGGTGTACTGGTTGCCGAGCGACTTGCTCATCTTGGTGCCGTCGACGATCAAATGGGCGCAGTGCAGCCACAGGCGAGCGAAATCGCCGCCGGTGGCACCCACGCTCTGGGCGATCTCGTTCTCGTGGTGCGGGAACTTCAGATCGATGCCGCCGACGTGGATGTCGAAGGTCTCGCCGAGGTACTTCATGCTCATCGCCGAGCACTCCAGGTGCCAGCCCGGGCGTCCGCGCCCCAGGCTGGTCTCCCAGCTCGGTTCGCCCTCCTTGGCCGCCTTCCACAGGGCAAAGTCGCGCGCCTCCTCCTTGTCGTACTCGTCGCCCTGCACGCGGCCGGTGGCGCGCAGTTGCTCGGGGGCGAGGTCGGAGAGCTTGCCGTAGTCGGGAAACGAGCTGACGCGGAAGTACACCGAGCCGTCCTGCTCGTAGGCGAGGCCGCGCCCCTCGAGCTTCTCGACCAGCGCGACCATCTCGCCGATGTGCTCGGTGGCTCGCGGGTAATGGGTCGCGGGCTCGATGCCCAGAGCACGCAGGTCGGAAAAGAAGGCCTCGGTGTAGCGCCCGGTATACTCCTGCAGCGTCTCGCCTGCCCGCTGCGCTCCGGCGATGATCTTGTCGTCGACGTCGGTGATGTTCATCACCAGAGTCACCTCGTAGCCGCTCCACTCCAGCACGCGGCGCAGGATGTCGACCCAGACGTTGAAGCGAAAGTTGCCGATGTGAGCGTAGTCGTAGACGGTCGGACCGCAGGCGTAGAGCGACACGCGGCCCTCCTCGAGTGGCTCGAGATCCTCGAGCTGACGGCTCATGGAGTTGTACAGGCGGAGTGTGGTGCTCACGTGTCGTTTGCCGAAATGCGCGTGATGAGGAGGCGCCGCGTCAGGCTTCGCGCGCGGCGATGACCTGCTCGACCATACCGATGTCGGCGGCCGCCTGATTTTCGCACGTCAGGCGGACGTCGACACCACGGTCGTGGATTTCGAAAACGGCCACCACGCTGCAGCGCTCGTCGCCCGCCGCGTGGTTGCAGATGGCGTCGACCGCCTGGCGCAGGTCGTGCTCGAGACGGTCGGGCTCGGACGCCTCACCGCCGCTCACCTCCATCAGTTCCTCGATGAAGCCGAGCAGCAATGGCGCGGCATCGAGGGTGCAAGGCAGGCTCAAGGAGGCCTCTTGACCGATCAGCTCCTTATGCATGCTCCCCTGGTGCTCGTGTGCTGCGAGAGGGCGGGTCCTGTTCGGATGGACGCGTTCAAAGCGTGCGCAGTATAGCCTACCGGCGCTTCGCGAAATACCTTTGTGCCGACTCCACGTCACGACGGATCTGCTCGGCGAGCGCCGCGGCGTCGTTGAAGCGCATCTCCTCACGCAGCCGCGTCAGGAAGGCCAGCGCGATCTTTTTACCGTACAGGTCGACGCCGTCGTCGAGCAGATGCGCCTCGACGGTCACCGCGCCGTCCTGCTCGAAGGTCGGCCGTACACCGACGTTGGTCACCGACGGATGGGCCTGATCGCCCACGCGCGCCTCGGTGACGTACACCCCGCACGCCGGCAGGAAGCGGCCATGCACGTCGAGGTTGGCGGTAGGCGCGTGCAGCCGGCGCCCACGACCTGCGCCGTGCACCACCTCGCCGGTGATTGCGAACGCCCGGCCGAGCATTGCGGCGGCCTGCTCCATGTCGCCCGCGGCAATGGCGTCGCGGATACGCGACGAGGAGATCGGCGCCCCGTCGGCTATCACCGCGGGCACTACCTGTACTTCGAAACCGTTGTCAGCCGCCAGCTCGCGCAGGTAGGTGACGTTGCCGGCGCCGCCGGCCCCGAAGGTGAAGTCCTTGCTGACGTGCACCTGGCGGGCGTGCAGCGCGCCGAGCAGGAAATCGTGCACGAACGCGTCGCGCGGCACCTGCGCCACTTCGCGTACGAACGGGATGACAACGGTGACGTCGACGCCGAGTCGCTCGATGGCGTGGATGCGCTGCTCGAGCGTCTCCAGCAGGCGCGGCGGTCGCCTGGGATACAGGAACACCCGGGTGTGCGGGTCGAAGGTGCACACCACCGAGGTCATGCCGGCATGGCGTGCCGCCACCACAGCGCTGCCGATGACCGCCTGGTGGCCGCGGTGCACGCCATCGAAGTTGCCGATCGACACCACCGAGCCGGGCACGTCGAGCACGACATCGTGCAAGCCGCGCAGCACCTCCATCAGGCCACCTCGTCGATCTCGAGCACCAGCCCGTCATAGGCCACGTGCACGCCGTCGGGCACCTCCTCCTCGAGGGTGGCATGGTCGAACTCGTGCGACAGGTGAGTGAGATAGGCAAGTGGTGCGCCGATGCGCTCGATCTCGGCGAGCGCCTGATCGAGGGTGAAATGCGCCGGGTGGGGCTGCCGCCGCAAAGCGTCGATCACCATCACCTCCACGCCGTCGAGCAGGTGCAGCGAGCTCTCCGGAATGCCGCTGCAATCGGTGATGTAGGCGAAGTTGCCGATGCGGTACGCGGAGATGGTCAACCGGTCGTGCCGCACCGGCACCGGCGCAATGCGCACGCCGTGCACCCCGAAGGGCTCCTCTGCGGCGATCAGCTCGAGGCGCGGCACACCGCGACCACTGCCGTGGAAGGCGTAGGAGAACATCTTGCGGATGCCGTCAATGGTCTCGAGGCGGCCGTACAGCGGGATCTGCATGCGATGAACGAAGTTGAAGATGCGCAGCTCGTCGAGGCCGAGAACGTGGTCGGCGTGATGGTGGGTGTAGATCACCGCGTCGACCCGATCGAGGCCGACGCGCAGCGCCTGCTGGCGCAGGTCGGTGGTGGTGTCGACCAGCACCCGTACGGCCTCCCCGTCGTCGTGCCAGTCCAGCAGCAACCCGGCGCGCAGGCGGTTGTTGCGCGGATCGTCGGAGGTGCACACTTCGCAGCCGCAGGTGATGACGGGAACGCCTACCGAGGTGCCGGTTCCCAGGAATGTCACGCGCATCGTGGTCCGCAAAAGCGCTGTGGAATCGAACCCTCCGGAGGACGGGGCCGATGGTAGCATGGGCCGATCGCTGCTCCTTTCTGCGCGCCACCGCGCGCCCGCCTTCCGAGAGCTTGCCGATGCTCCGTCGCCCTCGCTCCATCACCGACCCGGCTCCGCCGACGCTGATCGTCTATAGCCGGCAGGACTGCCATCTGTGTGATGTCGCCCTGGAGGTGATCGAAGAGCTGCATCGCACCGTCGCCTTCGACGTGGAGGTACGCGATGTCGACGACGACCCGGCCTGGCGTGCCTCCTGGGGCCTGGAGGTCCCGGTCGGCTTCATCGGCGAGCGCAAGGTGTTCAAATACCGCGTTGACGCCGGCAAGCTCGCGCGTGCGCTGCAGGCGCCTCGCTAGCCTGCGCCGCGCTCCTTTCGCTTGATCATGCTCGCCGCTTTGCCGTTCAGTAGTGCTTACTGTCCGGTCGGTAGGAGTAGGAGCGCCGCCCCGGACACCTCAAGTAGTGTTGGGAATTTCGACATAATGACTTGAATTTGCGAATTTTCGGGTTAACCTACCGATCGGTCGGTAACTTTATACCCCCGACCGAACCGTGCGGCAGTTCCCTTCATACACTGCGAGAAGACTTATGCACGCCGTACCCCATCCGATCAAGGACGACGTCCACCCGGGCGACGAATCCGATCCGGCCGACCAGCGGCCCCCCGCCCGCCGCGACCCACCGCGACGCACCGATCACGAGACCCGCACCAGCCAGATCTATGAAGCCGCTGCCCGCGTCTTCTGCGAGCGTGGTTTCGGCCAGTCCTCGATGAGCGACGTGGCGGCGGCCATGGACATGACCAAGGCCGGCATCTACCACCACATCTCGAGCAAGGACGAGCTGCTGTTCGGCATCATGTCCTACGGCATGGACCTGTTCGAGGAGCGCGTCCTGGACCGTGTCGAGGACATCACCGACCCTCTCGAGCGCCTGCGAGCCGCCATTCGCGGCCACGTGCTCCTGGTGACCCGCGACCGCCCGAAGGAGGTCACGGTCATCCTCAACGAGCCGTTCTCGCTGCGCGACGACTATCGCGCGGCGATCGACAAGCGCAAGCGGCGCTACGTGCGCTTTCTCAACCAGACCTTTCGCGAGTTGCGCAGCCGCGGCCTGATGCGCGACATCGACCCGCGTGTCGCCACCTTCGCCCTGCTCGGGATGATCAATTGGATGTACCAGTGGTACGGCGCCGGCGGGCGGTTGCGCGACACCGAGATCGCCGAGGCCTACATCGACCTGTTCCTCAACGGCCTGCTGCGTGCGGAGGCGCGCAACGGCTCCAACACGGAGGCAGGCTCATGAAGACCCTCAAGCAGGTCGGGATCGTCGGCTACGGCGCCTACGTGCCGCGCCCGCGCGTCGCGTCGGACGCCATCGCCACCACCTGGGGTGCGGCCGGCAACGGCTCGCTTCCGGTGCGGCGCAAGTCGGCACCGTCGATCGACGAAGACACGGTGACCATGTCGATCGAGGCGGCGCGCAACGCACTGGCGCGCTGCGAAGTACAGCCCGAGAGGATCCGCGCAGTGTGGGTCGGCACCGAGTCCAAGCCCTACGCGGTGAAGCCGTCGGCGACCATCGTCGCCGAGGCGATCGGCGCCACTCCGGCGGTCAACGCCGCGGACATGGAGTTCGCCTGCAAAGCGGGCTCGGAGGCGATGCAGACGGCGGTGGCGTTCGTCGGCTCCGGCATGGCCGAATACGCCCTGGCGATCGGCATGGACGCGGCGCAGAGCAAGCCGGGCGACGCGCTCGAGTACACCGCCGCGGCAGGCGGCGCGGCGTTCATCTTCGGTCCGGCGGAGGAGTCGCTGGCGATCGTCGAAGCGTCGCACTCGCACGTCACGGACACGCCCGACTTCTTCCGCCGCCAGCACATGCATTACCCCGAGCACGGCCACCGCTTCACCGGGCTGCCCGCGTATCAGAGCCACACCCGCGGCGCCGCCGAGGCGCTGATGGAGTCGCTCGGCACCACTCCCGCGGACTACCGCTGGGCGGTGTTCCACCAGCCCAACCCGAAGTTCCCCCGCCGCGTGGCACGCGGCCTCGGCTTCAGCGCGGAACAGATCGCCCCCGGGTTGGTGGTCGATTCGATCGGCAACACCTACTCGGGCTCGTCGCTGCTCGGCCTCGCCGCGGTGCTGGACGTCGCCGAGAAGGGCGATCGCATCTTCTTCTGCTCCTACGGCTCGGGCGCCGGGTCGGATGCCTTCTCGCTGGTGGCCAACGGCCGCCTCGACACGGCGCGGCGCGGTGCCCCGATGGTCGGCGATTACGTCGGACGAGCCCACGAGATGCACGACTACGGCCAGTATCTGCGCGTGTCGGGCAAGATCCGCATGCTGTAGGGCTGCGGACCGCAACGGAGAGAAGACAATGCGTGACGTAGCCATTATCGGCATCGGCCAGACGCCGGTGTCGGAACACTGGGACCGCTCGCTGCGCGACCTCGCGTCCGCCGCGGTGCTCGACGCCCTGGCCGACGCCGGCAACCCCGATGTCGGCGCGCTGTACGTCGGCAACATGCTGTCCGGGCAGCTCACCGGCCAGGAGAACGTCGCCACCGTGGTCGCCGACGCCGCCGGCCTGTTACCCATCGAGGCGATCAAGATCGAAGCGGCCTGCGCCGCCGGCGGGGCGGCGATTCGCGCCGCCTGGCTGGCCGTCGCCTCGGGCGCGCACGACTGCGTCGTCGCCGCCGGCGTCGAGAAGATGACCGACCACTTCAACGATGCCGTCTCGGCGGCGTTGGCAACCGCCGCCGACGCCGACTTCGAAGCCGGGCACGGGGTGTCGTTCGTCGCCCTCAATGCCCTGCTGATGCGTCGCTACATGCACCAGTACGGCGTGCGGCGCGAGGACTTCGCACCCTTTTCGATCAACAGCCACCGCAACGCGGCGCGCAACCCGCACGCCATGTTCCGCGCGCCCATCGACCTCGACGACTACATGGGCTCTCCGGTAGTCGCCGACCCCATCGGCATCCTCGATTCGGCCGGCATCTGCGACGGCGCCGCCGCGTTGGTGCTGTGCCCGCTCGATCGAGCCGAGCGCTACCCCGGCGCCGCGGTGCGCATCGCCGCCTCGGCCTGCGCCACCGACACCGTCGGCTTGTGTGAGCGCGCCGACCCGCTGCGCTGGCAAGCGATCGTCGACTCGGCGCGCCGCGCCTATGACCAATCCGGCCTCGGCCCCGACGATATCGACGCCTTCGAGCTGCACGACGCATTCACCATCGTCTCGGCGCTGAGCCTCGAGGCCTGCGGCTTCGCCGTCCCCGGCGAGGGCATCCGCTGGGCCGCGGACGAGGCCATCGGCACCCGCGGGCGGCTGCCGATCTCGACCATGGGCGGCCTCAAGGGACGCGGCCATCCGATCGGCGCCAGCGGCGTGTACCAGGCAGTCGAGGCGGTGCAGCAGCTACGCGGCCAAGCCGGAGAATCTCAGGTACCGGGCGTGCACACGGTGATGACGCAGAGTGTCGGCGGCTCCGGCTCGGTGGCCGTCACCCATATCCTGCAATCGGTCAACGGCGACGCGAGCACGGCGCGCGCCGCTGCACGCTAGCAGCGTCCGGGAGGATTTCCCATGCAACTGCCCCGTTACCACCGCCTGCGGCACTCCTTCTACCGTCTCGAAGGCACGCGTTGCGCCGCCTGCGAGCACAACTACTTCCCGCCGCGCTCCGTTTGCCCGAGCTGCCGCGCGCGCGACCTCGATCGCGTCGAGCTCGCCGGCACCGGCACGCTCTACTCCTTCTCGCACATGATCCAGTCGCCGCGCGGATTCGCTAACCTCGGCCCGTACACCGTCGGCATGGTGCAACTCGATGACGGCCCGCTGATCATGGCCCAGCTCACCGATGTCGAAGGCGTCGACCTGCGCATCGGCATGCCGGTGGAGATGGTCACCCGCAAGCTGCAGGAGGCCACCGATAACGGCTACATCGTGTACGGCTACAAGTTCCGCCCGCTGGTGCCGCGCGCCGGCACGGCGACACCCTTCGACGCGTCGGTCGCTCCCGTCGCCACGTGAGCTCCCCGCCGAGGACAACGCCCGGTGCCCCCGGGCGATCGTCGCGCGTCATCGCGCTGGCCGATGCGGTCGACCGGGTGCGCGACGGGATGACCATCGGCCTGTCGGGCTTCTCGTATCAGTCCCCGCCGATGGCGGTGGTACGAGAGATCGCGCGCCGTGGCGTGCGCGACCTGACGCTCGTTTCCGGCCCCACCGCCGGCATCGAGACCGATACCTTGATCGACGCCGGTTGCGTGCGTCGGGTTGTCGCCGCCGGCGTGGCATTGGAGCGCGTCGCCGGCATCGCGCCGGCGTTCCGCCGCGCCGCCGGGGCCGGCGCGATCGAGGTGTGGGAGTGCGATGAGTGCATCTGGTATATCGCCCTCCGGGCAGCCGCCTGGGGCGTTCCCTGGCTGCCGTGGCCGGGCGGGGTCGGGAGCTCGCTGACCGAGCTCAACCCGGAACTCGAGGAGATTGAGGTTGACGGACGCCGCCTGCTGCGCGTGCCTGCCGTCCGCCCGGACATCGTCTTCCTGCATGCCGCCGAGGCCGACCGCTACGGCAACGTGCGCGTGGTCCGCGAGGCTTACCTCGGGCGCAGCTTCGCCGAGCGTGCCCTCGCCGAGGCCTGCTCCGGCCCGGTGATCGCCACCGTCGAGGAGATCGTCGACAACGACGACGTTCTGCGGGCGCCCGAGCGCACGATGATCTTCGGCGCCGAGGTCGTGCACGCGCCCGGCGGCGCCCGACCCGGCGGGGTGAGTGGCCGCTACCCGCCCGCTCTCGAGGAGATCCGGGCGTACTGCGCGGCGACCCGGAAGCTCCCGACATCCCGCCCCCATGCCGCAGCCGCAGCCCCCGACCGACGAGACGGCCCTGCCCCGTCGACCCCGCCCGGCGAGGCGCCGAGCGCCGGTGATGAAGCACACGCCGACCTGATCGCCTGCGTCGTCGCCCGCCACCTGCGCGACGGGCAGGTGGTCGCCTTCGGCCTGCATGCGCAGCTGATGCTGCGCGCAGCGATGGTGGCGCAGCGAACCCATGCCCCCGACCTGCGCATCCGCCACGGACTGCGTGCCGAGCGCGGCATGGTGCACGGCACTGCCGCCTGGACCGACGCGCTCGACGACGATTCCTGGCGCCGCATCGAGTACCTCGAGGCGCACGACGCCATCCTGCGGGTCGCCAACCCCCGCTCGCCGATGCGCTTTTGCGACGTCTTCTTCGTCGGCGGCATGCAGATCGATCGCGAGGGCAGCACCAACCTGATCGGCCTGCGCGGCGCCGGCGGGCGTCTGCGTCTGCGCGGCCCGGGCTCGATCGGTACTACGTCGATCGCCACGCTCTCGCCCGACGTGGTGCTCTTTGCCGACGAGCATTCGCCGCGCCGCTTCGTCGAGCAGGTCGACTACATCTCGGTCCCCGGCTGGCAGCGACGCGCCGCTGCCGGCCTGAGCG
>JASFRZ010000116.1:0-12122 GCA_050114655.1 Acidobacteriota bacterium
AGAAGACGGGCCGCGCAACGGCGGGTTGGCGGAAACGAGCGCATGACGATTCTCCGGAGATCTGTCGCCGCGCCATACCTACCGCCGCGGCGCTTCGAGGCCCGGCGGGACGGAACCGAGGGCCTCGAGCAGGTCCTCCCGTTCCACGGCGGCCGCCAGGTCCCTCGCGGTCTTGTCGTGAAAGCCGGGAGCCCCGCTGCCGCGAAGCTCCCTGTCGGCCCCAGCATGCACCAGCAGGCGCACGATCTCCACGTGGCCGTTGATGACAGCGAGCATCAGAGCGCTGAGGCGATACTTGGCGGTGTGATCGAGAGCGGCACCTCGTTCGATCAGGAAGCGGGCGACATCGACGTTGCCGTGCATCGCGGCGATCATCAGGCCGCTCTGCCCGTAGCGATCGAGCGCGTCGATGTCGGCGCCGCCGTCCAGCAGGGCCTCGAGGCGCGCGACATCCCCCGCCAGGGCGGCGTCTCGCCAGTCCGCGTTCACCGGCCGCGGCGGCCAGACCGACGCCACGATCCGGCGGAACCGGAAGGGACCATCATGCCCCTGCGCCCTTTCTCATGACCGCCTGCACCACGCAGATACGACCCTCTGCGAGGTTGGGCACCATGTTGGCGAACCGGTTTTTGGCGTCGTCCATCAGCAGGTGCAGGCCAACCGCCGCCGGCCCGCGCTGCAGCATCGTCTGGAAGAACGCCGCCGATACCGCGGTCTTGTCTTCCCAGACGAGCTGGGAGAAGCCCGCTGCGGCCAGCGCTCCACGCAGATCCTCGATGCTCACCAGGTGGCTGATGGTGTCGTCCGGCGCCCAGGGCACCGGGTAGCGCAGCTCGCCGCCGGGGCCGGCGAAGATGTCATGGAATGCCAGCTTGCCGCCGGGCTTGAGCACGCGGAACAGCTCGCGATAAAAGGCCGGCTTGTCGGCGATGTTCATCTGCGCGTGCTCGGTCCAGACGACGTCGAAACAACCGTCTTCGAAGGGCAGGTCGAGGACGCTGCCCTGCTGGAAATCGACCCGATCGGAGAGCCCGACGCGCTCGGTGAGCATGCGCGCGACATCGACGTACTCGCCGGTGAGGTCAACACCGCTGACACGGCAGCCGCACGCAGCCGCCAGGTAGCGGCTGGTGCCGCCGATGCCGCAGCCCGCGTCGAGCACCGTGTCGCCGTCGGCAAGGCGCGCCAGGCCGGCGAGCTCGCGGGTGGCCTCGCGCCCGCGGATGTGGAACGCATCGACCGCGGCGAGATCTTCGATCGTGAGGTTGTCGAGGTCGACTCCGGCATTCTTCAGCGCGGCGAGGATCTTCCCGCCCAGGTCATGGACGGTGTAGTGGCGGATGACCGGCTGGCTGCTTTCCTGGCTCATTGCTGCACCTCCTCGAGGCCGCGCGCGGCAACAGCCGCGGCGACACACATCAGCGCGAAACAGACCAGCACCACGCCTTCTCCGAAGCGCGCGGCGAGCGCGCCGAAGATACCACCGCCGACCAGCAAGACGCCGATGATCGTGTTGGAGAGCGCGGTATAGGCGGCGCGGGTGTCCTCGTCGGCCATGTCGACGATATGCGTGGCGCGGCCCAGGCGAACGCCCTGATAGGCGATCATCATGACGTAGAGGACGAGAGGAAACGCGGTGCCGGCGCCTGTCGGACCGGCAGGCAGCCAGCCGTTGCGCGCCGCCACTCCGAGCAGCGCCGCGCCGCCCAACGACGCCGCGCCGACCAGCGCCGCGATGATCAGCACCTTGCGGCTCGAGCGGTCCGAAAGGCGACCCCAGAAGTAGGTGCTGGTGACCGCGGCCAGCGCCGATGCCACGACGAACGGGCCGAGCTCGCCGAGCTGCCGGCCGTTGCTTTCGCCGGCGAGCGCGAGCAGGTAGGGCGGTGCCAGCGCCGTCGCGATGAGCAAGCCGCGCGTGACGATGAAGCGCACAAGCTGCGGATCGCGCCGCAGCAAGCCGATCTCGTCGATCGCGACCCGCAACGGGTTGCCGCCGCCCTCGGTGGCGCCGGGAACCTCGAACAGCGTGGCGAAGGTCAGGGCGGCGAAAAACCACAACACTGCCGCCACCAGCAGCGCCGCGGCGATCGCCGGGGCGGTGCGCGGGATGATCCCGAGGCTGAGCAACACGCCGAACGAAAGCACCAAGGTCGAGGCGATGGTCGCCGCGGTACCGGTGGTGGTGCCGCGGGTCGTCTTGGAGACCGTCTTGCCGAGCACGTCCTTGTAGCTTACCGAGCACACGCTGCGGCCGAGCGCGAACACCGCCAGCAGAGCGACGATCGTCGCGCCGGCGACGGCGCCGTTGAGGCTGGTGGCAGCCAGCGCCATTCCGGCCACGGCGATCCCTTGCACCACGCTGCCGGCCGACCAAACCCATTTGCGTTGCGGCAGCGCACGGATGGCACCGGCGATGCCGAGCTGCGGCAACAAGGCACCGGCTTCGCGCACCGGCACCAGCAGGCCGATGTACAGCGCCGGGGCGCCGAGCGTGCCGAGCAGCCAGGAGAGCACCAGCTTGGGATCGGCGAGCCCGTCGCCCGTCTTGGTGGCCGACAGGCTGAGCACGTGGCGCAGGAAGTTACCCGGTTGCTCGTGGCACGCTTCCTCGGGGATGTCGCGACACACGCGGCCGTCGTCCTCACCGACCAGCAGCATGTAGATCCGCCCCGCGCGCTCGTCGCTCACGCGTCCTCCGGCGCCGGCTCGACGTGCACCAGAACATCGAGGATGGGCAGCTCGGATCCCATCAGGGCGCTCTTGACGTCGTGACCGATCTCGTGGCCGCGGCGCACCGTCATGTTGCCGTTTACCTCCACGTGGATGTCGACGAAATAAACCAGTCCGCTCTTGCGCACGCGCAACTCGTCGACGCCGGCAACGTCTTCCACCTGCCCCGCGATGGTCCGGATGCGCTTGCGTATTCCCTTTGGCGCGGCGGCGTCGAGCACATCGCGCAGGCCCTTACGGAACAGCGACACGCCGTTCCACGCGATGATCCCGCAGGCCAGCAGCGCGGCCCACTCGTCGGCGGCGGCCCAGGTCTCCCCCTCGAGCAACGCCAGCGAGATGCCGACGAATGCCGCCAGCGAAGTGAGGGCGTCGGAGCGGTGATGCCAGGCGTCGGCGCGCAGCGCGGTGCTGTCGATCTCGTCGCCGCGGGCCAGCAGCACCCGGAACACGACCTCCTTGGCGGCCACGACGGCCACCAAAACGGCGAGCGTGAACGGCGCCGGCGGCTCCTGCGGGTGGCGGATTCCGGCCACCGCGCCGATGGCGATGCCCGCCGCCGCGAACAGCAGCATGGTGGCGACCAGCAGCGCCGCCAGCGACTCCGCCTTGCCGCGGCCGTAGGGGTATTCCTCGGTACGCGGCGCCACACTGAATCGCAGACCGCCCCATACCATCGCCGAGCTGAACAGGTCGACGACCGACTCGACGCCGTCGGCGATGAGCGCGTACGAGCTGCCGAGCACGCCGGCGCCGATCTTGAGCGACGCGAGAGCGGCGCTGATCACCAGCCCGAAGGCGGTCGCTCGCGCGCCACGCGCATACGCTTCGCGCAGCTGCCCGGTGGTGGAGATCCCGCCGGGCGTGTCGGGCTGCACTCCGGACGGCCCGTCCGTCACGCGGGCGCCTCGCGCAGCAGCGCAGCGACGTCGAGGGGCCGCGTGTACATCGCCACGTTGCCGTCGGCGTCGCGCGGCCATTCCGATTGCGGCCGGTCGCGATACAGCTCGACGCCATTGCCGTCCGGGTCGCGCAGGTAGAGGGCCTCGCTGACGCCGTGGTCGCTGGCGCCGTCGAGCGCGATACCGGCGTCGTGCAGGCGCCGCAGCGCGTCAGCGAGCGCCGCGCGGCCGGGGTACAGGATCGCCAGGTGGAACAGCCCGGTACTGCCGCGCGGTGGCGGCGACCCGCCGCGGCTCTCCCAGGTATTGAGGCCGATGTGGTGGTGATAGCCGCCGGCCGAAACGAACGCGGCCTGCTCGCCGTGGCGCTGCGTCAGCTCGAAGCCGAGCACGCCGCAATAGAAGTCGAGCGCGCGCTCGAGGTCGGCCACCTTCAGGTGCACGTGGCCGATGCGCACCTCTGGATCGATCAGCTGTTCGCTCATCGTCACCGGCTCCCCTTTCCATACGGCAATCGGTTGGTGCTCACGTCAGGTCTCGTCATCGCCGGCGTCGGTGGCGAGCCGAGCCGTCATCGGAGTGAAGGTGATGCCGTTGACGGTTTGCTCCTCGCCGCTGACGACGAAGCCGAGGCGCTCGTAAGCCGGAACGCCGTAGCGCGACGCGTTGACGGTGATCTGCTCGAGGTCCGGGTCCTCGTGCCGGAGCCGCTCGAGCGCGGCGTCGTAGAGCTTGCCGCCGATGCCGCGGCGATGGAATGCATCATCGACGAACAGCATCGACAGGTGCTCACCGTGACGGAGCTCGATCATACCGGCGAGCTCGCCGTCGACTCGCGCGACCAGGGTGAAGTGGTCGTGACCCTGGCGCGCCCGCAGGGCGTCCGCGGCGGCGTACTCGGCGTAGGCCGCAACGCCTTCTTCGGAGAACTCGTGGCCGACGAAGGCATCGAACGAGCGCATCGCCAGGTCAGAGACCTCGTGCGCCTCGTCGGGCCGCATCTCGCGCACTTCGATTTCGTTCATCGGTCGCCCCTCGACGCCAGGCTCATACCTGACTTCGTACGACACCGGCGGGGGCAACGCAACTCGCGGGCTCTGTCCGGAACGGGCGGCGCCCCCTGCCGCAACCCGGCACCGCAGCGGCGAATCGGCGCTCCGGGGCCGGCTTCACCGCCGCCGGCGGCACCTCACGGCAGCGGCCACACGGCCTGGGTCGGCCCGCGCTCGGCGCCGGCGTATGCCTCTGCCGGATTGTCGGTGGCGGCGCTTGCCGAAGCGTCGTGCCTGGCGGCGGTCTCGTCGACCGGATACCACAGGGTGTGCTCCTGCGGCCGCGCGCCCACCGCGATGATGGCGCACGGGCCGTCGCCCGCGCCGACGAAAACGTGCAGGGTGTCGGCCGGGCAGTGCACGAAGTGACCGGCGCGCAGCGGGCGCTCCTCGCCCTCGACGATCAGCGTGCATTCGCCCGACACCACGAAGAAATCCTCCTGCGCCGACTCGCGGTGATACAGACAGGCGGGCTGGCCGGGCTCGAGCACGCGCAGGTTGATGCCGAGCTCGGGAAAGCGCGCGTCGCCCTCGAAGCGGCACAATGTGCCGAAGCGCTCGCTGCGGTACCACTCGGCCTCCGAAGCGTGCAACGTGTACCAACCCTCGCCGGCGGCGACCTTGCCGTTGTCGGTTTGCTTCAGCTCTGCTTCCTGCATCGGTTCCTCCGGGTTCAGTGGAAGTCACGGCCAGCCATCGGCGCCGTGGGGCATAGTCGCGCGGGTCCCACAGCTTGTCCACGACAACATGCACGACGCTGATGAGCGCCGCCCAGCTCAGGCGGGTGCGAAACAGCCCCTCGATCAGGTGCGTGTCGAAGTACGTGAAGTGCTCGAGGGTGCCGTCCCGATCAAACACCCCGTCGGTGATCAGCAGGTGCAGGTGCGGATGCCCGTTCAACAGTTCGCCGGACGTGTGGACGAACCCCCGGACAGCCTCGACCCGGCTGCTTTTTACCGGACAAGGGTTGAATGGGTACGAAACGACAGGTCTCTTAGATGATGAGTCGCATGCATCGTTCGGTGAGCATCGACGACGTTCGGTAGTGCACGTTATGAGAAATCGGTAGTGTAGTCGCTGTGCATTTGGTATTGTATCCGCATGGGACGATACCTGCGCCGCTGTATCGACGACGAGCTCGATGAGCTCATGCCGGACCTGCCGGCGATCTCTCTCGAAGGGCCCAAGGCCGTCGGCAAGACCGAGACGGCGTTGCGCCGTGCGAAAACGATCCACCGTCTCGACGACGCTGCCCAACTGGAGCTGGCGCAGGCCGATCCGGGACGGCTGGTGGAGGGGGATCGTCCGATCCTCTTCGACGAGTGGCAGCGACTGCCCGAGGTCTGGGACGTCGTGCGACGCGCCGTCGACCGCGACCCGTCACCGGGGCAGTTTCTTCTCACCGGCTCCGCGGCACCGACCTCACCGCCGACGCACACCGGCGCCGGCCGCATCGTCACCCTGCGGATGCGACCGCTGACGCTCCCGGAGCGCGGCGTGACGACGCCCACCGTGAGCCTCGGCGTCCTCCTCAGGGGCGAACGGCCGCCGCTCGAAGGCCGTAGCGGGATGGCGCTGGCGGACTACGCCACGGAAATCGTCGCTTCCGGTTTCCCCGGCCTCCGCGGCCGGTCCGAGCGGGCGCGGCGGGCGCAGCTCGATGGCTACCTGTCGCGCATCGTCGACCGCGACTTCGACGAGCTCGGCCGCGCGGTGCGCAAGCCCCAGACCCTCATGCGCTGGATGGCCGCATACGCCGCGGCCACCGCCACGACCGCCAAGTTCGAGACCATCCGCGACGCCGCGACCAGTGGACAGGGCGACAAGCCGGCGAAAAGCACGACGATTCCCTACCGGGACGTGCTCGAGCGCCTCTGGATCGTCGACGAAGTTCCGGCGTGGCTCCCCTCGCGCAACTACTTCTCACAGCTTTCCAAGCCGCCCAAGCATCATCTCGCCGACCCGGCGCTGGCGGCGAGGCTGCTCGGCGTCGGTGCCGGGGCCCTGCTCGATGGGCGCGAGGCGGGGCCCTCGATTCCCCGCGACGGCCCCCTCCTCGGCCATTTGTTCGAGTCCCTGGTGACGCTCTCCGTGCGCGCGTTCGCCCAGGTCGCCGAGGCCCGCGTCTATCACCTGCGAACCAAGGACGGCCGGCAAGAGGTGGATCTGATCATCGAACGCGACGACCACAAGGTCGTGGCGATGGAGGTCAAGCTCGGCCGAACGGTGAGCGATGACGACGCGAAGACCCTGCACTGGCTCCGCGATCAGATCGGCGATGATCTGCTGGACGCCATGGTCGTGAACACGGGCGAGGACGCCTATCGGCGGGCCGACGGCATCGGGGTGGTGCCGGCGGCGCTGCTCGGCGTGTGAGGCGGGTGTTGAAGGAGACCGACAACGGCAAGGTGGCCGGTAAATACCGGCGCTTGCCGTTGTCATCTTCCCTCGGTAAAGAGGAGATGGACATCGGCGGCTGTGTTACCCCTATGCGCTCATGTCGGCGCCGCGGCCGAGGATCAAGGACAAGGGAATTGAACCCGCCCACGGTCCCGCTCAGAATGGTCAGTGAAAATCGCGGCTCATCATCGGCGCCGGCCGCGCATACTCGCGTGGATCCCACAGCTTGTCCACGACGACGTGCACGACGCCGTCGGCGGCCTGTACCTTGCCGCTGACTCCCAGAAACGACAGGGTACGCGCGGCCACGGTGTATTGCTCGTACACGCTCGGCCACAGGATGGTGTTGACGAAGCCGGTCTCGTCCTCGAGCGTCATGAACACCACGCCCGAGGCGGTGCCCGGCCGCTGCCGGCAGATCACGATGCCGGCGTAATCGACGCGGCGGCCGTCGCGCATGCGCGCCACGGCGCGCGCTTCCGGCAAACCCTTGGCCGCCAGCTCGGCGCGGAAGGGCTCCAGCAGGTGGCTGCGCGCCGAGTGGTTCATGGTGCGGAAGTCCCACGCCACCGTGTCGATATCGGACAGCGAGGCGAAGGTCGGTACGCTCTCGGGCAGCGGCAGGTCGGGTTCGGCGACGCGGCCGTCGGCACCACCGCTCGCGCTACCGCCTGTCGCGCCTTCCCCCGCCGGCCGGTACAGGGCCATGGTTTCCTTCTTCATCCCCTGCACCTGCCACAGCGCGGCGCGCCGGTTGCTCTTCAGGCTGTCGAACGCGCCCGCCTCGGCGAGCAGCTTCATCGAGCGATCGGAGATGCCGGTGCGCCCGGCGAAGTCCTCGATGGAGCGGAACGGCGCGACCGGCGCACCTTCGCTCGCGTCGGCCGGCGCGGAACCATCGGCGCCGCCGTCGTCAGCCCCACGCCCGGCAAGCCGCAGCGAGCGCGTCGCTGAACGCACCGCCGCCTCGACCTTCTCGCCCTCGTCCTCGCGCATTCCCTTGACGTAGCGCAGCCCCATGCGCACCGCGAGCTCGCCGGTCGAGTGCCCGCACGGCTCCAGCGTGCAGTCCCACACGCTGTGCAGCACGTCCACCGGGCGCACCACCAGCCCGTGCCGCTTGCCGTCCTGCACCACCGTCGCCGGCGTGTAAAACCCCATCGGCCACGAGTTGAGCAGCGCGCAGGTGAACTCCGGCAGGTAGTGGCGCTTCAGATACGCCGTCGCATAGCCGATCAAAGCGAAGCTGGCGGCATGGGAGTTGTGCACCACGAAATCATTGGCGAGGAAGTTGTGATTCCCCTCGATCTCGAGGTCATACGTCATACGACGACCGGCCGGCTCGATCGACGTGACCCGGTCCCAGCTCACTTCTGATCCGATCCATCTGTTCAGGGGGACGGAATCCGCGCATTCCCCGAGCACGTCCCGGTGCTCACCCATCTCGCCCCCCGGTAACGGTGCCGACGCGACCGCATCGTCAAAGCACAGCTCACCGAGCTTGCGCCAGCCCGAGATGGTCAGGAAAGGGTGCTCGGCGGTTGCTTCGATCTCTCGTCCCAGGGCGGTTCGCAGCCGGAACACCTCTTTGATGCCACTTTGCTTCGTTGCGACGATCCGGCGGGGCTCGATGCGCAGCTCATCACTGCATGTCAGCGTCGTCTTCACCTGTTCGCGACCCTCGACGAGGTCGTCGATGCGCACCCGGCGACCCGTATCGGCGTCGACGATGCGCGTCTCGCCGACGACGCACTCCGGAAATCCGTACTCGCCGAAGCCGCGGATCTGCTCGAAGACGCGCTCGGCGAACTCCTCCTTGATGCCCTTGGCCATCATGCGCGAGATGAGGCGGCCGCGGTGGCGCTCGAGGCGGCCGGTTTTTTTCCAGGCGGCCATGTCGCGGCGAAGCTGGTCGGCTTCGCCGGGGCTGTAATCGGCCGCCACCACGGCGAGCTTCATGACCTGCTCTTGAAACAGCGGCACCCCGAGGGTCTTTTCGAGCACCGGGCGCAGGCACTCGTGCGGGTAGGTCACCGGCTCCTCGCCGGCGCGGCGGCGCAGGTAGGGATGCACCATGCCGCCGGTGATCGGCCCGGGGCGCACGATGCTGACCTGCACCACCAGGTCGTAGAACTTGCGCGGCTTCAACCGCGGCAGCATCGCCATCTGGGCGCGTGACTCGATCTGGAAGGCGCCCACGGTGTCGGCCTTGCAGCACATGTCGAAGGTGGCTTCGTCGTCGGGCGGGATGGTGGCCATGCCGAGGTCGACGTCGCGGTGGCGGCGCATCAGATCGAACGACTTGTGCAGCATGGTGAGGGCGCCCAGGCCCAGCAGGTCGACCTTGAACAGGCCGAGCGCCTCGACGTCGTCCTTCTCCCACTGGATGACGGTGCGATCCTCCATGGCGCCGTTCTCGATCGGCACCAGGTCGTGCACCGGCTCGTGGCCGAGGAGAAAGCCGCCGGGGTGGATCGACAGGTGGCGCGGAAAGCCCTGCACCGCGTTGGCCAGGCGTACCAGGTGGCGGTGGGCGCGCGCCTCGGGGTCGAGGCCGGCCTGGCGCAGCGCGTCGTCGTCGACGCAGTCGTAGCGGCTGAGGAACTTGGCCAGCCGGTCGAGCGCGGTCTCGGCGACGCCGAGCGCCTTGCCGACGTCGCGCACCGCGGACTTGGGGCGGTAGCGGATGATCACCGCCACCATGGCGGCATAGTCACGGCCGTACTTCTGATAGACGTGCTGAATGGCCTCCTCGCGGCGGTCGTGCTCGATGTCGAGATCGATGTCGGGGGGCTCGGCGCGCTCGCGCGACAGGAAGCGCTCGAACAGCAGGCCCATGCGCACCGGGTCGATGGCGGTCACGCCGAGGCAGTAGCACACCGCCGAGTTGGCCGCCGATCCCCGGCCCTGGCACAGGATGCCGCGCTCCTCGCAGAAGCGCACCAGCTCCCACATGGTGAGGAAGTAGCCGGCGTAGTCGAGCTCCTCGATGAGCGCCAGCTCCTTGTTGAGCTGGTCGATGACGTCCGGCGGGACCTCTTGCTCGTCGCGGTAGCGCCGCCTGGCACCCTCTAGGGTCAGGTAGCGCAGCCACTCGTCGGTGGCGGTGCCGTCGGGCAGGCGCTCGGCGGGATAGCGGTAGCGCAGATCGGACATCGAGAAGGTACAGCGCTCGGCGATCTCGCAGGTGCGCGCGATCGCCGCCGGCTCGTCGCTGTAGGCGCGCGCGAAGGCGTCCGGTGTGAGCAGCGCGTGCTCGGCGTTGGCGCGGATGCGGCGGCCGGCATCGGACAGCTTGACGCCGTGGCGGATGCAGGAGAGCACGTCCTGCACGTCGCGCCGCGCGGGCGAGTGGTAGAGCACCTCGGTGGCCGCCACCAGCGGCAGCTTCCAGCGGCGCGCCTGCTCGCGCAGGCGCCACTCGCGGCGCACCTCGTCGGCGCGGCGATGGCGGCTGATCATGGCGTAGAGGCGATCGCCGAAGGCGTCCCGCAGCAGCGGCGCGACGGTTTCCAGCACGGCCGTGGGAGCGAGGCGTCGCGCGCCGGCGCGGGACGCCGCTTCATCCCCCGGGGGAACGGATCCCGCGGCGCCGGCCTCACCCCGCACCAGCAGGCTGCGATCCCCGCCCCACAGCGCAATCAACCCTCCGGCGTGCTCGGCAACCTCCTGCCAGGTGACCGTGCTCTCGCCCTTGGGGGAGCGTCGCCGGCCGCGGGTGAGCAGCCGGCACAGGTTGCGGTAACCGTCGCGGTCCTGCACCAGCAACACCAGCGTCGAGACGTCGGGGCGCTCGAACTGCACCCCCGGCTTGACGGTCGGCTGGCTGCCGGCGCGGATGCGGTCGGGCAGCTCCATGCTGGAGCGGCCGGGATCGGCCACCGTGACCTCGGCGCCGACGATCAGGTGCAGGCCCTTTTCCCTGGCCGCGACGTGCGCCTGCACGATGCCGTACAGCCCGTCACGGTCGGTGACGGCAATCGAGCGCAGCCCGACGTGCCCCGCCTGCTCGATCAGCTCCCCCGGATCACTCGCCCCTTCCAGAAACGAAAAGTTGCTCTTGCACCACAGCGGCGCATACACCTGCCCCAACTCATTGCTCTCCTCACGCGCCGCGAGATGACGAACATTGGCGATCTCATCCGCTTCAGTCGACCTGTCCCTGCAACATCCATTGCCGTCTTTGCCGGTCGTAGTAGATCCACAGCACATCGCCGCGCTGGGTCTCGACGAAGTAGTACTCGCGGTGCACCTCGCGCACCCACCAGCCGCCCGACACCACGTAGGGGCCGCGCAGGCGTACCGCCGGGCCCTGCTCGAGGCCGCGGATGAGCCAGCCGTCGGGCTCGTGCCGCGCGCGCGCCGGTAGCTGCACCGCCTTGTCGAGCATGCGGCGCACCAGCGGGCGCGGGAACGGGCCGTCGACCACCTCTCCGCCATCCGCCGCGTCGGAATCGCGGGCACCCTCCGCCTGCTCTCCATGAGGACGGAGCGGCTTGAGCTTGACCAAGGGCTCCCAGGAAAAGCTGGCCTCGGGCAGGTGCGCATCGCGCGGCTTGGCCCACACCACCGCCTCGCGGCCGAACTCGGCGCGCAGGCGCGCCAGGGCGCGGTCGGCAGCGGCGACATCGCGCTTGGGCTGGTTCCAGAACAGCGACAATTGGCCGGCATCGACGCGCTTGCCGTGCGCCGTGACCGTCATCTCGATCACGCCGGCGGAAATGTCGGCGCCGGCGAGCCGCAGGCGCACCAGGTCGAGGATGACCGCGGCATCGAGCGTGGCGTCGGCCGGCCGCACGCTCTTGACCACCCGGGTGCGGTCGTCGAGCACCATCTCGACGACCAGCTCGGTGAGCCCCTGGTGCCACGACGCGAGCTGCTCGAGCAGCGCCGGCAGCAGACGCTTCATGTAGAAGAGCAGGCGGGTGGCGTCGCCCTCGGGATACTCGAACTCGGCCAGCGTCTGCACCGGCACCGGCGGCGGCGCCGGCACCAGCGGACGGCGCTCCTGGTCGGCGACTTCCTTGTAGAGCTC
>JASFRZ010000117.1:0-12059 GCA_050114655.1 Acidobacteriota bacterium
CGGGGTGACATGGCCGCCATTTAATCATTGACCAATCAGTCAGTCAATGATCCTACGCGCCACGATCTCCGCCCGGAGCGGCCCGAGCAATGAGAGCGGGCCCTCGGGGTCAGTCGTTTCCGCCGATCGCGCGCCGCAGCGCGGTCTCACCGCCGACCACTGGCAGCTCGATCGCCGTGGCATCGAGATCAACGGTCAACTCGGTGCCGGGCTCCGGCCACAGGGTGAAGTCACGATCGGAGGAGAAGATCATCAGGCCGATGCGCTGGCCGGGGGCGATGACCTGATCGTCGGGCTGCAGGTTGAAGCTCATCTCGACGAACTCCCCTGGCACCAGCGGCTCGCTTTCGGTGAGCGAGGCGTGGTTCTGCGGATCTGCCCAGCCGCGCGTGATCAGGCCGCCGCGCGGGCGGCGGCCGCCCTCGATCCACGGTAGCGACACCAGATACACCGACAGGTTGGCGGCCGGCTTGCTCGACGCCAGTCGCAGCCTCACCCGCGACCAGCCGGACAGGTGCACCGGCTCGGTGAGCTCTGGCGAAACGTACAGCAGGCGATGGTCGGTCCACTCCGCCTGCGCCAGCGACTGGCCGCTGAACGAGAAGTTGTCGACCAGCGTCTCGCTGCCCTGCCCCGCCGCCGGCACCAGCGCCAGCCCACCCCGCTGCACGCCGCCGGCACGCGGGTACAGGGTCACCGGCGCGGCGTCGGGATGCGGGTAGTCAGGGTACGGCGTGGGGTCCGAGCGCTCGTCGCCCTCGCGCACGATCCACGCCTTGGGCTCGTTCTCGACCCCGTTGTCGACGCCGTACAGGTAGCGGGTGAACCACTTGTTCATCATCTCGAACGGCGGATCGCCGCCGTGGCCGCCCTGATGGTAGTAGACCTGATACGGCACGCCGTTGCGCTTGAGCGCCTCGACCACCAGCACGCTGTGCTCGGGCTTGACGTTCCAGTCGTTGAAGGCGTGCGCCATGAGCGTGGCGGCGCGGATGTTGTCGACCTGGCGCAACAGGTCGCGGCCGGCCCAGAAGTCGTTGTAATCGCCGCTCTGCCGATCGCGGCCGGCGGCCATCTCGCCGTCGCGGATGGTGGCGTTGCAGTAGGCGCGCCGCTCGGGGTTGCCGGAGTTGATGAAGTCGTAGAGGAAGTCGATGTCCTCGCCCAGCCAGCCGCCGGGATGCCGCACCAGGCCGTTGGCGCGATAGTAGCGGTAGTAGGAGTCGTTGGGCGCCACCGGGATGATCGCCTCGAGGCCCTCGACGCCGGTCGCGGCGGCCGCCACCGGGATGGTGCCGTTGTACGACGTGCCGGTCATGCCGACCTTGCCGGTGGACCAGTCGGCGACGACCTCTTCGTCACCGTATGGCGTGGTGTAGCCCTTGGCGCGGCCGTTGAGCCAGTCGATCACCGCCTCGGGCGCGGCCGACTCGATCGGCCCGCCGACCGTCGGGCAGCCCTGCGAGGTGCCACTGCCCGGCGCCTCGGAGTGCACCACGGCGAAGCCGCGCGGTACCCAGTCGTCGGCGAGCGAGTTCCAGCTTCGCTCGCTCAACCGCGCGCGGATCTCCGGCTGGTGCTCGCGCGGCGGCGGCGGCGCGCCGACCTCCTGGCGCACGTCCCACAGGTAGCGGCGGTCGCCGGAGGTGCCGGAGAAGTACGGGCTCGAGGTGTAGATCACCGCGACCTTCAGACCCTCCGTCTCGGTCTGACGCTGGCGAATGACGCCGACGTGCATGCGGTCGTTGCGCCCGTCGCCGTCGCTGTCAAACGGCGCCTCGACCCACAGCTCCTCGCGGATCCAGCTACCCGAGTCGGCGAAGGCCTCGACCACTTGCGCCTGCCCGTCGCGGAACACCGGCTGGGCGCCCTGCCCGGCGACGGCTGCGGGGATCGCTGTCAGGGAGGCGGACAACAGCAGTGTGGCGGTAACGCCGAGAGCCGCCGCCCGTCCCGTGTGTACGCCGGGATCACCGGTCAACCAGGTACCGAGCCGGCCTCGTTCAGATCGCATTCCCATCGCTCCTACGGCCACAACCGTGTAGTTTGAGGTCTCGCGCCGACGCCGGAATCGCGCCCGGCGGAAGCCTGAAATTACCGCGCTCGAGGAAGGCTGTCACATCCCCGTGAGCGAGAGCCCACACGCACCGGACGTGGTCGCACGACCCGCCGACGCCGAGCGCTGGGATGATCTTCTCGAGGTCTTCCGCCCCCGCGGAGCCTACGACGGCTGCTGGTGCATGTACTGGCGCATCAAGCGCAGTGAGATGGGCAGGCTGAAGACTGCCGGCAGGCGCGCTGCCCTGCATGAGCTCACCACCCGCCCCCGCCCACCGGGGTTGCTCTACTATGAAGTTTCAGGCGGCGGGACTCCCGTGCCCTTCGGCTGGTGCGCGCTGGGGCCGCGCGAGGACTTCTCGGTGCTGCAGCGCTCGCCGGTGCTCAAGCCGGTAGACGAGCTGCCAACCTGGTCGATGGTGTGCTTCTTCCTGCGCGAGCCGTACCGCGGCAGGGGGCTGTTCCGGCGCCTTGCCGCGCTGGCGCTCGACTACGCGCGCGCGCAGCAGGCGCCGCGCATCGAGGTGTATCCGCGCGAAAACCACATCACCGGGCCCTACGCCTACCAGGGGATCACCTCGGTGTACCTGTCCCTTGGCTTTCGCGAAATTGCCCGACGCAAGCCGCTGCGACCGATCCTTCGCCTCGAGCTCTAAACGATCCCCGTGCCGGCACCGACGAGCACGCCAGCGTCGCGGGCTCGTCAGCGGTAATAGCCCGGCCGCGCGATGGCGCGCAGCAACGGGCGGCTCAGCTCCACCTTGATCTCATGCCAGGAGCGCTCTGTGACCCCCGCGGCCTCCTCGGGGGACAGTTCGTCGGGCTCGTACACCAGCACATACGTCGCTCGCACCAGACCGAGCACGCGATCGTAGGCCATGCCCAGCTCGTTGACCTCGACGTCCTCCGTCACCAGCCCACCGGTGGCGCCGGCCAGCTCGTCCAGCAAGGCGGCGAGCCCACGGTCACGCGAGGCGTTGCCGAGCGCCACCGGAAAGACCGGAACGCTTGCCAGTCGCGCCGCATTGATGACGTCCTCGGCGTCGGCGTGGCTACCGTAGTCGGCGCCGTCGCTCAGCAGGACCACCGCCTTGACCGACGCGTCGACAGCCCGCTGGCCCGCCGACCCTCCGGCTGCGGTTTCTTCGCTCGTCGGCGGCTCGCAATTGCCGACGTGAGCGTACGGGCTGTCGCGCACGATCCGGGCGACGACCGCCTGGAGGGCGGCCATCATGCCGGGGCGGCTGCGCATGATCGCCGCCGCGTCCATGCCTCCGGGCTCGGCGACGACCGGGCTCGGCCGAATCGAGGCGCGCCGCGCTTCTTCCGCCGCCCGTACTTCCTCGGCGAGCTTGTCGACCGCTTCCGCCATCTCCTCCTCGAGATCGAGTTGCTGCAGCGCAATGACCAGAGCGTCGTAGAGTGAGGTTCCTGCCCCACGCGGCGCATCGGCCAGAAACGCGCGCCAACTCGCGGCCGGGTAGCGCCCCCAGCGGCCCGGGCCGATGCCTTCCGCGAACGGCAGGACATAGGGGCACGCGTCGGGCGGGAGCTTGGCGAGAAAGCTCACCGCGGCGCGTACCACCATCGGCCACCACGGCCGCACGCTGGGGCTGGCGTCGACCAGCAACGCCACGCGCAGCGGTGTCTCTTCCGGCCGCCTCAGCAGGCGAACCTCCTGGCGCACGCCGTTGTCCCACACGGCGAAGTCGTCGACGGAGAGCGGCGGGATCACGCCGCCGGAGGTGTGCACCACCGCGACACTCAGGCGCACCACGTCAACGGAAGCGCGGATCTGCGTCTGCGGCTCCTGCGCCTGGGGTGCCTGCGCCTGCGGTTGCAGTGCCTGCGCGGCGGGCAGCGCCAGCAGCGCAGCGGCGACGGTGACACGAAGCCGGGTGATGAAGCTCAATCGGCTCGTCCGGGGATGGAAACCTGTGCCGAGTATACGGGCGGCGAGGTGCGCGCAACCAGGGGAAGGCCGCCGTGGCTCGCTCTGGTTGATCTGCGGCCGGCTGTGGCAGGCTTGCTGCATGAGCGTTCAATGGCGCGACGACGTGGCATTCAGAAGCGGAGCTGTCGATCGTCGGTCCCTGACCTGCAAGGGGGCCGTGCTTGCAGCTCTGGCCGCGTTGACGGCAGCCGCACAAGGGCCGGGCAACGGCGTGCTTCGCGGCGTCGTCTACGACCCCGCTGACACCGGTCTTCCCGGAGCGACGATCACTGCGGTCGGGCCGGTGGAGAAATCCGTTGCCGCCGACGAATCGGGCGGCTATGAGCTCTCCGATCTCCCCGCCGGCTCCTACGAGGTCAGGGCCGGGTTGCAGGGCTTTTGTACTGAGACGCGACGCAATGTCCGCATTACTGAGGGCACTCCGGCACGCGCGGACTTCCGCATGAATCTGCTCACCGTCGGCTGGGGTGAGTTCGCACAGCCCCACAATCTCCGTCAGGCCTACCGTCAAGCCGACGTCGTCGCGCACCTGCGCATCGACCGCTCGCTGGGGGCGGGGATCTGGGATGTGAAGGGGGGCGACACTGTCGGCCTGGCCTACGCGGCGACGATCGTGTCGACCGCCAAGCCGGATGCTGAGCGGCCGACGAACACCGGGAGACTGGAGTTCATCCAGTATCCGGCGGGAACCTGGAACGACGATGAAACAACCCGCTGCGGCGACGAGCCACCGTATGCGCCCGGCGACGAATACGTGGCCTTCCTGGCGTGGAGCGCCGGCGACGCGAAGTACCGATTCCTCCGGCCCGAGTACATGATTCCGGTGCACGACGGCCGGCTCGTGGACGCGCAGTGGGAGAGCTACGACACACCGGGACTTGCCGACGGAATCACCGTCGCGTCGTTCTTCGATGTTCTGCGCACGATCCCGGTCACGCCGCAGCCGATTGACGACCCCGAAGCGTACGCGGTGTACGCCAGCCTGCTACCAGCGAGCTGGCCGGAGAAAGTCGGCAGAGCAACACGCCTTGTCTTCACCGAGGAGGCGATCACCGACTTTCGCTGCCTGCCGCACGGCGGCGTGTTCGAGACCGAGTGGAGCCGGGCCTTCGCGGGCTTCAAGCGGGCCACCGAGAGCCCCCGCACCTTGCTCCCCGGCTTCGACCTCCGCATCCCGTACATCGTCGTGCCACGCGCCGAGATCCAGGCGATCAAGGCATCTGAAACGGATCCGATGATGTTCGGCTGGGCCAACTTCTACCGGCGATTCCCGGATTCCGGCGGCAACATGTACTTCTCACCGGTGGGGTTTGACGCGACAAAACGGCACGCAATTGTGTTCATGGGACATACCTGCGGCGGGCTGTGCGGCAGCGAGGGGTTCTATTTCCTGCAGAAGACGGACGGCCGCTGGCAGCGCGTCAGGCCTTACGGTGTCCAGGCCTGCGGAGTGTCGTTTTGAGCGTCCCGATTGGGTCCGGCTACCTCAGGGACAGACGGACGAAAGCAGCGCTGACGCGGGTGAGACCGGCCGGACGGTTGCGCCCGTGGCTGGGCGAAGGCCAGGCCCGAGCGCTCGACTTCGGGCTGCAGTTGGCACCTGTGCAGGAGGTGATGTGGGTGGAGTTCCCGTTGCCCGAGGCCCTCGCCCGCGCCGACGCGGTGGTGCACATGCGGATTGCCCGATCGCACCCACCGCTCCTGATGATCCCCGATGTGGCGTGCGGTGACGGCAACGTGTTTACCGAGCACGAGCTCGAGGTCCTCGACGCGATCAAGACCGACGAGCACTGGCCCAACGCCGAGCGCGTGCTGTTCGTCCAACGCCGGGCCGGTTTCTACCGCGGTGGCCGTATACCGGTGAGGGGTCCCGAGATCCCGTACGCCATCGGCGAGGAGTACGTTGCCTTCCTGCACTGGTCGCCCGAGGAGCAACGATGGATGTCGTCGGCGGCGCCCGACGCAATGGTCCCGGTGCGCGACGGCCACATCGTATGGGGCGGCTCCGGCGAGTATGGCGTCCACGATGGCATGCAGGTCGAAGCGTTCCTCGACCTGCTTCGTGACCTGCGTGGTCAGCGCTGGCTGAGGGAATCCCCAGCTCCCCGGCCACCGGCATTCGGCTCCGAGTGATGGTTTCTACTCGGGGGAGGCAGAAGGAAGCGACCTGTGGGTTATTCTCCGAGCATGCGAGTTTCGGTGTCCATCCCGGACGATGTCTTCGAGCAATGTGAGCTACTGGCAGAGGTATTGGAGATCTCGCGGAGCACGCTATACGCGCAGGCACTGACCGAGTACATCGCGCATCACCACGCACACGACGGCGTCACCAAGCGGATGAACGAGGCGATCGAGGAACTCGGTGACGGAGATTCCGGTTTCTCCATAGCCGCAGCTCATCGCACACTGCGGACCGGCCAGTGGTGATCGCGCAAAGGGTTGCCGTGCTCGGACGCGCCAGGTGATCTCAGCGCGGCAAGAAACACAACCGCAGGCCTCGACACCCCTTCAGCTTCCCGCGTACACCCACTCGTCGAAGAACGCCGACAGGTCGCGACCGCTGGACTGTTCCATAGCCTCCTGGAAGTCGGCGGTGGTGACCGACTGGCCGAAATGGGTGCGGGTGTAGTGGCGCACGCCGTCCCAGAAAGCGTCGTCGCCGAGTTGCTCGCGCAGCAGGTGCAGCACGTAGGCGCCCTTCTGGTAGACCAGCGTGCGGTCGGCGGAGGTCGGGCGGTTCCAGTCGGGGAACACCAGCGGCTTGTCGTTGCCCTCGTCGCGCACGCGCTCGTAGCGCTGGCGCATGGCATCGACCTCGGCGAGGTAACGCTCGCGACCGAAGCGCTGCTCCATCCAGGCAGCCGCCATGAAGGTCGCGAAGCCCTCGTTGAGCCAGAAGTGTCTCCAGTCGACACAGGTCACCATGTTGCCCCACCACTGGTGCGCCATCTCGTGCGCCCCCAGCGACGAGGCCGCGGGATCGGCGAGCATGCGGCGACCGTACTCCTCGGACATGAGGGAGAAGCCGGTCATCTCCTGGCCGACGGTGTCGACGACCAGCGCCTGGGTGTAGGTGTCTGCGGCATAGGGCACGCCGGCACGGTCGACGAAGAAGTCGAGCATTGCCGGCGTGTCGGCGAATACGCGCCGCAGCGCGTCGTCGTCGAAGCCGTCGGCAAGGTAGCGCAGGGTCACGCCGCCGTGCTCCTCGTCGACCTCGTGAAACGGGCCGGCGGCGAAGCCGAAGGTGTAGCTCGGCGCCGCGGTGGCGAGCTCGAAACCATGGCTCTCCCGGTCGTCGTCGAGAGTGTTCACGGCGCCAGCCTCGCCGTTCGCCACGACCACCAGCCCGGCCGGCACGACCACGGTCAGATCGAGCGTGGCGCGCGCGGCGGGTGCGTCGACGGCGGGCATCCACTGGCTCGTGGAGAAGATCGTATAGGCCTGGGAGCGGTCGGGAACCAGCTCCAGGCCGTAGCGTGGCGCGCCGTGGTAATCGATCTGGATCCGACGGCGCTCGTTCGCCGCAGCGGGGTCTCGCAGGCGGATCTCGACCTGTCCTGGCGGGGTCGTGAACGTCAGCTCGTCGTCGTCCTGGCGCACCGCATCGATCTGCAGGACACCGCGATCGAGGGTGATCGTCCGTAGCCCGTCCGCGCCCGCCACGACACTCACCGCCACCGTGCCCCGCACGGTGCCGCCGGTGATGTCGGGCTCGACGTGGGCGGCGTAGTGGATCACGTCGAACGGCGCATCGAGCTGGTGCGCGGGCGCGGCGAGCGGGTGTCCGACGGCGATCAGGGCACAAACGAGCAGTAGACGAGCGGGGACGATTCGCAAGGGGTTACTCCCGGATCCGGCGGCGGTCGCCGGTGCGCAATGGTGCGGCAATCCTACCGCGTGAACCGACGACCCCGTATTGGAAGAGCGTCCGGTGAAGTGCCATGATCGCCGCACCACACCCGGCCGTTCCCACCGTAACCGCACCGGTATCGTGCGGCTGACAGAGCAAGCGCCATGCGGAACCCGCTCTCGTCGACAGGTCCGTGGCCGACGGCCGGCATCCCCTGCTGCTGCCTCGTATTCCTGGCGCTGGTGACGGCCGTGCCGAACGCCGACGCAGCCCCGCCGCTCAACGACCCGACCGTGACCGGCCCGCCCACGCAAATCCCGGCGCAGGCGCCCGCCGAAGTCCCCTCGGTCGCGAGCCCGTCATTCTTCGGCGTATCGGTCGGTGACCTCGACGCTGCCGTGTCGTGGTACCGCCGCGTGCTCGGCCTCGAAACGGTGCGCTCGGTGGAAAGCCGCGACGGTCGCGGCCGCGCCGTGGTGATGCGTCGCGGCGAGCTGATGGTGGAGCTGGTCCATTTCGAAGGGTCGCTGTCGCCACGAGCCGATCCCGAGGTTCAGCACCCGTTTCAGATCGAAGGGCTGGCCAAGGCCGGTATGTTCGTCGCCGACGCCGGGGAGTGGCACACCTACCTGCTGGGGGCCCACGTGGACACGGACGCCCAGGTCGTCACCGACGAGAATCTGGCCGTCCGCACCTTCGTGTTCCGCGACCTGGATGACAATCGCATCCAGGTCTTTGAACGCTGCGAACAGGGATGTTGAGCGACCGCCAGATCGGTTACTGGGACCGCGTCGGCCCCGGCAAGACCTTTTCCCACCCGGTGAATCTGGAGCGCCTCGACGAGCTGCTGCCGGCCGATGCGCGCATCGTCGAGATCGGCTGCGGCTACGGCCGCGTGCTCGAGATCCTCTGGCGACACGGCTGTCGCGAGCTGGACGGCTTCGATTTTGCGCCGGCGATGGTTGCCGCCGCGCGCGCCCGCGTGCCGCAGGCGCGCATCGCGCGGATCGCCGGGCCCGAGCTGCCGCTGCACGATGGCTGCGCCGACGCGGTGCTACTGATCACCGTGCTGACCTGTGTGCCCGGCGACGACGACCAGCGCGCCATCGTCGCCGAGGCCGAGCGCGTCCTGCGCCCGCGTGGGGTGCTGTACATCAGCGATCTGTGGCTTCAGGATGACGAGCGCAACCGCGCGCGCTACGGGCGCGGCGCGCCCGGTTTCGACACGTACGGCGTCTTCGAGCTGCCCGAAGGCGTCGTGCTGCGCCATCACCGGCGCGGCTGGATCGACGAGCTCACCCGCGGTTTCTCGCCAATCGCTCTCGACGAGATTACGGTCGAGACAATGAACGGACATCGGGCACGAGGATTCCAGTGGTTCGGACGGCGCAATGCGCGCATCGACGAGTTACCGGGAGCAGAGGTCCGGGCATGAAGGCTCCCGAGCGCCATGAAACGAGGCGCTTGCTCCTGCGCCGGCCACGCGCCGATGACGCCGAGGCGATCTTCACCCGCTACGCCAGCGACGAGGACGTGACCCGCTACCTCGCCTGGCCGCGCCATCAGACGGTCGACGAGACGCGCTCCTTCCTGCAATTCAGCGACGCCGAGTGGGAGCGGCATCCTTGCGGCCCGTACCTGGTCGAATCGCGCGACGAGGGGCGCCTGCTGGGCAGCTCGGGGCTGGCATTCGACAGCGCCGATACCGCCAGCACGGGTTACGTCCTCGCCAAGGACGCCTGGGGCTGCGGTTACGCCACCGAGACCTTGCACGCCATCGTGAAGATCGCCCGTGAACTCGGCGTCACCCTCCTGTACGCCCTGTGCCACGTCGATCACGCGCCCTCTTGGCGGGTCCTCGAGAAGTGCGGATTCTCACGCGTCGCGCTGATGCGCGGCGGCGTCGACTTCCCCAACCTCGAGCCCGACGTGCCGCGCGACGCGCTGCGTTACGACCTCGCCCTCGATCAGAGCGCATCGTGAGCGAGGACGCCGAGAGGCAGGCGCTAGCCTGGATCGTCGGTCTTCTGCGTGACCTCGGAATACTCTTTCAAGGGGTCGGCGGCCTGGCGGCCCGCGCCTACGGGGCCACCCGGCCGCTCGTCGATCTCGATTTCTACGTCCCGACGAGCCGTCTCGCCGAAGTTGCCGCGGCGGCAGCAGATCGCGTTGTGCGTCCACCCACACGCCATCGTGACGATGACTGGGACATCACCTTCATGGCGCTCGAGCATGACGGCGTCCGCATCGAGCTCGGAGGCGCCGATGATGCGCGCTACTTCGACCGCAGCGCCGGCTGCTGGAGAGACGTCGCCATCGACTACGGTGCCGCACAGGTTCTCGAGGTGCTCGGTGTCGACGTGCCGTTGATGGCGCGCACCGAACTCATCGCCTACAAGCAGGCGCTCGATCGTCCGGTAGACCGGCGCGACCTCAAGGAGATCCTGCCCCGGGCGGGAGCGCCGGATTGAAAGCCGGTGTGCTCGTGGCGCGCGCTACGGCACGTCGGCGAACGGATCTTCGAGCGACGTGCTTTGCGGGGTGAACAGCTCGGCGCCGTCCTCGGTGATCATCATGTCGTCCTCGAGGCGGACGCCGAACTCGCCGCGGATGTAGATGCCAGGCTCGTCGGAGAACACCATGCCGGGTTGTAGCGGCAGCGTGTTGCCCTTCACCAGATAGGGCCACTCGTGGCCGTCCATGCCCATGCCGTGGCCGACGCGGTGCGTAAAGTACGTGTAGCCGGGTCCGTAGCCGGCGTCCTCGATCACCTTGCGCGCTGCGGCATCGATCGCCTGGCACTCAACGCCCGGCTTGGCGGTGTTCAACGCGGTGGTCTGGGCGAGCAACTCGATGTCGAACACGGCGCGCATCTTGTCGGTAGGCTCGCCGAGCACGAAGGTGCGCGAGATGTCGGAGCGGTAACCCTCTACAGCACACCCGCCATCGATCAGCAGGATGGTGCCCTCGCGTATGACCTGCGGCGTCGTCGAGCCGTGCGGCAGGGCCGAATACTGCCCCGTCTGCACACCGGCGCCACCGCTGTAGCCCTGGCGCTGGTGCGCCAGCGACACCAGCTCGGCGAACTGGTTCTGCGTCATGCCCTCTTCCAGCGCCTCGTAGGCGGCCTTATAGGCACGCAGCGTCACCTTGGAGGCCAGCCGCATGAGCTCCAGCTCGTGGTCGTCCTTGACGCCGCGGCAGCCCGCGGTGATCGGGATCGCGCCGACCACCTCGATCTGCGGCACCGAGTTCGCGACACCGTTGGCGTAGACGAAGTAGGTGCGCTCCTCGATCCCCAGCTTGCCGGCGGCGATGCCGCGGTCGCGCAGCCCCTGCCCGACGAGCGCGTAGGGGTCCTCGTCCTCCTGCCAGGTGTAGACCTGGGTGTCGCCACCGAAGGGGCCGGTGTCGAGCTGCTCGCGGGCGCGCTCCTCCTCGAACGCCGGGCACACCACGAAGGCGTCGGCGCGCGCCGGCACCACCAGCGCCATCATGCGCTCGCTCAGCCCCCAGCGCACGTTGGAGAAGTAGACCATCGAGGTGCCGCCGCACATCATCAGGGCATCGACACCGTTGTCGACCATCAGTCGCTGGGCCTTCTCGACACGGCCACGCCGCTCCTCGAGGCTGATCGGCACCGGCGTTTCCTCCGGCGGACCCAGCGCGGCGATCGAAGGTGGCATCTCCTCCGCCTGGGCTACTTCCTGGGCCACCTCGCCCGCGCGGGCACAGGCAGAAAGCGTGGCGGCTGCGGCGGTTCCCGCGGCAGCGGCGGCGGAGGTTCCGATGAGCTTGCGGCGTGAGATCATGAGCGGCTTCTCCAGGGCTGGGGAATGTCGTGCGGCAATGCTACACCCGCCGGCAGGTCGCGGCGAAAGGCCCGGGTCCGGCGCGTCGAACCTGAAGGCCAGCCTTCGCCGTTGCCGGGACGCGCGCGTACCGCTTGCGCTAGTCTCCGAACCGTCATTCCTCGATAAAGGAAACGAAATGCTCGTGCCCGCGGCCCCATGGAAGACAACGCTGACGATCCTCGCAATAACTCTCGTGCCCGGCTTGCCAGCCGCCAGCGGCGTCCCCGGTACCCCTCCAGGCGGCACCCTTCAGCAGCTCGTCTCCTTCCCTACCGCCGACGGCGGGGTGGTCTACGCCGACGTCTACGGCTCCGGCGAGCGCGGCGTCGTGCTGGCGCAC
>JASFRZ010000118.1:0-11973 GCA_050114655.1 Acidobacteriota bacterium
CCAGGCAGGAGATGACGAAGCAGAAGCCGAGCGTCAGCGGGTCGACACCGATCTCGGCCGCGCGCGGCAGCGATGAGGGCGCCAGACCGAGCAGCAGCGGCACGCCGGCGTACGCGACCAGCAGGCCGCCGAAGCCGCCGATCACGCCGAGCAGCACGCTCTCGACGATGAACTGGCGCACCAGCACGCCGCGCGACGCTCCCAGGGCGGTGCGCACGGCGATCTCCTGGCGGCGCGTCTCGGCGCGCACCAGGAACAGGTTGGCGACGTTGGCGCAGGCAATCAGCAGCACGATACCGACGCTGCCGAACAGGATCCACAGCACCCGTCCGACGTTGCCGACCACTGCTTCCTTGAGCGGGCGTACGCGTACGCGCAGGGCGAATCCCTCCGCCTGCTCAGGAGTCAGCCACTGATAGCGCTCGATGCTCGCCGGCAGCAGCGAGCTGAGCGCCGCCGACGCCTGTTCCTCGGTCACACCGGGCGCCAGCCGACCGAGCACCTTGTAGTCGAAGCTCAGGACGGTCGGCATCTCGTTGGGATCGAGACGGATCGGCCAGTACACCGACGGCTCGGCGTCGAGAAAGCGGAAGTCGGCCGGCAGCACACCGATGACCTCCGCGGACTGGCCGTCGATGGTGATCAGGTCGCCGACGATCCCGGCGTCGCCTCCATAGCGCCGCTGCCAGAAGCCGTAGCTCAGCAGGAGCTTGGGCGCGGCTCCGGGCTCGACGTCGGCCGGGGCATACAGGCGGCCCAACTCGGCGTGTGCTCCGAGGGCACGCAGGGCGCCGTCGGTGACGCCCATGGTATCGACCCTCTCGGGCTCGTCGCCGTCGCCGGTGATCGTCGCCGAGCCGGACGTGTAGGTACCGAACTCGGCGAACACGTCATTGTTGTCACGGAAGGTCAGATAACTCGACGTGGTGTGATCGATGGCATCGTAGCCGAGCGGCTCGGAGGCGAGCCACACCGCCACCAGGCTGTCCGGATCGGGATACGGCAACGGCGCGAGCAGCACCCCGTTGATCACCGTGAAGATGGCGGTGGTGGCGCCGATGCCAATCGCCAGCGTCAGGCCCGCGGCAAGCAGAAAGCCGGGCGCGCGCTGCAGGGCACGCAGGGCGAGGCGCAGGTCGCCGGCGATCAACGCGCGCCAGCGCGCCAGGCCTCGCGGTCCGCGCTGCGGCGACAGCGACGGCGTCGCCGTGACCTTGCCACCGCGCAGCGCTCGTGCGGCACCGACACCGGAGCGCGCGGCGCGCCGCTCGGCGCGCGCCGCCAGCACCAGGTCGGTGCTCTGAAACAGAAGCATGCGGGATGCCGCCAGCCAGCCGTCGTTGCGACGAACATCGCGGGCACGCTGCGCCAGCAAGTCGCCGAGTTCGGCGCCGTAGCGCGCCCGGAACTCACCCGGAAACAGGCGCATCAGAACCGCCGTGACGCGCCTCACGAGCGCACCTTCGTCTCGCTCAGCCGTGCCTCATCCGCCCACGCAACGATGTCGCGGAATACCCGCGCATCGGCCGCTGCGCGCTCCCTGCCCTGCTGCGTGATGCGGTAGGTACGGCGCTGGCTGTGTCCGTCGTCGCCGGCGATTTCCTCGATCAGGTCGGCGTCGACGAGCTGCTTGATGGCGCGATACAGGGTGCCCGCGCCGATGCGGAAGGCGCCCCCTGTGCGCTCCTCGATCTCCTGCAGGATGGCGTAGCCGTGCTGGTCCCCCCCGCTCAGGGCGACCAGGATCTGGAACATCAGCGGGGTCAGCGGCGAGCCTTCGTCGGTACTCGATCGGCGTCCCATGAAAACCTCTCCAGGTTGCACATGTGATTTATGCACATGTTAGACGATCGAGCGGAGGAAAAGGTTTCATCGGGGCTGAGGTTTTTTTACCCGGCCTCAGCCGAGCTTCACGCCGAGGTCGCGCTTCTCGGCCACCGCGGCGGCCGCGGCGAGGCCGGCGACGTCGGACAGCGCGGTACCGACGGTCTTGAACAGCGTGATCTCGTCGTCGCGGGCGCGAGCCAGCGCGGCGCCGGTGACCAGGCCCTGAAGGTCTCCGGCGATGCCGTCGAGGCCTGCAGGGATGAGGCCCTCGGCTGCGGCGAGCAGGATCTCCCCTGCTTCTTCCATTGCGTTTTCGACGTCGTCGACCCAGCGGGTGGCGGCGGCCACGGTGGCGCCGTCGATCTCGCGCCCGCAGGGCGAGAAATTGCCCACCGCGTTGATGTGCGTGCCGGGGCGGATGGTGCCGGCGGTGGTGATGGGCTGCAGCGAGGACGTGGCGGTGATCAGGATGTCGGCGTTGCGGGCAATCTCGTCGTTGTCCTCGACGACCTCGGCATTGAAGGGGACGCGCTCGGCGAAGGCGGCGGCCGCAGAGGGGCGTACGTCGTTGACCAGCAAGCGCTCGGGTGGGCGCACCTCGGCCACGCCGGCGACCAGGTCAGAGGCGATGCCACCGGTGCCGATGACGCCGAGAACCGCGCACTCGGGGCGCGCCAGGTAGCGGGTCGCGAGGCCGATGACCGCCCCCGTACGGATGGTGGTGAGCGTCGATGCGTCGACGATCAGCCGCGGCGAACCGGTGTCGACGTCGAGCAGCACTGCCAGCCCCTGCACGGTGGCACGGCCGGCGGCGGGGTTGTCGGGCACGTAGGAGATCACCTTGGCGGCGGCAGCACCCTGCGGCCCCCAGGTACCAGGCATGACCAGGAAGACGAAGTCCTCGCGTCCGGGGCGCGCGATCGAGCGCACGGTGCGGACTGGGGCAACGGCGTCGCCCGCGGCGGCGGCGCGCATGACGCCCTCGATGGCGTCGATCGCGGCGCCCATCGGCAGGGCCTGGCGTAGCGTGGCGGCGTCGAGGTAGCGCAGCGTAGTCATCAGCGAGCCGCGGCGGCGTCGAGCGCGGCCAGTCGGGCGCGTGCCATCGGCACGAGGTAGGGTCCGTCGTTGCTCAGGTAACGCGCGTCGGGGCGCCGCAGCACCTCCTCGAAGGCGGAGCGGGCGCCGTCGGTATCACCTGCCTCGGCCAACGCCACACCGAGCCAGTAGTAGGCCAGCGCTTGCCCCAGGCCGCCGTCGTCGGGTGCCTGCACGCTGCGTAGCAGGTCGGCCGCGGCATCCCACTCGCGCGCGTGCAGCAGAACCGCCGCCTGGTTGAGCTCCGCCAGCCAGCTCGGCACGTCGGCGTCCATTCGTCCCACCGCCGCCGCCGTCATTCCCCACACCAAGGTGTACAGGCGGCCGGGATCGTTGGGTCCGACCACCACCGGCGTCGAACCCATCCGCACCTCGACGACGCGGTCGCCGGAGGGACCGGACAACTCGAGCGCCACGCTGGCGCCGGGAGCGAAGGTGGCGAACCATTCGTCGGCGGTGGCGACGGTGGCGACGTCGTTGCCGCCCACGCTCAGCACGCTCTCGCCGGGCTGCACGCCTGCCGCCTCCGCCGGGCCGCCCGGGGCCACCTCGGCGACGATCGGCGCGGGGGAGATCAGCGAGTCAATCAGCTCGAGGCCGCTCCACGGCCGCGTCAAGCGCACCGCCTCGGACAGCCGCCGAGCCAGCGAGTCGAAGGCGCCGGGTTCGGCAAGCGAGACGCTCACCCGCTCGGCCACCGCCGGGCCGGGCGCCGCGGGCCAGATCCACAGGTCGGCGGAAGCAGCGAGCTCTTCCTCCTCGAGGACCCCGAGAACAAACATCGAACCGGGCAACTCGCGGCTGGCGATCGCTTGCAGGCGCTGCCAGTCGAGCGCGCGGCCGGGATCGGCGCCCTCCACGGCGGCGTCGCGCAGACGGTTGGCGGTGACACCGACCCGCTCCAGCACGCGTTGAGCCTCCTCGCTGCGATCGAGGAAAGTCCAGAAATCCACGTTGCCGAAGGCCGTGCGCAGCGACTCCTCGAGCGACTGGGCGCCGAGGCGGTCGTCACCGGTGACGCCGAGAAAGGTCAGGCCCGGCCGCAGGCGCACGGTGAGGGTCTGGTTGCGCCGATCAGCCACGGTGACGCTCTCCTCGAAGACGCCGGCGTCGGCGTCGCTCACCGTGATCCGGTATTGCCCGGGCTGCAACGACAAGCGGTAGGCGTTCGATGCCACGGTATCGTCGCCGCGCGACGGCGGCTCGGGCCGGGTGCGCCGTCCGTCGACCCAGACTTCCGCCCCGGAGGGCAAATCGCGCAGCAGGACCAGGCCGACGTTGGGCTCCAGCACCACCGTTCCGACCTGGAAGTCGGCCAGGTCGGGAATGGTGATCGGCGCGCTGAAGGTTCGGTAGCCGTCGAGCAGGATCTCGACCTCGTGCTGACCGGGCATCAGGCCCTCGATCTCCATGACGTCGGAGAACTCGTTGCGCGGGTAGCTGCTCAGATCAGGGGTCGGCGTCCAGTCTGCCGGAGCCTGACCCGAGGTCATCCCGACCGGGTTGCCATCGATGACCACCTGCGCGCCGGCGGGGTGCGTCATCAGCTTGATCACCGCCGAGACCCGCTCGAGCAGGAAGCTGACCTCGGCGCTGCGATCGGCGCGTACGTCGACCTCGTCGGCGTAGCGGGTGAAGCCGGGAAGGTAGCCCTCGACGTAATGGGTGCCGGCGAGCACCGTATAGGAGGTGGTGTCGGGCGGCAGCTCCTCGCCGTCGACGCGCAGGCGTGCGTTGAACGGCACCGGGGAAAAGGTCAGCGCGCCGAGCATGCGCCCCTGGGCGCGGGCGAAGCGCTCGAGGGCGCCGTCCGAGAGACCGAAGCCGTCCACGACAATGCGCGGAAACAGGGTCAGCAACTGCGTCAGGTCCTCGTCGGCGCCATCCCGGTCGCCTTCGAACAGGCGCGCGTCGGCGCGATAGGCGAGGCTGCGGGCGAGCAAGGCGCGCGCCTCGGGGTCGAGACGCCCGATCTCGGCGTCGGGTAGCAGCGTGTCGATCACCTCGTCGAGCGACGGGACGGCGAGACTCGGCTCGCTGGTCCGGAACGCCGTCTCGGCGCGCGCGAATGCGGCACGCAGTCGTTGCGTCACCTGTTGCACGCCCACGGCACCGGCAGGCAACGCACTGCACACCAGGATCGCGGCCAGCAGCAGCAAGCGCAGTGTAGCGGCCCGACACGCCGCCGCCCGCAGGGCACCGCTTCCCGGCCGCGTCATTGGATCACCACGACGACGCCGAGGCCACGGTCGGCCACCAGAATCTGTCCACTGCCGTCGACAGCAATGTCGCGCGGGTCGTCGAGCTCGACACCTCCCGGCAGCCGCGGGCCCACTGTCCACAGGATCCCGCCATCGGGATCGAACACGTCGATGCGCTTGGCATCGCGGTCGAGCACATACACCAGGCCGGCGGCATCGGCCGCCAGGGCATAGGGTTCACGCCAGGTGTCGACCGCAAAGCCACCCTGCAACGAGCCGTCCGCGGCGAAGATCATCACCTCGCGGCGGTCCTTCTCGATCACGAAGAGGCGCCCGCGCGGGCCGCGCACGAGGTCGACCGGCTCGCCGTTGCGCATATCGAGGGCGCGCAGGAAGGTGCGGTCAGTGTCGAACAGCAGCACCTGCTTGGAGTCGTGGTCGAGCAGCACCCATTCTCCCAGCGCGCCGCGCGCCCCCGCGCGTATGTCCTCTACCGCGCGCTGCCGACCGCCGGCAGTGTAGGTGAAAGACAGCGAGGCAGCGCTCAGCGGCGCCGCGACGGTGGCGCGGGCGGCGACGTAGGCGTCGCCGTTGTCGCTCCACCACGGGCGTTGCGGGTCGGCGATCGGAAATGACGCGGCGTTGCCGGTGGAGTCGCGGAAGACGAGCGCGTCACGGCCCTCGTCGCTTACCAGCACGCCATTGGAGCCCGCGGCGATGCCCATCGGTCGCTCCAAGGGGGCAGAGATGTCGTAGCGTCCGGCCGACTGCCAGGGCTGTCCCCCCGCCGCCGGACGCAGCCAGACGCGATGCAGCAGGGTGAGGCGAGCCGCCGCCAGCAGGCCCGCCACCGGATCGGCGCCGGCGTCTTCCCGGGTGAAGCCGTCGACCACCTCTTGCAGCAGCGGCGCTGCGGCTGCCCAGTCGCGGCTCCACAACAACGTTGTGGCCAGCCCGAGGCGCGCCCGCGAGGTCCACGAGGAGGTCACCTCGCCTTCGATCACCGCGACGAAGCGCCCGGCGGCGTCATCGGCGCGTCCCAGCGCGAGCTCGATCTCGCCGGCGCGTGTCTCAGCGGCGGCGCGCCAACGGCTATCGGGAAAGCGCGCCGGCGGCGTGTCGGCGACCAGCTCGTCGAGCATCCGCAGCGCAGCGTCGGCGTCCCCGGAGGCAAAGGCCGATTCGGCGGCAACGAAGCGCTCCTCGGCGTCCTGCTGCGCAGCGCTCACGGCGGTCCCCGCCAGAGCGGTAACGACGAGAGCGCCCAGCAGGATCGATCTGTAGGGACGGTTCATCAGGGTCCAGCCGTCTGCAGCTGCCACTCGCACACGCGGAGCGTGGTCGGCGAGGGCTCCTCTGCTACTTGTCGACGTTGGCCGCGGTGCAACGCACGACCACCGCCGTGATGTTGTCGCTGCCGTCGTGCTCTCGCGCCAGCTCGACCAGGTCCTTGCTGGCCGCAGCAGCGTCGGCTGCAGCCATGACGGTGTCGGCCATCAGCTCGACGCCGATGGCGCCCGTAAGGCCGTCGGAGCCGAGCACGAAGGTATCGCCGTCCTGGATTTCCCCGATGAGCACGTCGACCTCGGGGTCGGGCTCACAGCCCATGCAGCGGCTCAGCACGTGGCGCATGGGATGGTGGCGCGCCTCCTCCTCGGTCATGCCGCCCTCGCGCACCTGGGCGGCGACGATCGAGTGGTCGTCGGTGAGCTGCTCGATAGAGCCTTTGCGTACCCGCAAGGCACGCGAGTCGCCCACGTGCCCGATCAGATAGTTGCTGCCCTTGACCACCAGCGCAGTAAGAGTCGTGCCCATCCCCATGCGGTCGGGCCGGCCCGAGGCGTCTTCGATGATATTGCGGTTGGCGGCCATGAAAGCGGCGCGCAGATTCTCCTCGTTGGGCTCGTGGCCGTCGTCCTCCGAGGCGAAGAAGTCGTGCAGCGTCTGCACCGCGATGCGGCTGGCGCGATCGCCGGCGCGGTGCCCGCCCATGCCGTCAGCAACCGCGTAAAGGAACAGGTCGGGGCTCACCTTGGCGGCATCTTCATTGCGTTGCCGCACCCTTCCCACGTCCGTATAGCAACCGTAGTCGATGTCCCAGGCGATGTCGGAGTCGACGGTCATGAAGGTTCTCGAGCTGGTGATATCGGGCCCACGATGGTCGAAGATACGATTTTATGTCAATCGGCCCCCAGGCGCCGCCCGATCTTGGAGCCTCGATGCGCCCGTGTCAACAAGGGCGGCGAGATGGGCGTCGAGACCGTCGTGCCGTCGCGCACGACCACGGGGCGAAACGCCGAGTGCTATGCTACCGAGCCGGGTAGCCGGTTTGAAGGGAAAACGGCGCCGCGTAGACCCTCGTTCCTGTCCGCTTCGCGAGATCCGAACACCATGGCTGACGACGCTCCGAACAACACCACCACAACCGAGGAACAAGAGGACCAGGAGCCGCAGTTCGACGCCGCCACCTGCAAGGCGATCGCCATCGGCCTGCCCGCCTTCTGGGATGGCATGCTCGACGGCGAGTGGGACGGCACCGAGTACGAGTACTACCTCGAGCCGGCCGGTGTGAAGACGCCCCTGAAGTGCGCGCGCGCACCGGAGAACGACCCGCAGAGAGCCGGCCTGCTGATGACTCGCAGCGGCTGGAAGGCCAAGAAAGTCGCGCTCGACGACGGTATCAACCCCGAGACCTACGAGCTCTCCTTCCCCAAGGAGTTCGGCTACGTCAAGCCGCTCGCGCACTACCGTCCGCACACCTACGAGCACGCCAAGTACCCCTGGTCCAAGCGCTATTAGGTGCTGCCGGGCCGGCCCCACCGCGCGCGGCCCGAGCCCCTGCGACACCGATCCCGGATCCCGCTCCACGAGGGCGGCGGCCCCGCCGCCATAAAGTTGACTTATCTTTCAGGTTTTCTTACCATCCCTCTATAAGCACCTCAGCGGGAACTTCGTATTGACACCCTGTTTCCCGCACTCCAAGCGCACAACGAGGGATCCGTGAAGGTCACGTCGATGGAAGAGTATGGGCTCCGCTGCATGCTGCAGCTGGCGCTCGCCCAGACCGACGAGCCGGTATCGGTGGCCATGGTGGCCGAAAACGAGGGTCTGTCGACCGAGTACGCCGGCAAGCTGCTGAACCTGCTGCGCCAGGCGGAGTTGGTCGACAGCATCCGCGGCCGCAACGGCGGCTTCGTGCTCGCCAAGGCCCCCGAGGAAATCAGCCTGGCCGACATCCTGCGGGTGTTTTCCCCCGATTTGTTCGACGTCGAGTACTGCAACCGCTTCACCGGCGCCGAGGACAACTGCGTGCACAACACCTCCTGCGCCCTGCGCCCGGTGTGGTGGACGCTGTCGGGGATGGTCACCAAAACACTCGAGTCGATCAGCCTGATGGATCTGATGTGCGAGGAGTCCGAGGTGCAACAGGAATTGAACAACCAGCTCGGAACTCGTGGCGCCCAGCGTCAGAAGCTCTTTCAAATCAGTGAAACCGCATAACGGAGTAGCGCAACACCATGAGCAACAACGGCCAGCCTCTTCTGGAGGTCAAGAACCTGAAGGTCGCCATCGACGGCACCGAGATCCTGCGCGGTGTCGACCTGACCCTCAACGAAGGCGAGATCCACGCCATCATGGGGCGTAACGGCTCCGGCAAGAGCACCATGGCGAACGTGCTGCTCGGCCACCCCGCCTACGAGGTGCTCGACGGCACGGTGAAGTTCAAAGGCCAGGACGTCCTCGAGCTCGACACCGACGAGCGTGCCCGCATGGGCATGTTCCTCGCCTTCCAGTACCCGATGGCGATCCCCGGCGTGACCGTCGCCAAGTTCCTGCACTCCGCGCTCAAGGCGCGCGCCGAGGGCGGCGAGGTGGCGGTGCGCGAGTTCCGCAACAACCTCAACCAGGCGATGGACCTGCTCGGCGTCGACTCGTCGTTCGCCTCGCGCTACGTCAACGACGGCTTTTCCGGCGGCGAGAAGAAGCGCCTCGAGATCCTGCAGATGTTCATGCTCGAGCCCAGTCTGTGCATCCTCGACGAGACCGATTCCGGGCTCGATATCGACGCCCTCAAGACGGTTGCCGAAGGCGTCAACGCGATGCGCGGCGAGCAGCGCACCATGCTGCTGATCACCCACTACCAGCGCATGCTCAACTACGTGAAGCCCGACGTGGTGCACGTGATGATGGACGGCAAGATCGTCCGCACCGGCGGCATCGAGCTCGCCGAGGCGCTCGAAGAGAAGGGCTACGAGTGGATCGAGCAGGAGCTCTTCCACGACACCGATGCGGCGACCGCCGAAGCAGCACAGGCTTAGGAGGACCCCGACATGGCACCCGAAACCGAGATCAACAATCCCGCCCTCGAGATCAACGACGAGTACAAGTACGGCTTCTCGGACCCCGAGAAGGCGGTATTCAAGGCCAAGCGCGGCCTCAATCACGAGGTCGTCGAGCAGATCTCGCAGATGAAGAAAGAGCCCGAGTGGATGCGCCAGTTCCGCCACCACGCGCTCGACATCTTCTACTCCAAGCCGATGCCCAACTGGGGCAACGTCGAGCTGCTCGGCGAGATCGACTTCGACAACATCTTCTACTACCTCAAGCCGGCCGATCATCAGGGCCGCACCTGGGACGACGTGCCCGAGGACATCAAGAACACGTTCGATCGCCTCGGCATCCCCGAGGCCGAGCGTAAGTTCCTCGCCGGCGTGTCGGCGCAGTACGAGTCCGAGGTGGTGTACCACTCGATGAAGGAGGAGCTCGAAAAGCAGGGCGTCATCTTCCTCGACATGGACTCCGGGCTGCGCGAGTACGAGGACGTGGTCAAGCAGTACTTCGCCACCGTCATCCCGCCGACCGACAACAAGTTCGCCGCGTTGAATTCGGCGGTGTGGTCGGGCGGCTCGTTCGTGTACGTGCCCAAGGGCGTCGAGGTGGACATCCCGCTGCAGGCGTACTTCCGCATCAACGCGCAGAACATGGGCCAGTTCGAGCGCACCCTGATCATCGCCGACGAGGGCTCGCGGGTGCACTACATCGAGGGCTGCACCGCGCCGACCTACGCGTCGGACTCACTGCACTCGGCGGTGGTCGAGCTGGTGGCGCTGCCGGGCTCGCACCTGCGCTACACCACCATCCAGAACTGGTCGAAGAACGTCTACAACCTGGTCACCAAGCGCGCCGTGGCGCACGAGAACTCGACGGTCGAGTGGGTCGACGGCAACCTCGGCTCCAAGCTGACGATGAAGTTCCCCTGCGTGTACCTGGTGGGCGAGAAGGCGCACGGCGAGATCCTGTCGATCGCCTTCGCCAACACCGATCAGCACCAGGACGCCGGCGCCAAGATCTACCACGCGGCGCCCAACACGACCTCGCGCATCACCTCGAAGTCGATCTCCAAGGGCGGCGGCCGCGCCAGCTACCGCGGCATGGTCAAGGTCTACCCCGGCGCGGTGGGCTCCAAGGTGCAGGTGGAGTGCGACGCCCTGCTGATGGACGAGAACTCGCGCTCCGACACCTATCCGACGATGGAGATCGCCGAGGAGCAGGTGCAGGTCGAGCACGAGGCGCGCGTCTCGAAGGTGGGCGACGAGCAGCTCTTCTACCTGATGAGCCGCGGCCTGACCGAAGAGGAAGCACTGGTGATGGTGGTCAACGGCTTCATCGAGCCGTTCGTCAAGGAGCTGCCGATGGAGTACGCCGTCGAGCTCAACCGCCTGATCCAGCTCGAGATGGAAGGATCGGTAGGCTAGCCCGTCCCGCCGCGACAACGAAATCACGCAGTCCGACAAACGACGAGTACGAGAAAACATGAGCACGTTGACGATCGGCGCCGATACGGCGCGCGCCATCGCCCGGGCCGGCAAGGAACCCGACTGGCTGGCCCAGTCGCGTCTGGCGGCCTGGGAGAGCTACGAGGGCGCTCCCCTGCCCGACCGGGTGACGCACCTGTGGCGCTATTCGGAACCCGAGAAGTTCCTCATCGACAAGGTCGACCCACTGCTGCCGGACGGCGCCGAGGGGCGCGCGGTGGACCCGAGCGCTGCGATCGCGCTGTCCGACAAGTTCGCGCGCGACACCGACGAGACGCCGGCCGGCCTGATGGTGCAGCACGATGCCCACCCGCCTACCTGGGCGCTGGAGCAGGAGTGGCTCGACGCCGGCGTGATCCTGTGCGATCTCGGCAGCGCGGTGCGCGATCACGCCGAACTGGTGCAGAAGTACCTCGGCAAGCAGCTCGCCGCCGACTCCACCAAGTTCGCCGCGCTCAACGCGGCGCTGTTTTCCGGCGGCGTGTTCCTGTACGTCCCCGAAGGAGTGCAGATCGCCATGCCGATCCACTCGCTTTACCAGAGTGGCCGGGACCTGTCGGCGGTGTTCCCCCGCACCCTGGTGGTGCTCGAAGAGGGCGCCACGGCGATCGTCATCGACGAGTACGGCAGCGCCCCCGACGCCTCCTCCAACGGCGCCTCGCCGCGCGTTATCGCGCACGGTGTCGTCGAGGGCTACGTCGGCAAGAACGCACAGCTACAGTACGTCAACGTGCAGAACTGGGGCCCGCGCACCCGCTCGCACTACAGTCAGAACATCCATGTGGAGCGCGACGGGCAGGTGGTGACCGTCTCCGTGGCGCTGGGCGGCCTGTATAACAAGGCAGACATCCGCACCGAGCTGCGCGGCGCCAACGCCTACTCCGAGATGATCGGCGTGCTGTTCGGCGACGGCAAGCAGCACTTCGACAACCATACCGAGCACGTCCACGTGCACGGCAACACCTACTCGGACCTCGACTTCAAGGTGGTGCTGGAGGACGAGGCGCGCTCGGCCTACACCGGTCAGATCC
>JASFRZ010000119.1:0-11970 GCA_050114655.1 Acidobacteriota bacterium
AACGAACGCGGAGCCGCGTTGATCGCGGTGCTGATCGTGCTGGTGCTCCTCGCCGTCGGCCTGTACTTCATCATCAGCCGCACCGCGAACAGCAGCGTCGGCGCGCTCGCCAACGCCGGTGCACAGCTCGACGAGACCAAGCGTCAGCGCACCCTATCCGACATGCGCGCCATCGCCGACGCCATCCGCTTGATGCAGGCCGACACCGGCCGGGCGCCGGCGAGCCTCGCCGACCTGCAGCACGGCGGCTACCTCGAGGTAGTGCCGATGAACGACGCCTGGGGCCACGGCTTCATCTATGCCGTCGACGGCAACCAGTTCGAGCTCACCTCTCTGGGGTCGGACGGCCGCGCCGGCCCCGCGCCGCCGCAGCCCTGGACCGGCGGCTCCTATCCCTGCGACCTGACTCTCACCAACGGGCAGTTCACCCAGGCGCCGGCGACGCGCTAGCCCATACGTGCGGCGCGCGCGCTGCCACGGGTCGGCAGCGTCAAGGCGGTCAATCTCCGATGAACCGGCGCAGCGCCGGCAGCGCCTCCTCGAGCGGCGGAGGCGCGCGGAGACGAGAGGCTGAGAATATCAGTTATATACATCACAAGCTGGCATTCTTTACCAAAAAGATGAATAAAAATACTATTTTTCCGCTTGCGCGTGTTTATCTGGATGAGTAATCCTTTTTATGTCGGTTTCATCCGCTATTAGAGACGTAAGAAGGTCTAAATGATTGATATAGCCAATACCGCGGCGACGGATCGCGAGATCATGCAGGAAATCGGCCGCCGCCTGCGTGAGCTGCGGCGGCGCCGCGGCCTGACCATGATCGAGGTCGGCGAGCGCGCCGAGCTCGACCGCACCACGGTGTCGCGCGCCGAGCAGGGAGACAACCCGACGCTGTTGACGCTGGTGAGAGTGCTGCGGGTGTACGGGCGGTTGCCGGCGCTCGAGGCCTTCGTGCCCGAGCCCGAGGTCTCCCCCATGGCGAGGCTCGAGGCGCGGCGACGACGAGAAGAGCGTGGCTGAGGTCATCGTCGAAGCCGAGGTCCGCCTCTGGGGGCAGACCGTCGCCGCCGTGGTCGAGCTCGACAACGGCCGCATCATCTTCGAATACGCCGACGACTTCCGGCGCTCTGGTCTCGAGATCTCTCCGGTCCACCTGCCGCTGTCGCTCGCCGGGCCGCAGAGCTTCGAAGAGCTGCAGCGGCAGCCGGCGTTCCAGGGCTTGCCCGGCGTACTCGCCGACGCGTTGCCCGACAAGTTCGGCAACCAGGTCATCCGCAGCTACTTCGCGGCGCGCGGTCAAGGGGAACAAGCGCTGCGCCCGGTGCAGCGATTGCTGTACGTCGGCGAGCGCGGCCTGGGCGCGCTGACTTTCCACCCGGCCGAGCAGTTGGGTATCCACCCGGCGGTGCAGGAAGCGCTCGAGATCGCCGCGCTGGTCGCCGACGCGCGCCGCATCGTCGAGGGCGACGCCGACGTGACGATTCCGGAGATCTACCGCATCAGCGCATCGGCCGGCGGCATGCGGCCCAAGGCCGTGGTGCTGTACAACGCCGGGCGGCGCGAGATCCGCTCCGGCTACGCCGAACCGCGCGCCGGCGACGTGCCGGCACTGCTGAAGTTCGACGGCGTCGGCGACGGCGCCTCCGCCGACGAGCTCGGCTACCCCCAGCCCTACAACCGGGTCGAGGCCGCTTACATGCGTATGGCGGCCGCCGCCGGGATCGAGGTCGCCGAAGTCGAGGTGCTCGAGTCCGACGGTTACACCCACCTGATCGTGCCGCGCTTCGACATCGAGGGCTCGAACCGCATCCACCAGCACACCTTCGGCGGCCTGGCGCACGTCGACTACCACGTCCCTGGCTCATCGTCGTACGAGGAATACCTGCGCTCGATCTACCGGCTCGGCATGCCGCAGGCCGCGGTCGAGGAAGGTTTCCGCCGCATGGTCTTCAACCTGCTGGCGGTCAACCAGGACGACCACGTCAAGAACCAGTCGTTCCACATGCGCCCGGACGGCGCCTGGTCGCTGACACCGGCCTACGACATCACCTTCGTCAAGGGCCGCGGCTTCACCGCGCAGCACCAGATGAGGGTGCAGGACAAGATGTCGGATATCACCATGGCGGACGTGCTCGCCGTCGCCGAGATCTTCGACATCCGCCGCGCGGGCGCGATCGTCGACGATGTGCAGTCAGCGATCGCGCGGTGGGAGGCCTTCTCCGAGGACTTCGACGTCGCGCCCGATAAGGTCGCGGCGATTCGCGCCGAGCTCGACCGGCGCGCGCGCCTGACGGCCGGCTAGGGGGAAAGTCGCCCGGCTGGCGTTTCGGCGGCAGGCGGAACGCCGCGCCGGCGGTGCGCGCTCCGTGCTTCGCGTGCACGGCCGGCAGTATCATGGAAACGGGCGACCTGCCGGTCGTCGTTCCGGCAAGGAGGAAGGCGATGAGGCACAGCGCGTTGTGGCGGTTCTGCGTTGGTACGGCGCTGGCTGTGATTCTGGCAAGCTGTGGGTCGGGTGCGGCGCGTAGCGACGACACCACGGCAGCGGATAGGAGTGCATCGCCGTCGGGCGACGCCGCCGTGGCTCAGGCGGGCGAGATTCGCGACGATTTTTCCGACCCCGAAAGCGGCTGGTTGCGGCGCACGAACGATACCTACGGTGCCGAGTACAAGAATGGCGCCTACGTCGTGTGGGTCGACAACGACGCCGAGAACTACGTCACCTCCAACGGCGACTACGAGGCCACCGCCGAGTTTGGTGACACGCGCTTCGAGATCACCGCGACCAAGCTCTCGGGGCCGTCGGACACATCCATCGGCCTTTCCTGCCGCCAGTGGGTCGATGGGGATCGCAGTGGCTTCTACTTTGCCGATCTCGACGCCTGGGGTGACGCTACCGTCGGCCTGTACGAGCAGGATGACGAGCAGGTCCTCGCCGAGGCGCAGCGCCCCGGTCTGTGGCACGAGGATGCCAACGCGTTGCGGCTGGACTGCATCGGCGATCAGATCACCTTCTTCGTCAACGGCGAAGAGGTGCTCAGCGCCACCGATGGTCGATTCACGCAGGGAGGCGTTGGCGTGCGTGTTGGAGGTACGTCGACCGGCGTCACGCGCGTCGCCTTCGACGACGCGGTGATCACCACGCTGGGCTCCTGAGGCCTGATCGGCCGCCAGCCACGGGCGTCCAGGGACGAACCGGAAACCCTTCGCCGGTCAGTCGCCGGTGAACTGCCGCAGCTTCAGCGGCGACTCATCGAGCAGCCGCTGGTACGCCGCCTCGAGTTCGTCCGGGTACGCCTCGCCGTCCTCGTAGACGATCTCGGTGATGCCCGCCTGGATCGCCTCCTTGAGGCAGCCGAAGCAGGGCCGCAGCGTGGTGTAGAGCGTGCCGCCCTCGACCGCGTTGCCGTGCCGCGCCGCCAGCACGATGGCGTTCTGCTCCGCGTGCACGCACACGCAGGTGTCGTAGCTCTCGCCCGGCGGCGCGTCCGACTGGCAGCGCAGGCAGCCGCCCTCGAAGCAGTTCTTCACCCCGATCGGCGTGCCGTTGTAGCCGGTCGAGATGATCGACTTCTGCTTCACCACCAGCGCCCCGACCTGCCGTCGGATGCAGTTGGAGCGCGTCGCGGCCTCGCGCGCGATGTTGAGGTAATAGCGGTCCCAGGATGGTCGTTGGCGGAGCTCCGGTGTCATTCGTTCTCCCTGTCGCGGTGCAGCATGTTGGCCTGGATCGAGATGCCGGCGATGGCGACGACGCCCATGACCACCAGGGCGAGGGTGTCGTCGAGCACGAAGGTATCGACCAGCAACACGGCGCCGGCGACCGAGGAGAGCAGGATCAGCGCCCAGTCGAACAGCATGCTGGCGAAGATCGCGCCGAGCGCACCGGCGACCAGGGCGGCGACGGTGGCGGCGTTGACGTCGAGGGCCAGGCGGGCAGAAACCTCGTAGGCAAGCCAGGCGGAGGCGGCAAACCCGGCGAGCGCGATGGCGATCTTCTGCAGGAAGACGGCGAACAGCGCGCCGAGCAGGCCGACGGTGATACCGAGAGCGAGCGCCAACCACTCCGAGCCGGTGGTGATGTACTCGCTCGCCAGCGACACCGTGACGACAAAGCCGACGGCGGCGACGAACAGCCAGTAGAGCCGGCGGCCGAGCATCAGCAGGGAGAGTGCGACGGCAATCTGTACCGCGACGCCCGCGCCGTCACCGGCGAAGATGTCGATCACCCCCACCGCAAGCGCTCCCGGCGGGCCGGGGCCATCAGCACCAACTCGCCGCGTCGGCCGGGCGGCGCAGCACCTCCTCGACGTTGGCCTCGATGACCTTGTAGCCGAGGTTGCCGTACAGCTTCTGGCGGCCGTGGTTGAGTAGGAAGGTAGGTGAGCCCTCGATCTTGTACTGGTCGCGCAGCTCGGCGTCGCGAAACGCGGCCGCGAGGGCGTTGCCGTTGTCGAGCAGTTCCTGCATGGCCTCAACCGGCAGGCTGAGATTCACGGTGACGTCCCACAGGCGGTCGAAGTTCGAGATGTCGTGGCCGTCCTCGAAGAAGGCGCGGCGCAGCGTCCAGGCGGTCTCCTCGACCAGCGAGCGGCCGTCGAGGTCGTCGCAGCGCTCGGCGGAGACGACGCCGTCGGCCTCGAGCAGCTGCAGCGCCTTGAGAAACTGGTGCGCCGGCGCGCTGCTGGTCGGGCGCACGTGTGCCCAGGCGTCCGGGTTGAGCGGCGCATGGTCGAGCTCGGCGCAGACCTCGGCGACGTGCGCCGCGTAGCCCTCGAAGCCGCCGCGATCGGCCCAGCGCTCGCCGATGCGGTGCTCGGTCGAGGCGAAGATCGGGATGAAGTGATGGTCGACGACGATGTCGTCGCCGTAACGTCGTTGCAGCTCGTCGAGGCGGATCTGCGAGACGTACGCCCACACACAAAGGACATCGCTGAAATAGGAAACGTGCAGCTGCTCAGCCATAAGTGATGCTCGACGAGGTTCGAGGGGTTTCGATTTCGAGGACGGGCAACACACTAAGCCTACCCGCAGGTACAGCGGGCAGCGAGTCCGCGCCCGGACCTACGGCGGTTGAGCCTCTAGTTCACTACCTCGATCTCGCTCGGGCGCCAGGCCTTGGTGAAGAACGACTCCAAGGGACTGTACAGGCGCAGGATGCCGAACCAGCCCTTGTCGGGATCGGTCTGGATCCAGTTGCCACGGCCGACGCCCTGGGGCTGCGTCGGTCCGATGTAGACCGCCGTGGAGCCGTCGGCCTCCGCCACGGCAGCCGGCGACGGATAGCTCTGGCTGCCGGCGCGCGGATAGCGCTGCGGTGTGGCGAGCATCGAGCGCGACTGGTTGTCGTACAGGGTGAGCGACCAGAACTTGCCCGCGGGGATGTTCGGCGGCAGGGTCACCTTGTAGCTCTTGGAGCCGTCGAAGGGATCGCCGGCGGCGTCCAGGAAGATCATCAGGTACTGCGAGCCGACGTTGGGGATGTTCATGATCATCCCCGGCGAATCGAGGGTGTAGCCGTAGTAGAAGGCGGTGCGCGAATCGAGCGTGCGCGCCCCCGTGGGCGGATGAGGCGTGAACATGCCGTTCGCGAACGCCGGCGGCGGCGTCTCGAAGAAGGCGCCCCCTTCCCACAACATGCTGCCCCACTGCGAGTCAGGGTAATACGCCCACTCGGGGTGCATCACCGCGTAGCGCCAGTTGAGCACGCGCCCGGCGGCGCTGCCCACGGCGGCGGCGTCGGTGAGAATCTGCCGCATCCGCTGGTCGGGATTGAACGGCTTGCCCTTGACGATGCCGATCGCGGCGAGCTGCCCGGCCAGCTCGACGTCGTAGCTACCCGCCGGCTCCTGCTGCACGTTCTCGTTGATCATCTCGAAGAACCCGTAGTCGCTCGGCGGAATCGTGTTGAACGATCGGTGGCTCGCCTCGATGAACTTCGTCTCGGGCACCGGCGGGTCGGCTCCGAGCCGGACCCCGCCTTCGAGCGCCGTGGCGATACTGGTGCCGAAGGCGCCCGGCGTATACGGGTAGATCTTCATGTTGGCGCGGATGTTCGCGACGGTCGGCGCGGGATCGTCGTTGGTGAGAAACGCGCGCGCCGCGTACAGCACATGCATGGTGCGCGACCGCGCGGTGAAGAAGCCGGAGTCCGGCAGGGGCCCGTCGTAGCCCGGAGGGATGATCAGGTACTTGCCGCCGAGACCACGATCGGGGCCGGGAAAGCCGATGTCGATGATCCACGAGAACCACATGTCGTTGATGGTTCCCAGGCCGTCGGGAGGCTGCTCGATGACCATCGGACCGTTCGAAAGGTCCACCGTTGCGACGTAGTAGACGGTGTCGGCGTTGCCGGTGAGGAACAGCGAGGCGGAGTCCATCAGCTCCGGGAAGAGAACGATGGTGTTGTCCTCCGCACCGATGTCGTGAAATCCCTTCCTGATGGCGTAGGCGGAGGCACCCCGGAAGCTGTTGTTGTACACGTTCAGCGCGCGGGTGAAATCGAGCGCGTCGCGCACCCTCTCGGCGGTCTCAGCCGTCGGCACGCCGTCCTTGAAGTCGAGGGTGCCGATGCGCGTCTCGACGGTATCGGGTGCCCCGAGCTGCGGCGGAACAGCCTGGCCGGATTGGGTATAGGCGGGCTGAATGGTCATCACCGCCGACGCGGCGATCAGGAGTACCAGCAACAGAGAACAACGAAGCTTGGTCACGCGAGTCCTCCCAGGTAGCCGAAGCAACGATACTTCCAAGCTATCGTCCCCCCCTGTGAGAGGAAAGCTGATCCCGGCGTCCTCGGTGCCTTCAGCTACGCCGCAGTGCCTCGCACGGATCGATCCGCGTGGCGCGCCGCGCGGGCAACGCACTGGCCGCGAACGCGACGGCCAGCACCAGCGCCGCGACGCCGAGATAGGTGACCGAATCGACGGGCGTGATCTCGAACAGGAATCCGGTGAAGAACCGACCGGCAGCGAGTGCCGCGAGCAGACCGGCGGCGAGCCCGAGCGCAGCCAGGCCCATACCCTCGCCGACAACGAGCGCGAACAGCCCCGCCGGCCGGGCGCCCAAGGCGGCGCGGATGCCCATCTCGCGGCTCCGCGAGGCGACGATGGTCGCCAGAACGCCGTAGAGACCGATGACGGCAAGCAACACCGCCGTGCCGGCGAACAAGCCGAGCAGCAGGGTGCGGAAACGCTCGGCGGAAATCGAGCCGGAGACCACCTCGCCCATGGGAACGATGTCGTCGACGGCGATGTCGGGATCGACCTCGCGGACGGCGTCGCGGATGGTCGCCGGGGAACCGCTGCCGCGCACCGCCAGCGTCATGCTGATGACCCCCCAGGGGTCCTGCGGATAGGCGATGTAGATCTGCAGCGGCGCCGCCTGCGCGGGACCGAACTCGTGCACGTCTTCGACGATGCCGACGACCTCGCGCGGCATGGCGCCGTGGACACTGATGATGCTCTTGCCGACGGCGTCCTGACCCGGCCAGTAGCGCTTCGCCAGCGCCTCGTTGATCAGCGCGACGGGTTGGCCATCGGCGCGATCGCGCGGGTCCAGCGCGCGACCCTGCAGTATGCGGATCCCCATTGTCGCCAGGTAGTCGCCCAGGACGACACGGGTCTCTGCGCAGGGAATCTCGCCGGCAGGCGGCATGGGTCGGTCGTCTGGCCAAAAGCCGTCGCACGAGAAGCTCTTGTTCATCGGCAGGATGCTGGTGACACCGGCGGCCACCACCCCCGGCCGGGCGACGACGTGATCCAGGATCTCGCGGTACAGCCCCTCGATGGCACCGTCCGGGAGATCGCCGTCGGCGTCGGCGTAGTGGCGCCAGACCGGATACAGCGTGGTGGTGAGGACGCCGTCGGCGTCGACGCCGGAATCGACGCGCAGGAGGTTGGCGAAGCTGCGCGCGAACAGCCCGGCGCCGGCCAGCAGGACAACGGCCAGGGCGACCTCGGCGACGACCAGAGCGTTGCGGGAGCGACGTCCGCGGCGCCCGGCAGTGGCCCCTCGGCCATCGCCCTCGAGGGCCTGTGCGGGGCCGCCGGTCGCCCCCGCTCGCAGGGCCGGAGCGAGCCCGAAAAGCATCGCGGTCAGCAACGCCAGCAGCGCCGCGAAGCCGACCATGGCCGGGTCGACGGGAACGTCGCGCACGCGCGGCACGATGTCTCCGGCGAGCACCAGCAGGACCTTGACGCCGAGCGCCGCGAAAACGATCCCGAGGACCCCGCCGGTCAGGCCGATCAGCAAGCTCTCGGCAAGAAGCTGGCGGACGATGCGCCCGCGCCCGGCGCCCAGCGCCGCTCGCACCGCCACCTCGCGGCTGCGGCCCGCGGCGCGCGCCAGCAGCAGGTTGGCGAGGTTGACGCAGCCGATCAGCAGGACCATGCCAACCGCACCCCACAGCATCAGCAGGGCGGGGCGCGCCGCCCCGACCAGCGCATCGCGCAACGGCACCAGGGCGAGACCGTTGCCGGTGTCGTCGTCCGGGTACAGCTCGATGAGGCCGGCGTAGATGGCGTCGACCTCGGATTGCGCCTCTCGCACGCTCACGCCGGGGGCGAGGCGCCCGATGGCGACCATCGAACGACCGCTGCGGTAGCTGTCCTCGGTCACCAGCGGCCACGGCCGGTAGATCTGCGCTTCCTCGCCTTCGAAGTCCAGGCGCACGTCGTCGTACCAGGCCGGCAGCACGCCGATGATCCGGAACGGGCGACCGTCGAGGACGACCGGCCGATCGATGACCGTCGGATCGCCGCCGAAGGCGCGTCGCCACAGCCCGTCGGTGATGACCACGACGAGCGAGCTCTCGGGCCCCTCCTCCCCGGCGGTGAACAGACGCCCGAGGGCGGGCTCGACGCCGAGCAGCGGAAAGTAGCCGGCGTGCACGTAACGCATGGTGACGCGCTCGGCTCCGCCCTCGGACATCAGGATGGGCTCACGCGAATCGACCATCGAGATGGCGGCGAACGAGCGACTCTGGGCGCGTAGGTCGATGATGTCGGGCAGGGAAACCTGCCCGTAGCGGTCGCCCTCCTCGAGGTCGGTGCCGTAGATGCGGACGAGCTGCTGCGGCTCCGGAAAGGGCAGCGGCCGCAACAGCACCGCGTTCACCAGGCCGAAGATCGCGGTGTTGGCGCCGATCGACAGGCCCAGAGTAAGGATGGCGACGGCGGCGAAGCCCGGGCTGCGCGCCAGCCCACGGGCCGCGATGCGGAGGTCCTGCCAGATCTGTTCGAGGTACATCGACGGGCTTCCTTTCGGGGAGCCGAACGGCGGCGATGAGGAACGGCGCCGCGGGCGGGAGCCGCGCCGTAGGGAGCGACGAAACTGCTCCCAGCGCGCCGCGAGGCCCTCGACAACGGCGTCCGCGGCCACTTTCCGCCACAGCCGGAAACCGCCTTCGCGGGCGGCCGGCGCGCACATGTCGCGGTACAACATGAGCAGTTGAGCCCCGTGCCGCCGCCGGAAGCGGCGTGGGAACGCGAGCAGCAGGAGACGATAGGGAGCGGTGTCCAGGGTGCGCTTCACGGCGGCTACGATGACCCGACAACCGAGCTCGGCTTGCGAACGCCGGCGGCCATGGCGCCGAATACCTCGGCCTCCGCCCGCACGACGCGGGTACCGAGCTCGGTGATGGTGTAGTAGCGGCGGCGCTCGTCGTCGATCGCGTCGGCCGCGCCCTGACCCGCTTCTTCGAGCAAGCCGCGCTCCATGAGCCGGTCGAGGACGCGGTAGAGATTGCCGGGCTTCACCTCGATGCGATTTGCCGTGCGCCGGGCGATCTCCTGCACGATTCCGTAGCCGTGCAGATCGCCATCATGGAGAACGGCCAGCACGAAAAACTCCACCGGGCGCAGCGGCAGGAAGGCATCGATGGCTTCGTGGTCTCTGTCGCTCATCAGCGGTGTCCTTGTCTCGAAGCCAAAAGGTGGCTTCCGTCGCCATCTCCGTCGACCGGCGCCAGCTTCCGTCACCGTGGCCGACTGCTCCTATTGAGTATACTCATTACGAGTATACCTGCAAGGCCCATGCTCCCGCCGCAGCGCGGGCCGAGAAGGAGTAGGCTTCGTGCAGGCTGGCGCTGGACCCGGCGAGTGCCCGGTGCCGGCCGAATGTAACGCCGAGCCCCCAGCAACCTGGAGCAGCGCCATGCAACGCATTGCCCTTGCCGCCGCGATCCTGCTGATCGTCTCTCCCGCGTTCTCGACGCCGCACGTCGAGACGCTTCCGCCGACCACACCAACCGCTGCTTCGCAGCCTGTAGCGAGCGGCGGCGCGGCCTCCGCCGCAGCGCAGGCCGGCGTCGAGGGCTACTACCGTTACCCCGAGGTCCACGGCGACACCATCGTGTTCGCCGCCGAGGGTGACCTGTGGCGCACCACCGTCGCCGGCGGCATGGCGCAGCGCCTCACCACCCACCTGGCGGAAGAGACCGACCCGGTGATCTCGCCCGACGGGCAGACGCTGGCGTTCACCGCCCGCTACGAAGGCCCGGCCGAGCTGTACACCATGCCGCTGGCGGGCGGCGTGCCGACGCGCCAGACCTACGAGGGAGACGCCTCGGTGGCCACCACCTGGACGCCCGACGGCCGCCTCGTCTACACCACCGGCTACTACGCCACCCTGCCGGTACCGCAGCTCGTCGCCATCGACCTGACCGACCACACGCGCGAGCGCATCCCCCTGTCGACCGCTTCAGAAGCCGTGTACGCCGATAACGGCGACCTCTACTTCGTGCGCCCGGCGTTCCACAACAACGTCACCAAGCGCTACGTCGGCGGCACCGCGCGCGACGTGTGGAAGTTCGCCGTCGGCGCCGAGGAGGCCGTCGAGCTGACCGGAGACTATGAGGGCGAGTCGCACTCGCCGATGTGGTGGGACGGCCGCGTGTACTTCGTCTCCGATCGCGATGGCACGATGAACATCTGGTCGATGGACCGCGACGGCGGCGACGTGCGCCAGCACACCGAGCACGCCGGCTGGGACGTGCGCGACCCGGAGCTGTCGGACGGCCACATCGTCTACCAGCTCGGCGCCGACCTGTGGCTCTACGACATCGCCTCCGACGCGGCGAGCCGCATCCCGATCACGCTGGCCTCCGACTTCGAGCAGCTACGCGAGAAGTGGGAGACCAACCCGATGCAGTACCTCACCTCGGCGCACCTCAGCGAGGACGGCGACAGCATCGTGCTGACCGCGCGCGGCCGCGTTTTCGTCGCGCCGGCGGGCAACGGCCGCCTGGTGCAGGCGTCGCGCGAGCAGGGTGTGCGCTACCGCGACGTGACTTTCATGCCGGACGGATCGCTCGTGGGCCTGTCGGATGCCACGGGCGAGTTCGAGTGGACGCGGCTGCCGGCCAACGGCGTCGGCAACCCCAACCCCCTGTCCGACAACGGCACCGTGCTGCGCTTCGCCGGCACGGTGTCGCCCAACGGCATCTGGATCGGCTTCACCGACATGAACCGCGACCTCAACCTGCTCGATACCCGCAGCGGCGAGGTGCGCGTCATTTCCGAGAATCGCGAAGGCATCGGCAGCATGTCGTGGTCGCCGGACTCGCGCTGGCTCGCCTACACCATGACGGCGATGAACAGCTTTCAGGTGATCAAGCTCTACAACGTCGAGACCGGAACGACGACGGCGGTGACCTCGGACCGCACCAACAGCGTCGATCCGGCCTGGGACCCCGACGGCGACTTCCTCTACTTCATCTCCGACCGCAACCTCGTCTCGGCGGTCGGCAGCCCGTGGGGGCCGCGCGCGCCCGAACCCTACTTCCCCGATCCCGACAAGATCTACGAGGTAGCGCTACGTGACGGGCTGCGCTCGCCCTTCCGGCCCGATGACGAGCTGTTCAGCGGCTCCGATGACGACGGCGCGCGCGGCGGGCGCGGCAACGGCGGCGGGCCGCGGGGCACGACGGCACAAGAGACCACGGCCGCGGCCGGCGAGCAAGCCGAGAGCGAG
>JASFRZ010000120.1:0-11953 GCA_050114655.1 Acidobacteriota bacterium
CACCGACTGAATCTGACCTTCGGCGACCGTCTCAAGGGTTCGTAGGGGCTCTACGTTTGCGCCGTTGCGCGACCCGGACCTCCGAAGCGGGCTTTGCCCCATTACCGCGCCGCAGGCGCCGAAGCTACGAGTTCCGGCACAGGTGCGGACCTACTCGAAGGGCTCGACCAGGCGAACCTTGCGCACCACGTTCTCCTCGGTCGCCGGATCGGTGCCGATCTCCCAGACGTAGTCGCCGTCGGCGTGGACCCAGGAGCGTGGCGGCGACATGCCGGTGAACAACCGCTCGCCGTCGGGCGCATAGACGTCCAGCGGCACTGCTTCCGGCGCCTGCCCGGCGCGCGCGACGTAGTGAAACACGTACAGGTGGCCGTGGCCGTCGACCAGCAGGTCGCCGATCGCCGGCTCCCTCTCCGGGATGTTCACTTCGGACTCGGTGACGTCTTCGTCGGATTCACGCACCATCGCCATGATCGCGTCGATCTCCGTGCGGCTGACCGGCGGAGGAGTCCAGGCGATTCGCAGCGCCCAGCGCTGGGCACCGGCCGGATCGAGCGCGAGGATCTGGTACTCGTCTCTGCGGCTCCAGTAGATACTGCCGTCGGCGGCCACCGCGACCCGCGGATAGGCCTGCGGCATGTTGCCGAAGTACGTCCGGCTGCCGCCGCGCTGGATGGTGGGGACCTGCACATAGCTGACTTCGACGACGGCGCGCTGCAGCTCGGCCGTGGGGGTGTACACGCCGTATCCCAGCACGACATGGTCGAGCTCCTCCGGCATGCCGAACGTCGAGCCCACCAGCTCGCCGCGCGGCGTCGCTTGCACCAATTCGAGGTTGTCGTAGACCGGGTATGGGTAGTCCTCGATGTGGTTGCCGTCGAGGTCGAAGTGGCTCCAGCGCCCGTTCCTCGAGGCGCCCACGATGACGTGGTCGCCCACGCTCGCCACCGAGCGGGGATTCTGGAATTCGCCCGGCCCCTGCCCCGCGCGGCCGAGCTCGCGCAGGTATCCGCCGTTGCGGTCGAACACCTTCACGTTGTTGGCGCGCGTGTCGACGACGTAGATCTGGGCGCGGGCATCGACCGTCACCGCGCCGGGCCGGGTGAAAGCGTAGCGCGCGTCGGTGTCGCCGCGATCGCCGATCACCAGCTCGTCCACCCACTGAATGGTGGCGTCGCGCTCGTCGGCCGCAACGTAGGGGTACTCGACCACGCGCGTGCCCTCGTCGACGGGCAGGGTCCAGTCGGGAAACACCAGCGGCTCGGCGCATCCGGCGGCGGCCAGCAAGACCGCGCCGACAGCAAACGGGCGTAGCTTCATGTCCCGCAGGATACGCCGCCTGCTTGAGCGTCACAACGGCCGCAGGGTCGCTCCCCTTCGCGGGCAAGAGGCATTATTGTGACCACAAGCCAATCCCCACCAGGAGGTCCCGTCGATGCGCATGTCCCGGATGCCGATTCTGCTCAGCCTCGCAGTGCTGCTGACCATTCCCACCGTCACCTCCGCGCAGGCCCCAACCCCCCTCACCCAGGTGCTCGACGCGCTCGAGATGCGCAACATCGGCCCCTTCCGTACCTCGGCCTGGATCACCGAGATCGCGGTGCCGGAAACGCCGCTGCACGACCACCTGTACACCATCTATGCGGCGTCGCGCAGCGGCGGGCTGTGGAAGACGGTCAACAACGGCATCACCTGGGACAATGTCTCCGACAGCATCGACGTCGGCGCGGTGGGCGCGGTGGAGCTGTCGCCGTCGAACCCCGGGCAGGTCTGGCTGGGGACCGGCGCCAACGACCTGGCGCGCTCGTCGTACTCCGGCAAGGGCCTTTTCAAGTCGACGGACGGCGGCGCCACCTGGAGCGCGCCGATGCTCACCGACAGCCACCACATCAACCGCATCGTGGTACACCCGACCGATCCCGACACGGTGTGGGTGGCGGTGATGGGCCACCTGTTCTCGCGCAATCAGGAGCGCGGCGTGTTCCGCACGCGCGACGGCGGCGCCACCTGGGAGAAGGTGCTGTACGTCGACGACGGCACCGGCGCCGCCGACCTGGTGATCGATCGCGACGATCCCGACACGCTGTACGCGGCGATGTACGAGAAGCACCGCATGCCCTGGCAGCTCGTGCTCGGCGGGCCCGGCAGCGGCATCTACAAGACGACCGACGGCGGTACCACGTGGAGGCGCCTGGAGGGCGGCCTGCCCGACGGCGACATCGGCCGCATCGGCCTCGACTTCAACCAGGCCGCCGGCGTGCTGCACGCGGTGGTCGAGAACGTCAATCCGCGCCCGGCCGGCTGGCCGGCGCGCCACGACGCCTGCTCGCCGACGCGCGAGATCGGCACCGACACCGTCGGCAACGAGGTCTACCGCTCCGACGACGACGGCGCCACCTGGAGCAAGACGCACGGCAACGACGTCGACGTGGCGGGCTCCAAGGCGCCCTACTCCTTCAACCAGATGCTCACCGACCCGTCGGATCCGGACCACATCATCATCATCAGCGACTCGATGTACGAGTCCCGCGACGGTGGTGCGAGCTGGAGCTGCGGCTTCTTCCGCGGCGTGTTCGGCGACTTCCGCACGCTGTGGTGGGACGATCAGGATCCGCAGCGCATCATGATCGGCTCGGACGGCGGCGTGAACGTCTCCTACGACGGCGGCCGCACCGCCAAGTACTTCGTCAACCTGCCGATCGGCGAGGTGTACGCGGTCGGCGTCGACATGGACGACCCCTACAACGTCTACGGCGGCCTGCAGGATCACGACTCGTGGAAGGGGCCGAGCAACGCACCTTCCGGGATGATCACGCTGGAGGACTGGACCACCGTCGGCACCGGCGACGGCATGTACAACCAGGTCGATCCGACCGACTCGCGTTGGGTCTACAACACGTTGCAGGCGGGCGGACAGGCACGCTTCGACCAGCTCACCGGCCAGGCCACCCGCATCGCACCGCCGACGCCGCCCGGTTTCGAGCGGCTGATCTACAACTGGACCACGCCGATCATGTTGTCGCCGCACAACCCGCAGATCGTCTACACCGGCGCGCAGTTGCTGTTCCGCTCACTCGATCGCGGCGATAGCTGGGAGAACATGAGCCCCGACCTGACAACCGCGGATCCCGAGCGCTGCGGCCTGGGCTCGGGCTACGTCCCCTATTGCTCGATCACCACCATCTCCGAGTCGCCGGTGACGCCGGGGGTGATCTGGATCGGGACCGACGACGGCAAGGTGCAGCTCTCCCGCGATCACGGCGCCACCTGGACCGACCTGACCGCCATCCTCGACGCCGCCGGCGGTCCGGCCGACCGCTGGACGACGCGCGTGTTCGCCTCGCCGCATGCCGCGGGTACGGCGTTCGTTTCCAAGAACGGCTTCCGCAACGACGACTTCGCGCCCTATCTGTTCGTCACCACCGACTACGGCGCCACCTGGCGCTCGATCGACGAGGGCCTGCCCGAAGCACCGATCAACGTCGTGGTGCAGGACCCGGACAACGAGAACCTGCTGCTGGTCGGCAACGACCTCGGCGTGTGGGCGTCGATCGACGCCGGCGCCTCGTGGGCGCGGCTGCGCGCCAACCTCCCCACGGTGCCGGTGCACGACCTGACCATCCACCCGCGCGAGTCCGACTTGGTGCTGGGGACTTACGGCCGCGGCATCTGGGTCGGCGACATCGCGCCGCTACGCCAGCTCTCCAACGACGTGCTGGCGCAGAGCTTCCACCTATTCGATGTCACGCCGCGGCCCTACTACGGCTTCCGCGCGCTGGGCAACTTCCACCTCTTCGGCAATGCCTGGATCGAGGTGCCCAACGAGCCCGACGGGCTGGAGATCTACTACTGGCTCGGGCAGGCGGCGAACGGAGGGGCGAGCATCACGGTGTCGAACATCCGCGGGGAACAGATCGCCACGCTCGAGGGCCCGGCGGACGCCGGCCTCAACTTCGCGCGCTGGAACATGCGCCCGGGCTCCGGTAGCAGGCGGGGCGGACGCGGTGGCTTCGGCGGCCGCGGTGGCGGCGGGGCGCTGCTGCCGCCGGGTGATTACCGCATCACGGTCTCCGTCGGCGGGCAGGAGCAGTCGACCGTCGGCACGATCCGCGAGCGCATCCGCTGAGTCGAGCGGCCTCGCGGGCCTTTGCCTGGTCAGCGCACGCCTTTACCGGCAGCGGCGCTCTGTGGGCCCTGCTGGCGCTGGTGGCCATCGCCGCCGGCGAATGGCGGCGCGCCTTCCTGTGGATGACCGTAGCCTTGGCGGTCGACGCCTTCGACGGCATGCTGGCGCGCGCCGCTCGCGTCAAGGAGGTGCTGCCGCACTTCGACGGCACGCTGCTCGACAACATGCTCGACTACCTGACTTACGTCATCGTGCCGGCGTTTCTCATCTACCGTGCCGGGCTGCTGCCGGCGCGCTTCGACCTGGCGGGCGCCGCCGCCATCTGCCTGGCCTCCGGCTATCAGTTCTGCCAGTCCGACGCCAAGACCCCGGACCACTGGTTCAAGGGCTTTCCCTCGTACTGGAACGTGGTCGCCTTCTACCTCTTCCTCGGCGGCCTCGATCCGCGCGCCAACCTGGCGCTCGTTGCCATTCTGGTGGTGCTGGTGTTTGTCCCGCTCAAGTGGATCTACCCGTCGCGCATGCAGCGCTGGCGCGGCATCACCATCGCTTTGACGTGCGTCTGGGGCGCGCTGTGCATCGCCATGCTGGCGCAGTTTCCCGATCCAGCGCCGTGGCTGATCTACACCTCGCTCGGCTACATCGCCTACTACATCAGTGCGAGCCTGTATCTGGCGCCAGCGGGCACGGCGGACAGCGGCGCTGCGTGAGCCGCGAAACCACCACGATGGTGATCACGCCGGCGAGCATCGCGGTCGTGCGAAACGGAAACAGCACTGCGCCGGATGCATCGACCATCGGGTACGGCAGCAGGCGCGGGATGCCGAGGACAGGCTCGCCGCCGCCGAAGCGCAGCACCGCCGACACCACCAGCCCGGCGATCGCGCCGTCGCGGTTGGCCTTGCGATCGTAGAGCGCGGTGACGAGCTGCGGAAACAGGATGCAGTACACCAGATCGGAGCACAGGAACCACAGCGCGTAGACGCTCTGAACCCGCAGCGCGATGAGGGTTGCTGCGGTGCCCACCAGGAGGACCAGCCGGCGGATCACCCGCGCCAGCCCGTCGGAGTCCACGCCGGGGCGCACGAGCGGCCGGTAGATGTTCCACGCCCCCATCGACGACGCTGACAGGATCGACGAGTCGACCGATGACATCACCGCAGCCGCCAGCGCGCCGAGGCCGATGCTGGCGACCACCGGGCCGGTGAGGTAGCGCAGCACGTAGGGCAGCACCAGCGCCGGCTCGGGAGGCGCGACGCCGACCGCCGACCAGTCAGCCGCCTGTCCGATCACGCCGATGAGCACCGCCGGCACCGCGGCGACCAGACAGACCCCCGCGGCGAGCAGAGACAGCCGCGCCGCGGCGTCCTCGTCACGCGCCGACAGCACGCGCTGGAAGTACACATGCCAGGGCACGCCGCCGAAGATCAGCAGCAATGCCGAGTCCCACCAGTTCCAGTACAGGTCGCCCCAGGCCGGATCCTGCCAGCCACGCCAGGGCGGCAGCAGCGACAGCCCGCCCATCGAGGCGGAATACTCGGACCACGCGTGGCCCAGCCCGCCGACCGATCCCGCAGCCAGCGGCACCACCAGCCACAGACCCACCAGAAAGAGCAGCAACTGCAGCACGTCGGTGAACGCCACCGCCCACAACCCGCCAACCAGCGTGTAGGCGATCGCGACCGCCGCCGACAGGATGATCGACGGCCCGAACTCGAGCCCCAGCACGGTGCCGAAGGTGGTCCCCAGCGCGGTCAATATGGCGCCGGTCCAGAAGATCTCGCCCGACAGCGCCGGCAGGTACAGCACCGCCGCCATCTTCTTGCCGAAGCGCGCCTCGAGCGGATCGAGCATGGTGGCGAAGCGGTGCCGCCGCATGATGCGGGCGAAGAACAGCCCGCCTACCACCAGGCTCAGGGCATAGCCCCACGGCGCCTGCACCCACACCAAGCCACTGCCGTAGGTGGCTTCAGCAGTTCCATTGATGTAGCCGCCGCCCACCCAGGTGGCCGACATCGTGAATACGCCGATCCATAGCGGCACCGAGCGCCGCGCCAACATCAGGTCCTCAGCGGTGCCGTCGCTCTTGCGCTGGGCCGCGTAGCGCCCGAGCCAGTAGATCAGGGCGTAGAACACCAGCAGCGAGACCAGCCCGCCCCAGTGGATGCCTTCCGGCGTGGGCATCGCGCCGCGTCGCTAACCGGTCCTCGCCGGTCTCACCGGCATCGCCTCATCGTCGACCGACCGCGCCAGCATCGTCCGCCTCCGGCAACTTGAACGCCTGATCCCTGCCGGCATCGAGGGCGTCGTGGTGCAGGATGGCGTTGAGCACCAGGGCCGCCTGGCCCCAGGTCTGGTGACGCCACATCGGGTTGATGGTGTACAGCACCACGTGCCCTTCGCCCACCGGGGCGTCGATGATCGCCGGCCGGTCGGCGAGCGGGGCGCCATTGTTGAGCATGCCGGACATCAGCACCTCGTCAGGGCGGGCGGCGAAGCGCATGATGATGCGCGGGAACACGTCCGGCGAGGGCTGGCCGGCGAGCGCGCGCGGGTCGTCCTCGCGCAGCAGGTTGTCGACGTTGGTGAAGCGCTCGTCGCGCGGGTTCTCTTCCTCTTCCTCCGCGGGGGGCGGGCCCATCTCGGCGGTGCGTCCGGGGACGAAGTCCTCGCCGCGCCGGCCGCTGGTGCGGTTGCCGCCGCGTCCGCCACCGCCGAAACCACCGAAACCGCCGCCACCGCCGACCGACACCTGCATCAGGTTGCTGCCGCTGAAGTAGACGCCGTTGTCCTCCTCGAAGCCGTAGGCGATCGGGCTGAGCTTGTCGGTGACGCGCCCGTTCAAGATGACGCCGCGAGCCCCGGTGTCGGCCGGGGCATTGGACGACGACACGTTGCGCACGATGCCGGAGTCGATGACGAAGTTGGTCGAGTCGGTCATCGCCAGCAGCAGGCCGCCGTCGTTGACGAAGTCGACCAGGTGCAGCAGCCCCTCGTAGCCCATGCCGGGGCGGATGTCGGCGGTCGAGTCGATCACCCCGATGTTGGGGGTCAGCTCCGTGGTCTCCCAGGGGATCGGGAACTGGCCCTCGCCTTCACGACCTTCGAGCGTGCGCAGGAAGTTGCCGTTGCCCGGCCCGATGATGATCGCGTCCCAGCGCGCGCCGAGGTCCTCGATAGCGCGCACGTCCTGCACCGAGATGTAGTCGAAGGGGATCTCGAGTTCGTCGAGCATGGCCCGGTACCAGCCCTCGCCCTGGGTGTTGAACCAGTTGTGCATCAGCGCGACCCGCGGCACGTCGACATCGTGCATGGGCACGTCGGGCGCGGCCGGAACCGCTGCCACGGGGATGCCCAGAGCGGCGGCCTCCTCGCCGACGCGGTCGCGATCGGCGCCGCCGATCAGCAGAGTGCCGGCCGGGAAGGTCTCTCCCTCGACCTCGAACGACTCCTCCGCGGCGCGCACCGCCACGTCGGCGAGCTTGTAGCGCAGCGCGATGATCTCCGGCTCGCCGGTGGCCTTGACCAGCAGCGTGCTGCCTGTGCCGACCGTGGTGGTTCCCAGCGGCCGCACCGTGCCGCCACCGGTCACACCGCCGGTCACCCGTGTCATGTCGACGTCGAGGATCGAGGTGTCGGTGACGCGATAGGTCGGCACGTTGAAGGTCGCGCCGAGCGTCCAGCCGGTGTCGTCGTACGGCGCCGGGTCGCGCGGGTTGTAATACTGGAAGTCCATCAACATGTCGGGCAGCCGGCTGTAGGGCTGGTCCATGCGCACCACGTAGGTGCCGGCGGCGAACTCCATCTCCTCGGTGGAATCATCGGGCGAGAAGCCGGCCTCGATGGTGGCCGGCTCGTCGAGGCGGTAGATCTCCACCTTGTGCTTCATCAGCAGGTTGACCAGGCGCCCCGCCAGCGCCGGGCGGTCGGCATCCGGGCCGGCCTCGATCAGCCACGCCGCCGGGCCCTCGCGCTGCGCCTTCTCCACCGCGCGTTCGCTCTTGGTGTAGAAGCTGCGCAGGAACTTCTCCTTGTCGGTGGCGACGTTGTGGATGCCGGTGAGCAGAGCGCTCTGCATGATGTTGGTGTTGTTGCGCAGCGACCACATGACCTTGTCGTAGGGCGGGTTCATGCGGAACCAGTCGCGGTTGGACTGGCCGCCGATGTCGCGCTCGCGGGTGTCGGGCGTGCCGTTGCCGAAGGTCTCGTAGAAGCGGCCGATGGCGTTGCGGCCGAGCGCCGCGTAGATCATGTAGTTGGTCGCCCAGCCGTCGAAGAAGTCGAAGGTCCACACGCCCGGAACGTTCCAGGTGTTCATCTGACGGACCTCGTTCCACGCCATCTCGGTCCACTCCTCGGTGACAATCGGATCGAGCCACGGGTTGTAGGGGCCGTGGCCGGCCATGATGTAGAGGAACGGCACCGACTCGTGCAGGTCGTGCATGACCACCGGGTGGAACTGGTCGAACACGTCGATGGTCTGCCACGACGACGACAGCAGCAGGCCGATGCCGTCGCGATTGTTGTCGTGCGCGACGTACTTGCCCCAGTACAGCAGCGGCGGCGCCTCGCGGTCGGGGTACTGCTGCCAGTAGCGCACCGTGTCGACGCGCCGCTCGCGGCCATCGACCTCGACCACCGGGGTGATCAGCACGATGGCGTTGTCGCGGATCTCGCGGAAGAAGGGCCGCTCCTCAGCCGCCAGCCGGTAGGCCATCTCCATGAGCATCTCCGGCGGGCCGGTCTCGCCCGAGTGCAGGCCGCCGAGCGCCCAGTACATCGGCTTGGCCTCGGCGATCACCTCGGAGGCCTCGGGCTCGTGCAGCGAGCGCGGATCGGCGAGGCGCGCCATCAGATCCTTGTAGCGATCGAGGTCAGCGATGGTCTCCTCGTCGGAGATCACCACCAGGAGGCGGTCGCGGCCCTCCTCGGTCATACCCATCGACTCGACGTGCACGCGCGGCGAGGCGTCGGCCAGCGCGCGCATGTAGCCGTGGATGTCGGCGGCGTAGTTGAGGTGATCGCGCCCGCCGGCGATGTGACCGGTGTAGTCGAGCGGCGTCGGGATGCCCTCGGCGGCCGGCAGGAAGTCGACCAGGGGGGTGAGGAACTCCGGCTTGGTGGTGTCCTCGAGGATCTTGGCCGTGTACTCCTCGTCGACCGCCTGGCCGGATTGGGCCTGCATCGGCGCGGCGATCGACGACGAAGCGGCGACCAGCGCGGTGACGCCGATCACCGCGAGGAACAGGAACGAAACCATCAAAGAGCGGGATCTTGCGGCCATCTCGGGATCCTCCTGGGGAAGCGCATGACGATCGGCTGAGTATTCCCGCCGTAGCCCGTGCGGTCAACGTGTGCGGCCGCTCGCACGCGGTCGATGGGCGCCCAGCTCACCTCCTGCGCCGGCGAAGGTCTACGGGGTATAGTCCGCGCCATGTTCCTCGGTCACTTCGGCGTCGGGCTCGGCAGTAAATCGCTCGCACCCAAGACCTCTCTCGGCACGCTGTTCCTCGCCGCCCAGTTCGTCGACCTACTGTGGCCGACGCTTCTGCTGGTCGGCCTCGAGCGCGTCGAGATCGCCCCCGGCATCACCCGGGTGACGCCGCTGGACTTCGTCCACTACCCGATCACCCACAGCCTGCTGGCGGTGATCGGCTGGTCGCTCGCCTTCGGGGCGGTGTACTACGCGTTGCGACGCTACCCGCGCGGTGCCTGGGTGTGCGGCGCCGCGGTACTGAGCCACTGGCTGCTCGACGCCGTGGTGCACCGGCCCGACCTACCGCTGTTCCCCGGCGGAACGACGCGCATCGGACTGGGGCTGTGGAACTCGGTGCCGGTCACGCTCGCGCTGGAATTCGGGATCCTCGCGCTCGGCCTGCTGCTGTACATGCGCACCACCCGCGCCAAGGACCGCGTCGGCAAGTTCGGTCTGTGGGGGCTGGTGGGGTTTCTGACCCTGGTCTACCTGGCGAACGTGTTCGGCCCACCGCCGCCGAGTGTTGCCGCCATCGCATGGGCAGGACACTCCATGTGGCTGCTGGTCATCTGGGGCTACTGGATCGACCACCACCGCGAGCTCGCCGCGGCGTAGCTCCCGCCCTTCAGTCGGGTCGCAGAGCGCGCAACGGTGCGGTGCGCGCGGCGCGCCACGCCGGTACCAGTGAGGCGGCGACCCCGCCGATTGCCACCGCCAGCGCGGCGCCACCGAACAGCAACCAATCGCCCGTCGGCGAGCCGTACAGCAGGTGTTGCAGCAGCCGCGTCGCGGCCGCCGCCACGCCGAGGCCGACCGCCACGCCCGCCGCGTTCGTCGCGCTGCCTTGCCTGACGATCATCCGGAACACTTCGCCCGCGCTCGCCCCCACCGCCATGCGCACACCGAGCTCGTGGCGGCGAGCGCTGACGCCGGCGGCGAGCGCAGCGTACAGGCCCATCGCGCTCAGCAGCACGGCGAGCCCGGCAGCGTAACTGACCGCCGCGGCGCCCATGCGCTGCGGCCTCAGGTAGCCGTTGACCCGTTGCGTCAAGGTGAGCGGCTCGCTGATCGGTACCTCCGGATCGACGCGTGACACCGCGCCCATCAAACGCGGCAACAACGCCGCCGCGTCGCCCCGCACGCGCACCTGCAGGCGCGTGTCGACCTCCTCGGGGTTCTGCCAGAATGCGGTGTACAGGTAGGGTCGTGGCGCCTCGCCGCGGTGCTGCAGTTCGACGTCGGCCGCCACACCGATCACCGTGTAGCGCCGCTGTCCGACGATGACCTCGCGGCCCACCGCGTCGCCCTCCGGCCACAGCGTGGCCGCCAGCGTGGCGTTGACCACCGCCACCATGGGCGCCTGAGGGTCGTCCTCGCGCTCGATCTCGCGGCCGCGCAGTATCGGCGTGCGCAGGGTCTCGAAGTAATCAGGGCCGACCTCGAGGTAGCCGGCCTGAAGCACCGCATCCTCGCTGTCCGGCAGCGCCACATCGGCTGACAAGCCCCATAGCGCGACGCCGGTGCCGACCATGGTCACCGACTCGACCTCGGGCAGTTCCGCCACCGCCCGCACCGCGGCTCGTACAAACTCCTGCGCGCGCGCCGGCTCGTAGCCAACGAGCCGTGGTCGCAGGCGCAGCAGGGCAACCCCCTCGGGGTCGTAGTTGGCGCCTCGCAACAGCGCGGTCGCGCTCGACACGAGCAGCGCCGCAACCACCACGAACGAAACCGCCACGGCGGTCTGCGCGCCGATCAGCAGCTTGCCTGCGCGGCCGCCCCCACCCAGCGATTTCGCCGAGCGCCGCAACGTCGACGCCGCGCCGCCCAGCCGCGCCGAGGTCAGCGCCGGCAGGATGCCGAACAGCAGGCCGCACGCCACGGCGAGAACCAGCACACCACCGACCACCTGCGGGGACAGCGACAGGTCGACGTAGTAGGCACGGCCGGCGTCGTCCGTCGCGTAGAAGGCCGACTGCAACGCGGAGGTGAGCAGCAGGGAGAGCACCACACCGGCCGCGGCCCCGGCGAGTGCCAGCAACACCGACTCGGTCATCATCTGCCGCAGCAGCCGGGCGCGCGGTGCACCGAGCGACGAGCGGATGGCGAGCTCGCGCGCCCGGCTGCCGGTGCGCGCGCTCAGCAGGCCGGCAAGGTTGGCACAGCACACCAGCAGCAGGGCACCGGCAACCGTGCCGAGCAACGCCAGGAAACGCTCCGTCGTCGGGCCGATGTCGGTGCCGCGCAGCGGCAGCACCGCCACGCCGTTGTTGTCGCCCGGCGCCGCCTCACGCCAGCGCTCCGGCATCGCCGCCTGCATCTCGGCGCGCGCCGCCGTGATGCTCGCGCCGTCT